>JBAZIR010000443.1:0-4901 GCA_041651735.1 Verrucomicrobiia bacterium | reverse complement strand
GACGTCGTGTTTGCGGCAAAAGTTTTTCGATCATCTGGACCTATGGGATGCGGTGGAATACTGCCACATGCACATGCGGGGACTGAATTTTAACCGCAAGGCGGAGCTTGTGGCGAAGGATCGCGGGCTGCCGTTTGTCGGCACGAGCGACGCGCACGAGTTGTTCATGTTTGGGAAGAATCACACGCTGGTGGATGCGGAGAAAGACACGTTGTCAGTGTTTCGCGCCATCCGCGACGGCAGGACGCAACACTATGCACCGCCGTTGTCACCCTGGGGCGCATTCAAGGTTCTTGCCGTCATGGAGGTGTGGGACCGACTGCTGCGTATGCTTACGGCACAGGGCCGGGCGAAGGTTCGGGCCAGGAAACAGCAGCGTAAACGATCGGAACGCGCGGCGGAGGCGGGAAGCAGTTAGTGCCGGTCTGCGGCTGTCGTTGACCCGCGGTGCGCGAGTCGTAGAGTGCGAACAATCCAACAATGAAAACGATTTTGAAATGGCTTGCATGGGGTGGCGTGGCGGCGCTCGGAGCGTTCGGCTACTTCACGGTGGCCTTCCAGCGCGGGGAACCGCTCAACGCGGCTTGGATCATCGTCGCGGCTTTGTGCACCTATACGATCGGCTATCGGTTCTACTCAAAGTGGATTGCGGCGCGCGTGTTGGCGTTGAACGATCTGCGGGCGACGCCGGCGGAAGCGCATGATGACGGGCGGGATTTCGTGAAGACCAACCCTTGGATCGTATTCGGTCATCATTTTGCGGCGATCAGCGGGCCGGGGCCGCTGGTGGGGCCGGTGTTGGCGGCGCAGTTTGGTTATTTGCCGGGGACATTATGGATTCTGATTGGCGTGGTACTGGGCGGCGCGGTGCAGGATTTCGTGGTGTTGTTTTGCTCGATGCGGCGGGACGGAAAATCGCTGGGGCAGATGGTGAAGGAGGAGTTGAATTCGACAGCGGGTTTCATCGCGTTGGTGGCGATTCTGGCCATCATGACCATTTTGCTGGCGGTGCTGGGGCTGGTGGTGGTGAAGGCGCTGGCGGAAAGCCCGTGGGGTGTGTTCACGGTGGGCGCGACGATCCCGATCGCGATGCTCATGGGGACGTATCTGCGGTTCTGGCGGATCGGCAAGGTGGCGGAGGTATCGGCCTTCGGCGTGGTGCTATTGTTGCTGGCGGTTTGGGGCGGGAAGTTTGTCTATGAAACGCCGGCGTGGTCGAAGGCGTTCACACTGGGCGCGGAGCCGCTGGCGTGGGCGCTGATCCTTTACGGCCTCGCGGCGAGTGTGCTGCCTGTGTGGCTACTGCTGGCGCCGCGCGACTACCTGAGCACGTTCATGAAGATCGGCACCATCACGGCGCTGGCGATGGGGATTCTCGTCGTGCTGCCGACGATGCAGATGCCGGCAATCAGCCGTTTCGTGGACGGATCGGGACTGGTGGTGGCGGGCAAACTGTTTCCGTTCTGTTTCATCACGATAGCGTGTGGCGCGATTTCCGGGTTCCATACGTTGATCGCCAGCGGCACGACGCCGAAAATGATCACGCGCGAGCGCTACGCGCGGCCCATCGGCTACGGGGCGATGTGTATGGAAAGCTTTGTGGCGATCATGGCGATGGTCGCGGCCTGCTCGCTGGAGCCGGGCGTGTATCTGGCGATGAACGTCAAAGGCGAGGCGGCGGCGATTGTGGCGCAAGTGACGAGCCTTGGGTTCCCCGTGACCGTGGAACACATGGACCAACTTGCCAAGACTATCGGCGAGCACACGCTGTTTGGGCGCACGGGCGGCGCGGCGACACTGGCGGTGGGCATGGCGCACATTTTTGCGCAGGCGGTTGGAAAGCAACTGCTCGACCTCTGGTATCACTTCGCGATCATGTTCGAGGCGTTGTTCATCCTGACGACGCTGGACGCGGGTACGCGCGTGGGCCGCTACCTGTTGCAGGACTTTCTCGGTCACGTCTGGAAGCCCCTGGGTGACACGCGCAGTTTCAACGCCAACCTTGTATCGAGCGTGTTGATGGTGAGCGGATGGGGTTACTTCCTGATTCAGGGCGTGCGCGACCCGCTCGGCGGGGTGAACTCGCTCTGGCCGCTGTTTGGCATCGCCAATCAGCTGCTCGCGGTGATCGCGCTGTGTCTGGCCACCACGATTCTCATCAAGATGAACAAGACGAGGCTCGTCTGGGTGACCGTATTGCCGATGGTGTGGCTGATCACAGTCACGTTCACGGCTGCGGTTCAGAAGATGTTTCATTCCGACCCGCGCATCGGCTTCGTCTCGATGGCGCACAAACTGGAGGCTGACTTGGCGGGGGGCAAAGTCGCAGCCAGCAAGAGGCTCGCGACGGAGGTTCTGATGTTCAACAACTGGCTCGACGCGGTTGTTGCCGGCGTGTTCCTGGCGTTGGTGGTGGCGATCCTGGTGGTTTCGATCAAGGAGTGGGTGGCGCTTCTGCTGAAACGGAAGCCGGCCGTGCTACGCGAGGCGAAGGCTGTCTGGCTTGATCCGGTGCTGGCCAATCCCGGCACGGGACGGCCGTGGTGGCGGTTTGGCGCGGCAGTGTTGTTGCTGGGCGGGTTGATTCGCGAGTTGACCGGCGAGGCCGCCGCTGCGCGCACAAAGTTGCCGGCGGACCAGGCGTATGTTTCAACACTGGAGCACAAATACAACTCCAAGACGCCGCACAGGTGCTGCTGATGAATGAGGAGGAAGAGGTTTTTTATGGCTGACTGTGAGATCATTGCCACGGGCACGGAACTTCTGCTGGGCTACGTCGTCAATACACACCCGAACTACATTGCGCCGCGGCTCGGCTCGCTCGGCATACGCGTGACTCGTGTTGTCACGGTGGGCGACGATAGCCAAACGATGGCAGATGCGGTGAGCGAAGCGTTGCGGCGGGCTGACTTGGTCATCGTGACCGGTGGCTTGGGGCCGACCTCGGATGATGTGACACGCGACGTGGTTGCCAAATTGCTCGGTCGAAAACTGCGTCGGAACCTGGAGGTGCTGGAAAGGATCAAAACGCGTTTTCGAGCAAGGAAGGTACGGATGCTGAAGGCCATCGCAGTTCAGGCGCAGGTGCCGGAAGATGCGAAGGTGCTGCCGAACGATCACGGCACCGCGCCGGGACTGGCGCTGGACGCGGAGGTGGAAACGCGGGATGATCGGTCAAGCCTCCCCGGAATGCGCGAGCCAAAGAGTGGCGTCTTGCAGCGACTGATCATTCTGCTGCCGGGACCGCCGCGCGAGATGAAACCGATGTTCGACAACTACGTCATGCCATTGCTGCGTGAGCGCGGCTATGCAACGCCAACAGCGTGCCGGGTGCTTCGCACGGTTGGGGTGGGGGAGAGTTGGGTGGCGGAGATGGTTGAGCCTCTCGTCAAGGGACGATCCGGCGTAGAACTGGGCTACTGCGCGCGGCCCAATGAGGTGGATGTGCGAGTGATCACGCGCGGGCCGAAAGCCGCAGCACAAGCGAATGAACTGGAAAGACGCATTCGCAAAAAGTTGGGCGACATGATCTTTGGAGGCGAAAACGACCGGCTGGAAGATATCGTCGTGCGGGACTTGATTCGCCGCAAACTGACGCTGGCGACGGCGGAAAGTTGCACCGGCGGGTTGCTCGCGAGCCGCATCACGAATGTCAGTGGTAGCAGCGACGTGTTCATGGAAGGCGTTGTCTGCTACAGCAATGAAGCGAAGGTGCGCGACGCCCGCGTGAAACGCAGGACATTGAAGGCGCACGGCGCCGTCAGCCGGCAAGTGGCGCGCGAACTCGCTGTGGGCATCCGACTGCACGCTGGCACGAATTTCGGCATTGGCATCACAGGCATTGCCGGTCCGACAGGCGGCACGCCGAAGAAGCCGGTCGGCTTGGTGTTCATCGCAGTTGCCGGAGCGCGCGGGACGGAAGTGCGGCGGGCGATCTACCACTACGACCGCGAAGCGTTCAAGTTTGTGGTAACACAGACTGCGCTTGATATGCTGCGGCGGGCACTGAAGGTTTTGTAACGGTTGTTATCTGTCATGCGCTTGTTCATTGCAGTGGATGTGACGGAAGAAGTCCGGACGGCCGTCGCCGGACAGGCGGCGCGGCTGCGGGAGGCGAACTGCGACGTGAGTTGGGTGAAGCCGGAGAATTTCCACCTGACGCTGAAGTTTCTTGGCGAAACGCCGGACGGGCGGCTCGACGACATCAAAGCGTCGCTCGATCTGATAGCGGCGTCGCGGGCGGCGTTTGAGTTGGAGTTGCGCGGCATGGGCTGCTTCCCGGAGCGTGGCGCGCCGCGCGTCGTGTGGGTTGGCGTTGGCGCTGGCCGGGACGCACTGGCGGTCGTGGCGCGTGATGTCGAAGGTGCGATGGAGGATATGGGCTTCCCGCGTGAGCAACGGGACTTCGCGGCTCACCTGACGATCGGGCGCGTACGCAGCCCCCGTGGCGCCGAACGGCTGCGCCATCGGTTGGAGGCGGAGGCGGATACCGGCTTCGGACGCTGCGTTGTGGATGAGATCCGGCTCTACAAGAGTACGTTGGCATCCGGCGGCTCAGTTTACGACTTGATGCACGCGGCGAAACTGAAAGTGTAGTGCCACTTGGGGCTGGTCCCGCGCCTTGACGCCGGACCAAGGTTGCGTTTAGCATCCGCGCCGTTTGATTAAACAGGAAAACACGCATGTCTTTGCCTGAACTTCCAGAACGGTTGAACGCTGCGACGGTGCTGGTGGATTCCCACCTGGCAGCCGGTCGCGGCGAGAAGCCGGCGATCCTGAGCGGCGACGAGGTCATCACCTACGCGAAGTTGGTGGAGAACGTCAACCGCGTGGGCAACGCCCTGCGCGCACTCGGGGTGCGGGTCGAGCAGCGCGTGGCCATCCTGATGCGGGACTGCCCG
>JBAZIR010000442.1:0-4903 GCA_041651735.1 Verrucomicrobiia bacterium | reverse complement strand
TGGGCACGCCGACCACCACGCGCTTGACCTCGCCGATTCGGCGGTTGCGGACGACCTGACAAAGTTGCTGGAACCATCGTTGCGAACGTACCTCGGTGTCGGTGCGGCAGACAACCTTGTTCTTCTTGACTGCGTTGGCGATGGCGCGGCCTTGCTCGACCGAGAGCGAGATGGGTTTCTCCAACGCGATGTCCTTGCCGGCCTTGGCGGCGGCGATGGCCATGCAAGCGTGCCAATGGTCCGGCGTGGAGATCATCACCGCGTCCACGTCCTTGCGCGCGAGCACCTCGCGGAAGTCGCGATGGGTCGCGCAGCCTTTGTAGCTACCGAAGCCGGCCTTGTTCGCGTAATTCCCCTCGACCTTCTTCTTCGCCTGCTCCATGCGCCAGGCGTCCACGTCACACACCGCGACCACCTGCACGTCGTCGGACCAAAGGAACCACGGCAGGTTCGCATAAAACACCTGCCGGCCCGTGCCGATCATGGCGACGTTGATGCGGTTGTTCGGCGTGACAGCGCTGTCGGCGCCAAGCAAGCGTGCGGGGATAAGGTTTGGAAACGCCGTGGCTGTGCCGCAGAGCGCCGTGCGTTTCAGGAAACTGCGTCGAGTGAGCGGGGTTGTTTTCATTGGATTAGCCGAAGGCGATGATACCGACAACGGTTTCGACTCTCCTAGTGTTTTGCGGCTATGTCACCAAGATAGTTGCCGTAGGTCAGCAGCAGCACCGCGCCGATCAGGACCGTGAGCGCGATGCCGATGGTGCGGTGCGTCAGGCGGCGGCACTGGCGCCATTCGCGGAGGAGGATGCCGACGAGGTTGCTGATAAGGACCAGCATGATCATGTGGATGGCCCAACTCGTAAACTTGTAATGCCCCATCCGCACATGGCCGAGGTTGTAGAAGAAAAACTGGCCATACCAGAACAAGCCGGTCACCACTGCCATCGCCCAGTTCATCGGCAGCCGCGCCTCTTCCTGCCCCGCGGGCAATTCGATCAATTCGCCGAGCGTCTTGTGCTTCGCGTGCAGCCAGAGGCAGTAGATCGAGGTCGTCAGGAACGCGCCGGTGTTGGAAAAGATATAGACGACGTTGCCGCGCCAGACGCCCGCGCCGTGCGCGCTGGCCACGTCCGCAATCGGCTCGCCCGCTTCCAGCGCGAAGCCATACACCGCCGACAGCACGCCCGCCAGCAGCGAGAGCAGCAGCCCTTTGACGAGCGAGAACTGTCCGGTCATCGCCTGCGCGCTGAGGTCGCGCTCCTTCAGCCGTCCCGCCCAGCCCGCGCCGGCAATGCCCAGCGTGCCGGCGATAATGCCCGCAACAATCCATTCCGCGCCGGGCTTGGAGAGCGTGGCCCCAAGCGTGCCTTTGACGAGGGGCGGGATCAACGTCCCCAGCACACTGGAAAGCCCGACGGCGATGGCATACGTCAGCGAGAATCCAATATGCCGGATGGAGATGCCGAATGCTGTGCCGCCAATGCCGTAGGCCGCGCCCAACCCGAATGACGCGAGCATCGCGCTCGTGGGCGCCTCGCGCAGCACCGCGCCAAGTTCCGGGATGGTCAGCCACGCGCCGAGCAGCGGCAGGATGAACCAACAGAACGACGCCTGCGTGATCCAGTAACTCTGCCACGACCAGCCGCGCACGCGTTTCTCCGGCGTGTAGCAGGTCGCGGCAAACGTCGCGCCGACCGCGTGCATGGCCACGCCGAGAAGGGGGTTGGCAGAAATGGAGTCCATGCGATTGCCTCTTCGTCCGCGTTACTGTCCGCCCGCCGGCGGATGCCCCTTCACATCGGGCAGGTAACGATGCAGCGCCTCGCGTTTCTTAGCCGGCACCATCTCGTCCCACTCCATCAACGGTTTCACCTCCGGCACGGATGTCTTCGTCCGGAACCGCATCGTCACAATCTGCTGCGGGCGCACCGGAAACTTGTAACTGGGTCCGCCGCGCAACAGCTCGCGATGGCCGCCAACCAGATCGGTCAGCGCCGCGTCGAGGTGCGGCAGGTTCAACGTCACGCTCGCCTTGCCAGCGCGGCCGAGGCATTCCGCCAGCCGCAACTCGATCTCGCCGCCCTCGCGCCGCATCGCCTCGACGATCACGTTGTCGCTGGTCTGCACGAACGACATCGCCTTGGCCGGCGCGCCTCCGTACACCATGACCGGCGGATCGTTGAACTCCCATGCCATCCGGGGAATTCGCGCGGTCGTGAAATCGCCCGCGTGCGCCGTGAGTGCGTAACGCAGCACATGCCGTCCCGCGCCGCTGAGCCAGGCGTTCGGATAGCCGCGATATTTTTCACAGGCGTTGTAGAGATAGATGATCGGCGTGCTTCCGTTCAACTCGCGTCCGCTAAGGCCCCGGTCGAACAACGCCACGCCCGCGCCGGCCATCTGGTAATGCGACCAACGCACGGCTGGCGTGACGCCTTTCGCCGTGCCGGTCAGCGACGGATTCGGCTCCGACCACGCTGCGTGCGAGAAACCATACGGAACACCACGGCGCACTTCGCGCACCGGCGCGGCGAGCGGGAACTCCGCCACGACTACCGTGCAGTCGGGGATGTCGTTCAACTCCGTCTCGAAATCAATCCGGGGGTAGTCGTTGTAGAACACCATCATCCGCCGCAGCTTGCCGCCGCCGATGAACACCGATTCCGCCTCCACCACCGTGGCAATCGGCCCCGTGGTGACCGTCAACTTCGGGGCGGTCTGGGTCGAGTCGGCCACGCGGTTGCGTTCGGGCCGCTCCACCATGTGGTCGGCGGGATTACCGATCTTTTTCTTCGGCTGCTCCGCGACGATGACATCCGCCGGCCCGCCGAGCAGTTCGCGCCCGGACGGTTTCAGCTTGAGACTGACGAGCGCGCCCGTGGCTGGGTCTAGCCGCACCGAATAGCGTTTGGTTTCGATGGTCTTGGGCAACTCGATGTGCTTCGCCGGTGGCGGCGGCTGGTCGCTGGTCTTGATTGCCGTGATTCCAACCGACGGCACTTGGGGCATGAACAAGCAGCGATGCTCCGAAACCGCTTGCCTTGTCATGCCCACGACATTTCCCCCGCCCCACACGGGGTCATGGCGCTGCCAATTGAGCGGGTTGAACAACGCGCGACCATCTTTCTTGGGCGCGAGTGATTTAAGGGAGTCACGACTGACCCGGCATGCCACTCTGCTCAGGTGGAAGAAGCGATCTTGCGCATCCCAGGATTTGTCATGCACAAACACGATTCCGCCGGCGGCTCCCCAAAGCGTGTTCCGGTCCATGTTCAGCAACAGCGCCAGCCAGCCCTGATAGAGGCGCTGGGAAGGATATGCGTAATTCGAACGCAAGCTGGCGATGGTCGCCAGCATTTCCGCCGCCTGAAGCTGTTGTTCCCGCCAACGATACAAAAACTTCACGTCCGGATTCTGAATCCAGAACGAGTTGTAGGTGAACTCCGTGCCGCCGCGCATCGTCGGCAGCGAAATCGCGCCGGACTTGATGCCGGGCAGCACCGTATCGAGGTAACGGCCCGGCGTGGAGAACTTCACGTCGAACTCCGGCGCAACCTTCTTGAACTGTTGCAGGAATTCGGACGGATATGATTTGCAGAGCGGCGCGAGGCTGTAGTCGCCGCTGCCACCGAGGATCAACACCGGTGCGCCTGCCGGTGTGCGGCGCGGCGCGCTCTTCAGATCGCCCGCATCCGGACGCTTCTTGTCCTTGTCGGCCGCCAGCGGTTCGATGCGGATGCGAATGTCGTCGGCGAGCGACAGCAACTGCTTCTCCGTCAGCGGCGCTTTCGCGCCGAACATCGGCCGCCATTCGAGATAGTGGCCGGGGCTGATGGCCAGCGTCCGCGTGCCGTCGGGCGACTCGAGCCAGTGCATCGTGTTGCCGGTCGGGTTGAGCCGGCAGTAAACCAACGCATCGAGACCGAGGCCGGCGACGATTTGCGCCATCTGCTCGTGAACGCCGCAGACATCGATCATCCAGCTCAGCCGCGGTCGGACGCCCATGACCTGCTGCTGCCATCGCAGGCCTTCGACGCCCATCTTCACCAGCGCCTCGCCGCCGGAAAGATTGATGGTTGGTTCCAGAAAGAACGCATTGACCAACTCGACGCGACCCTGCCGGACCCGCTCCTTCAATTCCGCGAACCGTTGCGGCGCGAAGTTGGCAATCGCGATCATGTTGTTGCACTCGGAGAGCGCGAAATTGTAGTTGGCGTCGTCGCGGACGCGATCGAGGTGGTCGAGGTAGGAATTGGCGCAATAGTTCCGCTCGGTGGACCAGTCGGTGAGCCAACCGCAACTGGCCGGGTGAAAGTTGGAAATCACATACACCTGCCGGGGTGGCTCGGCTTGGGCAATGGCGGCACAAGCCAGGTGGACGCAGATAACGAGGAGGGGGAGTGTCTTCATATTGCCTCATCAAATTCACCAAGCTGCAACGGATAGCGGCCGTACTCGCGAACCAGCTTTACCACGAAGTCGTAGCTCTGTCCCGACACGGCGCTGGAGACGGAGTGATCGCTTTGAAAAATCAGGCCGCCACCCTTGGCTGCGTTGAGTTTGCGCAACACCTCGCGCTTGATCGCGTCGCGGTTACCGCTTTCCCAGACCTGCATGTCGCTGTTGCCACAGAAACCGAGGCGGTGGCCGTATTGCCGGCGCAACTCAACGGCGTCGAGACCCGCCTTGACCTCAAGCGGGTTGTAGGCATCCAACCCGATCTCGATGTAATCCTCCAGGATCGCCTTCACGTTGCCACAACCGTGATAGATCGCCGGCAGGCCGTGCGCGTGCGCCAGCGCGATCATCTGCGCGACCCACGGCTTGAAATACTGCCGCCAGTAAGCCGGCGACATGAATGTGCATTTCTTGTAAGCCACGTCTCCCCAAATCACGAAACCAT
>JBAZIR010000441.1:0-4903 GCA_041651735.1 Verrucomicrobiia bacterium | reverse complement strand
GGACGGTGAACAATCGCGTCAACGGCAACTACTTCGTCGGCAAAGGCGACGACGCGCTGGAGCGCCCCGTTGTCCTTTTCCTCCACGGCTGGAACGCCAGCATCGCCTACTACATCAACTACTGCCGCACTGGCCATCGCCTCGCGCGACGCGGCGTGCATTGCGCGCTCGTCAATCTGCCCTACCACGTCCGCCGCAAGCCAAACCGTTGGAATGAATATTTCCTCACCGAGAACATCGCGCACACCGTCCAGGCCGTGCAGCAAGCGGTCATCGAGGCGCGCATCATCCTGCGGTGGCTGCGCTCACACCATCGCGGGCCGGTCGGCGTCTGGGGCATCAGCCTCGGTGGCTGGATCGCCAGCATCCTCGCCTGCGTGGAGCGCGAGCTCGACTTCGCCGTGTTGATGACGCCCGCCGTGAGGCTCGACAAGCAGGTCTGGGAATTGCCATTCCTGAAAGCGATGAAAGCGTCGTTTCTCGAACAAGGCGCGACGCAGGAAGACATCGCGCGCATCGCCGCGCCGTTGCTGCCGAAACACCATCAGCCGCTGCTCGAACGCGACCGCATCCTGCTGATTGAGGCGCTCTACGACCAATTTCTCGGGCCGGAAACGACCGATGAGCTCTGGCGCGCGTGGGGCAAGCCGCGTATCGAGCGTTACAACCACGGTCACATCAGCATTCTGATGGACGCCGGCGTTCTGCAAACCGCCACGGACTTCATCAAGACAATCCAGCGACGGCCGACGGAGTAACAGGGGCGCATGGTC
The DNA here is from genome assembly GCA_041651735.1 of Verrucomicrobiia bacterium. Lineage (GTDB taxonomy): Bacteria > Verrucomicrobiota > Verrucomicrobiia > CAIQCK01 > CAIQCK01 > CAIQCK01. Next base: position 4,130 of record JBAZIR010000441.1, on the reverse strand, counting down.
ATCGAAGTCCATGATTTGCTGAAGACGTTCAATGGCACGACCGCCGTGGACCGCTTGAGCTTCACCGCGCAACGCGGCGAAATCCTCGGCCTGCTCGGCCCGAACGGTGCCGGCAAGACCACCGCCATCCAGATGATTCTCGGCATCATTGAGCCGACGGCCGGCAGCATTCGCGTCTTCGGCCAGGACATCGCCACCCACCGGCAGGAGATCCTTCAACGCCTCAACTTCTCCAGCGCCTACGTCAGCCTGCCGCAGAACCTCCGCGTCATGGACAATCTCCGCGTCTTTGCCGGTCTCTACGGCGTCAACGACTGGCGCCCGAAGGCCATGGAACTGCTGCGGCTCTTCGAAATAGACCGGCTCGCGACGCGCAAGACCGGCCAGCTCAGCAGCGGCGAGAGCACGCGCCTCCATCTCTGCAAGGCGCTACTGAATGCCCCTGAACTCCTGCTGCTCGACGAACCGACTGCCTCGCTCGACCCCGACATTGCCGACAAGGTCCGTAAACTTCTCCGCCGTATCCAACGCGAGCGCGGCATCACCGTTCTCTACACATCGCATAACATGCGCGAGATTGAGGAAGTCTGCGACCGGGTCATCTTCCTGCACCACGGTCGCAAAATGGCCGAAGGCCCGCCCCGCGACGTCATCGCCCGGTTCAACCAGCAATCGCTGGAGCAGGTCTTCATCCGCATCGTCCGCGACGGCGAACTCCAATCCTCCGATCAGAAACCCGCGCAATGAACCTCCGCCGCATCACCGCCCTGCTCCTGCGCTACCTGCTGCTCTACCGGCAGAGCTGGACGCGCATCATGGAGATTTTCTTCTGGCCGGTGATGGACCTGCTCGTGTGGGGATTCCTCACGTCGTACTTGCTCCAGGTCGGCTCCAGCCGTGTGCCCGCGCTCATCACGTTCCTCATCGGCTCGATGATCCTATGGGATCTGCTCTATCGCGCCCAACAAAGTGTCACCCTCTCCTTCCTCGAAGATGTCTGGGCCCGAAATCTCCTGAACATCTTCGTCGCGCCTGTTACCATCGGAGAATTTCTCACTGCCACCTTCGCCCTTGGCGTCATCAAGGTCCTCATCAACGGCCTCGTGCTGGCGGCGCTCGCTTGGGCGCTCTACGCCTTCAACATCTGCCAACTCGGCTTCACACTCATCCCGTTTGTACTGAGTCTCATGCTGATGGGCTGGGCGATGGGCATGGTTACGGTCGCGCTCATCATGCGCTGGGGTCACGCGGCCGAGGCGCTCGCTTGGGGCATCCCGTTTCTGGTCCAACCACTCTCCGCCGTCTTCTATCCAGTGAGCATCCTGCCCGCGTGGCTCCAGCCAGTCGCATGGGCCTTGCCATCCACCTACGTTTTCGAGGGCATGCGCCAAGTCCTCGCGACCGGCCTGGCGCCGTGGCATATGTTCTGGTGGTCGCTTGGATTGAACGTCGTCTATCTCACCGCCTCCGGCGTTTTCTTTCGCCACATCTTCCGTGTCGTTCGCACGAAAGGATTGCTCGGAAAACTCGGCATGGAATGAAGTAGCGCTGCGCTGTACCGGTGGTTTCTGACCGCCGCACAACCATGACATGACAAACTCGGCGGTCAGAGACCGCCGCTACAGGACTTGAAACATGACTCCCGCACTGCTCATCACACAGGAAGCCGCGAAGCAAGACCCCGCGCTGCAAACGCGTGGCGACCGCAAAGTCCTCGTCACCGACATTCTCCCCGACAGTGAACAAGAGGCGCCGGCCATCGTCTGGCGCGCGCCATCGCCGCAGTCCAAGTGTCCCGTCGTGACGATGCGCGACACGGAATTGGCCTTTTTCACCGAGCGTGCCAAACAGACGCGGCACTGCCACAAGATCGGCACGGAGATTTACACGTTGCTCGAAGGCACAATGACCATCGAAGTGGCGGGCGAACTCTACACGCTCGCTCCCGGCGACACGCTCGTGGTCAAGCCCGGCGCCTGGCATGAGGTCAAACGCGACAGCAAGTTCCACTGCCAAGTCGTCACCGTAAACTGCGCCGGTATCAAAGACCGGCACGAACACTGAACAACGCCGCATTCTTTTCCCATGTCCTCGCAAATTGCTCGTTTGTTGAGGAAACAACAGACGCCTGCAGAGAAACTGCTTTGGCGATGGTTGCGAGGCTGGCGCTTCTCCCACTTCAAGTTCAGACGTCAGCATCCGATCGGCCATCACGTCTTGGATTTCTACTGTTGCAAGGCGCGGCTCAACATCGAACTCGACAGCGGCGGTCACAACGATCCCGCGCAGGAGCTCCGGGACAAGGAGCGCGATGAGTTTCTCAAGGCGCAAGGCATTCTCGTGCTGCGCTTCCCAAACCTCTCGCTGCTGAAGAACCCCGATGGTGTGCGGCTGATGATCTGCGAGGCCCTGCATGAGCGAACATCCGGGCAGCAACAGGACTGAACATCCTCAGCCCCTCACCCCAACCCTCTCCCCGTCTGACGGGGCGAGGGAGTATCCTTCTCCGCATTCGACACTGGATCGAGGATTCCATTGTCATCTCATGACAAGCCATCCCAAGCCACGCCGAAAGCCGACGAACTCCCGCATGGCGAAGACGTTTCCCTCTCCCCATCCGATGGGGAGAGGGTCAGGGTGAGGGGCCGCAGCCATTGTTACGACTGCGACGGGCTCAAGCAATTTCCCCTACTCTTTTCCGTCCGCCTCGTCGAAACTCAGGAAGGCCCGCCACTTTTTGTAAAGCTCCGTCGTCGCCCTGCAATCACCGAGGCAATACTGCGCGATTTCCCGATGCCGGCCTTCGGCAAAGAGTTGGTTCATATCGAGGCCACAGATGCCACCGGCTTTGGGGCTTTCGATGCCGAACGTCCTGCAATAGAAGTCGAGATTGAACTTCCGTGACGCCCCGTAGAACGAAAGCTGTTCCAGCAAGTCCACCATATCCCTCGAGTAACGGTTGCCCATCAGGTTGCGCGACGGCTTCACACCGAGGATCGCCGAGCGCAGCATCAGGAACGGACAGTCGAACATCCGCCCGTTGAACGTCACCAGTCGTTGGTAGCGTTTCACCACGTCCCAGAACTCTCCGAGAACATCCTCCTCCGTGCCGGAGCCAAACTCCACCAGCCCGTCGTCGCTGGTCCATTCCTCAAAGTCGTCGGCTTGATAGACCACCTTCCCCTTGCCCGTGTCCACGTTCAGCATTCCGATGGCGATCACGCGCGAAGTCGGCGCCCAGAGATTGAGTTGCTGGATGATCTCGGCGCGTCTTGCCGCGCGCAGTTCCTCGGTCGTCTCGCGCTCAGCAGGACGCATGAGGTATTCCTTCTGAGCCTCGTCGAGCGACTCGAAATCAACCCCAGATGTCTCGATATCGAAAAGCAGTGTGTTCATGGTGGGAAATTCGGTATTTGGTTCTGGCGCAGTAATGGAGGAATGCGAGGGTGAAATCAAGCGCGTTTGCAGTCGACATCCCGAAACCCTTTACCCAATCCGCCAATAGACCAGCAGCAACACCCCAACACCTATGGAGCGGCCCCACCAGTCATCAGAACCAACCGAAACCCGACGTCATCGTCACGGAAATCGGGCGCCAAGTTGTCGCGGCAGCTCGTCGTGAGTTGGGCGTGATCGCTGCCGAACCCACCACCCCGCAACACACGGCAGGTTCCTGAAGCCGGGCCTTGAGGATCTTCCTGCGCGCCGTTCGGATACGGTCCATACCAATCGCTGACCCACTCTCTGACGTTGCCGTTCATGTCGTAGAGACCCCACGCATCCGGCTTCTTCAGGCCCACGGGCTGCGTCGAACCGCGAGCGTTCGCGGAATACCACGCGTATTCCGCCAACCCGCTTTCGTCGTCGCCGCAGTAATACTTGGCAGTGCCACCCGCCCGGCACGCGTATTCCCACTGCGCCTCAGTCGGCAATGATGCCTTCAAACCGCGCAATCTCATGTTCAGCACGGAGAGAAACCGCTGACACTTGTCCCAACTGATGTTCGCCACTGGGTTTGTCGTGCCCTTGTTGTGGCTCGGATTGAAGCCCACCAAGGCCTGCCACTGTTCCTGCGTCACTTCGTATTTGCTCATGAAAAACGGCTTGGTCAAGGTGACTTGATGCGCTGG
>JBAZIR010000440.1:0-4925 GCA_041651735.1 Verrucomicrobiia bacterium | reverse complement strand
AGCACACGGGTTGTCGTGCGCGTCACAGCAACCGTTTTACCGACGAGACCGGTAGTGGTCACGACGGCGCAGTCCTCGGTGGCGCCTTGGTCAGAGCCGATATCAAGGATGATGGTCTTCCACCAGTTGGACGGGTCGCGGCCGGTGATGTGCGCGGGTTTCAGACGAGGACCAACGGTTTGGCGGAATCCAACCATGTCACGGAGGCGGCGGTTCTCGTCTTCCATCTCGGTCAAACGCAACCGATCCTGCATCTGGAGGGCGAGTTGTTCGCGGAGTTCGTGGTTCTGCTGAAGCAGTGCGGTGCGGGATTGAACCTCCTGGCGCGATTCGTCCCACCAGTGTTGCAAGGCGGCGCTCATCGAAAGCACAGGAGAGAAAAGCTGTGTGACCAGTGACCTCAGCCTCAGCGATGGCCCTGTGGGCAGCGCAAAGTAAAGCACCAGGCTCAGTATAATCGTGCCGAGCAACGCCAAATAGCTTCGTCGTAACATGCCTTCTCAGGCGGGGACTCTCGCGTCCCTTCGGCGGGCGATCAAATACAACATCGGGCGGCAGGACCGGCGCGACGCCGGCTAGATACGGTTGGTGGCGGAGATCTTTTCGAGAAACTGAAGTTCGTTAAGCACGCGACCGGTTCCCTCAGCGACGGCGCTGAGCGGATCGTCCGCAATATGAACGGGCAGACCTGTTTCCTCTGCCAACAGCTTGTCAATGCCTCGCAGCAGCGAGCCGCCACCTGCCAGCATGATGCCTCGGTCCACGAGGTCTGCCGCGAGTTCTGGCGGACAACGCTCCAGCGTGACACGCACGCTCTCGACAATTTGGGAAACCGGTTCCAAAAGTGCTTCGCGAATCTCCTGTGACGTGACGGTGAGGGTCTTGGGCAGCCCCGCAACCAAGTCGCGGCCTTTGACCTCCAACGTGATCTCTTGCTCCAGCGGAAAGGCCGACCCAACCCGGATCTTGATCTCCTCCGCGGTGCGTTCACCAACCATCAAATTATAGGCACGCTTCATGTATTGGATGATCGCCTCATCCAACTCATCGCCCGCCACCCGGATGCTGCGGCTAAAAACAATGCCAGCCAGCGAAATCAGGGCAACTTCGGTCGTGCCTCCGCCTATATCTACGATCATGTTCCCTGCCGGTTCCTGTACCGGCAGACCGACGCCGATCGCTGCAGCCATCGGTTCCTCAATCAGATAGACCTTGCGGGCGCCGGCGTGAGTCGCCGAATCTTTCACCGCCCGTTTTTCCACCTCCGTAATACCCGAAGGCACCGCCACAATCACCCGCGGCGCGACCATCGAGCGCCGATTGTGCACTTTGCGTATGAAATACCGCAACATGCTCTCGGTGATCTCGAAGTCGGCTATCACACCGTCCTTCATCGGTCGAATCGCCACAATGCTGCCGGGGGTTCGGCCCACCATGCGCTTGGCTTCCTCGCCGACAGCGAGGACATTGCTGGTGCCAGCCTGGATCGCAACGACACTAGGTTCCCTCAGGACAATGCCGCGGTCCTTGACGTAAACCACGGAGTTTGCAGTTCCTAAATCAATCCCGATGTCGTTCGAGAATAACCCTAACAGTTTGCTTAGCATGCTTTGCAGCGGCCGGTATTAACGACTACCCAATCTTTTCAGTTCTCCATTTCTGCTGGCCACAATGGCATAAATCAAACTTTGGCCAACATACGGTCACTTTATTAGGGGTTAGCTGCCCGCACGTCAAGGAGATATGCCGTCGTGCGGAAGAAACGACCTCAGGGTGTTTTTGTAGACCGTGGCTGCTGGGGCGAGCGATCCATGCTCTCGCCGCCGACGACTTTCACCTGTCCATCCTCGGAGCGCGTCAGATTGGGGAGGGAGTTGTAGTTTGAGAGGGATTGACGTTTCAGCACACCGGCTTTCGGCGAGATGATGGAATAGCGAAAATGGCGCGGTTGGGCTTGATGCAAGGTGTGGAAATTGCCGTCCCTGTCCGTGTCCGCTTTTGGCGCGCTGAATGTGACCCATTCGCCCAGAGGGATGACCCCGTAAATGGTGCCTCCTTGATCTTCGACGCGGGCATAAAGCCAGACCTGCCTGCCCAGTTGCACCTCCAGCAGCACGTAGTTGCGCAGTCCCTCCGCGCCAGACTCATCCTTGAAGCCGGCCGACTTGCTGAGCATCTGCCGTCCCGCGACGACATCAACAGTCTGCTCGCGCGATGCGAACGAACTGCCCAGGTTGCCTATTTTTACAAGGCTGCGGATGCGATATCGCCCCGGCTCGCGAATCTGGTAGTAGGCAACCAGGTTTATTGACTTGGCTATCGTTTGGCCGGGCTCCAGCGTCACAGTGCCGGCCAGGAAGCCGGAACCGACGATGCCAATCCGCTCGCCAGTGCTGCGGGTGATCTCGAACTTGAGCCACGGTGCGGATTCCTGGTCCGCCAGTTGCACGGGACCCGCGCTGTAGTTCTGGATCTCCACCGTGGCAACCATGGATTCGAAAAGCAGATATCGATCCCGTTCCAAGTCCAGACGGACGTTGATTTGTGCCCACGCCGGAACGGCAAGAAAAACGGCTGCTGCAATGGCTGCCAGTCGAAACATGAGCGGAAGCTATCACGCGTCCACTTGCATCGGCAAACGATTTCTCCTAACCTCGCCGTCATGCCTACCGAACTCATTGTTGCTGTGGATGTGCCGAATTTGGATCAGGCCGGTCGTGTCCTTGACCGGCTCGCGGATTCCGTGCGCTGGTTCAAGATTGGCATGCAACTTTTCACTGCCGCCGGCCCTGCGGTCGTGCGCGAAATTCACGCGCGTGGTGGCAAGGTGTTCCTGGATCTGAAGTTCCACGACATTCCCAACACTGTTGCCGGTGCGGCCGAATCGGCTGCGGCCCTCGGCGTCGAGATGTTCAACGTTCACGCTGCCGGTGGCGAGGCGATGATGCGCGCCGCCGTCACGGGCGCCTCCCAGACGGGCGGGGTACGCCCCGCCATCATTGCGGTGACGGTTCTCACCAGCCAGGCGGCCACTGAGGACGAAGTGCTGCGGCTGGCGCGCTCTGTCAAAGCCAGCGGACTCAATGGCGTGGTTTGCTCCGCCCGGGAAGCCGTCACTCTCAAGCGCGAGCTTGGCGCGGATTTTAAACTCGTCTGCCCTGGCATTCGGCCGGCATGGAGCGAGAAGGGTGACCAGAACCGCATTGTGACGCCGCGTGATGCCGTCAAAGCGGGTGCCGATTACATCGTCGTCGGCCGTCCCATCCTTGCCGCCGCCAATCCGGCTGAAGCGGCGAAGCGCGTGATCGAGGAAATGTGCGGCTGATGTTGAAGCCAGCCGGTTTCACGCCCGTCGCGGCGGCGGCGTTTGTGCGGAGTTGTCGCGCTTGTTCTGCTCGCCGACGATTGTGACCACGATTGAGCGCTCTCTTGGCCGGGTGTCGAAATCCACCAGCACTACTTGCTGCCACGTTCCCAAGGGCAGGCGTCCCTCGACTATCGGCAATGCCACTGAGGCTCCCATGAGTGCGGCTCGCACGTGGCTGTGGCCGTTGTTGTCGCCCCACGTGCCTTCGTGAACGTAGTGGCCGTCTTCCGGTGCGACACGCTCCATGGCTGCGGCGATATCGTGGTTCGCCAGCCCTGGCTCAAACTCCAGCGTTGTCAGCCCGGCTGTCGAGCCGATCACCATCGCTACGAGTTGCCCCGTGCGCACGCCGCTTTCTTCCACGAGCTTCAGAAGGTCGGCGGTGAGGTCGAGGATATGGTTGTTGCCCTTTGTTGAACAGGCAATGCTTCCACTGAACGTTTTCATTTTACCTCCTTCTGCAACGTGTCGGCCAGCGACTTGATCGAAACAAGGACCGGCAGACGCGTCAGTCGCCGCAGCACCGTGGCATTGCGTCGCGCTGTGGCCATGCCGGCTTTGTCCACGTCGTTCAGAACCACCGCTGCGATCCTCACACCACGTGACCGCGCGCTCGCGATGGTCAGCAACGTGTGGTTGATCGTCCCCAAACCCGCGCGCGCCACGATGACGATCGGCCATCGTTGTTGTGTCGCCCAGTCCGCCACTGTCACGCGTTTCGTTAACGGCACCAGCCAGCCGCCGACGCCTTCCACCAACAGCAACTCGAACTGTTTCACTGGCAGTGGCACTCGCAGTGGGACACGCTTGCCTTCCATATCTGCGGACACCATCGGCGCCAACGGGCGGCGGAAAAACACAGGGTTGATTTCCTTCAGGGTTAATTCGCCATCCATGGCTGCGCGCAATTGCCGCGCATCGTCACGATTGCCTGTTGCGAACGGCTTCGCCGCGCCGGTGTGGACGCCGCGCCGCCGCAGCTCGCGCACCAGCGCTGCCGTTACGAACGTCTTGCCGACGCCCGTATCCGTGCCAGTGATGAATACGATTTGATTCATGACAATGCGGCTGCAATGGCGCGACGCAGCACCTCGCAGATTTGTCGAAGCTCATCCTCCGTCACGCACAGCGGAGGCATGATCACGATCACGTTTCCGACCGGCCGCGTCAGCACACCCATTTCTCGCGCCTGCTGGCACACGCGAATACCGGCCTTGGCTTCCCACGGGTACGGTCCGACTTCCACTGCGCCGATGAAACCGCACTGTCGTGTCGCCACGACCGGCTTCAGGGTTTGGAATCTCGCCAACTCTGCCGCCAGCAGCGCGATCTTCGGCTGCAACTTCTCCAGTGTCCGTTCCTGCTCGAAGATTTCCAGACTCGCCAGTCCCGCCGCGCAACCGAGCGGGTTGCCGGTGAAACTGTGACCGTGAAAAAACGTTTTTCGCTCGGCGTAATCACCGAGGAATGCCTCGAATACCCGTTCCGTCGTCAGCGTTGCCGCCAGTGGCAGATAGCCGCCGCTCAAGCCCTTCGCCAGACAAAGAAAGTCTGGCGT
>JBAZIR010000439.1:0-4974 GCA_041651735.1 Verrucomicrobiia bacterium | reverse complement strand
GAGGACTTGCGACGGCGCGATGTTGAGGTCCTTCTGGAGCTGCGCGCGAACGTTTGGGAGGAAGTCGTTCTTGATTCTGCCAAGCTGGCCAATGGCGACGGCGTCCACAGTGATGATGGCCGCGATGGTGGCGCCATCTCGCAGCACCAGCGCCTTGGCATACAACGGGTCGTTGACGGGCACCGTGCGGTCCGTGATGTCCACTTTGGCGACGCCGGCCTGAAGTTGGGCCGCGTCGGCGGCCAGTGGCGTCAGCAGCAAGGCGAAAGAGAGGAAGACGATTGGTTTGTTCATGGTTTTCCTAGGGCTGCGCCGTACGCTTCGATCACGGGTTGTGGGTCGCCGTGCAGATTTACGTAGTCGGCGTCGATATAGGTGGCGAATGTGGTGATGTGCCGCACGCCCAGCGCGCGGTAGGCGGCGATGTCAGCACGGCAGATGGCTTCGTCCCATGGCAACTTCTTCGCGGGTCTCGTCCAGCGCGAGAACATGGACACGTCGAGCCAGTACTCGAGCACTTGCGCAGTGTCGGCGCCGAAGAGTTTCAAGTTCGCCTCCAGAATGTCGAGGTAGTCCCCGTTGGTGGACGGCTCAGGATTCTGCCCGCTCGGACGGCGCGCCTTCGCTTCGCGGTCGGTGATGGGCCAGGTGTAGTCGCGCGCGATGGGTGCGAACTCGAGGAAAATGCCCGGTTCCGGCTTCACACGCACGGGCGCGGCCAGCGTGCGGTGGTAGCTGATATGCGAAAGCTGCGCCTGAGGGTTCACTTTGTGACGCAGGGCTTTCACGATGTGGTTCTCGACCAGCAGCGCCTGCTCGCTCGCGGAAAAGTCACGGCATTTCTCGCAGCAGCACCACTGGGCTCCGTCATCGGGCCAGTAATAGTAACGGTGCGTAGTGGGCGAGAAGACCTTCGCCCACGCCACGGCCTTGGTGGCAATGATGTCCAGCGCGCTGGCGGAATGCGGACAGCAATTGGCATCTGGGTTGCGCTTGCCTTTGACGTCCACACGGAATAGCGACGGGTTTTTGTAGTAAAGCTCGCGCGAGAGCAATTCACCCATCGCGTGCAGTTCATATTCAACAGCAAGGTCGAGTTCGCGGCACCGGAGCAGGAAGCGTTGTCCGTCCGCGCCGGTGATGAAATCACGCAACACGTCGAATCGGCGCGCCGCATGCAACGCGATGGTGTTGATGCCCGCCTTCGCGCAACGCTCCGGCCAATCGCGCAGGCTCAAGTCGAACGGATACAGCACCACGCCGCGCGTGCCCGCGCGGGATGCAGCGGGCGCGGCTTGGACACACAGGGGAAGCGTTGCAGCCAACGTGGTCGCCAGCAGGAACTGCCGGCGGCTCAGTCCTGCGCCCCCAAGTTCGCTGGAGATTTTACCGCTGGAAGCAACGGATGCCGCCGCGTAGGTTTGTTGTCGCAAGGCTTTAGTGTTCATTATTTCAACAACCATTCGATGGCCGAGGCTTGTTTGTCTTCTGCATGGCCAGTGAAAGTGGTGAGTTGATCGAACTTGGTGCCGAATAACTCGGGCTTCTTGCCCTCGTCCGCGAGCCAGAGCGGGTGAGGAGCGTTGAGCGCAATCATACCGGGAAGATCGAGATACTTCGCGCCGCCGGGGAGGAACATGGGATCGCGGTAGTCGAGCAGCTTGCCAAAGCGGAAGTTGTTCGTGTCCACGGCGGCGCGGTCAATCACGCTGCCGGCGAGAGAGCGCGCGGCGACGACGATCGGACCGGTGCTGCCCCATCCGGCGACGACAACGGTTTCTGGTTTTGGAAGCGAGCCGACTTTGTTGCTGCGGAGGAGGCTCACGAGGGTGAGCACATCGTGCGTGCGCTGGGCGAAGAGTGCGTGGTTGTACCCGAAGGTGTAGCCGGCGAATTCGCGCACGTTCTTTTGCTGCACGACCCGCGTTTGTTTCACGGGTTCACCGCCTTGGAAAAACAAATCGGCGGCGAACACCGTCGCGCCAGCCCTCACGAGCTTCATCACAGCGGGTTTCACACTGCCGTCCGCGTTGCGGAGCGCAGCTTTGCCATTGTCATCGAGCCAGGCGACGGCGCGGCCGTTGCATTGCTTCGGCTGGAGACAGACGACGCTGAGTTCCTCGCCGTAAGTCTTGTTAAACAGCGTGCCGGTCGTTTCAAGGTAATCGCCACGATCCTGGGTGTCTTTGGGTGTCCATTCGGTGACGCCGGCGTTCGCGAACGTGCGTCCGATGATCACTTCCACCGCGGGGCGGATGACTTTCTGCACGCCTTCCGACGTCACCGCGGCAGCATGGAGTTGTTTGCCGGCATCGTCAGTGAACCACTTCAGCAGCTTGCGCTCGAAATCGGGATCGGCGGCTTTCGGCGCTGGATGCTTGTCGTCCCAAACGCTGAGTTGCGCGGGCGGCAGCGGCTCAAAGTCGGTCTCAATCACGGGCGACTTGAAGCCGAGCTTAAAGTGCTTGTTGAGGAATGTGTAGAAGGCGGAACGGGTGACGGCGTTGTAGTTGTGCGGGAAGTGCTCGCCACGCAGGAGGAAGACGTTGTCTTTCTTGCCGCAGGCGGCGTAGAGCTTCTGCAACTCGGGGAAGCCCTTGGTGGCCATCTCTTTCGTCCAGTCGTCGGCGCTGTTCATGCCCTGCGGTTTCGGCGCGAACAGCGCGGCAAATTCGACATTGCCGGTGTTCACGCGCAGCAGACTCGCGTTCTCGCAGGTGCAGCCGCCTTGCATGGCGGTGCTGACCATCACGACGGGGAAGGAGAGCTTGATGCGGTCGTCAATGGCCGCAAGGATCATTGTCTGTGTGCCGCCGCCGCTGCCACCGGTGATGGCTGTGCGCTGCGGGTCCACCTCGGGCAGGCTGAGCAGGAAGTCGAGGCCGCGAATGGCATTGAGTGTCTGCAACCCCATAATGCACTGGCAATGCGACTCCGCCTGCGGACTGTAGAGGCCCCAGTTCTCTGTCGTGTTCATCTCCGGCCGTTGTTTGGCGAAGCCATGCACCAGCGCACGCGACAACTGGATCGAGTCCGAATCGCTGAGCATGTCCCACTGCCAGACGACGCAGCCCATAAGGGCGAGCTGGCGGCACATCGACTGGTAAGTGCTGCGTCCAGCTTTCTCAAAACGCTCCGCGCCGTCGGCGATATCCTTGCGCAGCTTGTCTTCGGGAGTCAGATGGAAACGCGCATCCTGCCGGTGGCCATGGGCGAACATCACTGCCGGCACTTTGCCTTTGATGTTCTTTGGGCGGTACAGATTGCCAGTGACGAAGAAACCGGGCGCGCTCTCGAAATAGACCTTTTCCACCGTGTATTCGCCGCGGTCAATCTTGCCGTGGATCACCGCATTGAGGGGCGTTTTTGTCGGCATGGGCCAAAGACCGGTGGCCACCAGAATCTGCTGCCGCACATGCTCTTTCCGCACAGTCCACTCGCTCACCGACGACGGCGGATTGAAAGGAAAGTAGCCGTTCAGGTCTTTGAGCGGTTGCAGACGGACATCTTCCGCCGACGCGGTCAACGAGGAGACGAACAGTGCGGCAAGGATGGAGAGGATTGGTTTCATGGCTGGTGATTCGAATGTCATACCGCCGACGATCGTCATGGATTCTTAGGTTTGTTGGGCGTCGCTTGCAATAGGTTCTTCGCCTTGACCGAGTCGCTCAGCTTCTTCTGGCCTGCGGCGCTCGTTTAGCGGCCGCGTGAGGCATTCGCCCTCCAGGTCGCCGCGAGTTGCTTTTCCAGTGTGTCGCGCAGAATCTGTAGTTTCTCGCGCAGGGAGTATGGTGTGTAAACGTAATCGCATTCAAACTGGAAACCGAGGCGCGAGTCACGGGTGGCAGCAACCAGAGACAACTCGGTGCGGGCGATCTCCTCACGCACAATCGTTCTCATCTTCTTCAAGATGGCCGCGGCTTTCTGCGCGTCTTGCTCGGTTGCCAACTGGAGGCGAAGGTCCTCGAATTCGAGGATGGCGTGATTACTCATGAGCATCCGTTGGATCTGTTCGGCAACAATGACTTCCCTTAGCGCACACTGACGTTTTGACGCCGGGCTTGAAAGTGCGGCAGTTCGATAGAGTCTCAGTCCCTCGTCCATTCGCTCGGCGGCCAGCCGGAGGTATTTCAGAAAGACGGGCAGGATTCGCTTGTCCTGGGCCGCCTGAATTCCAGAAACGGATCGCGCATAGAGTTCGGCTTTGTTGGTCCGGTTTGAGAAGTCCGGGTAGAAGACCAGTCGGGAAACGGTGAATGGCCAGTAAGGATTGATCTCTCCGCCCATATAACCCATCCACTTCGCGTGATCAGTCCAGGAGCGCGTGAACGTGGCTGTTCGGGCGGGAGGTTCCTGGAAGAAGAGGGGATTCCCGATGGCGTGGCTGGTTCCCATGGTCGGACCGGTGTCGGGAACAAGGCGAATCGCCTGGCTGAACAGCTCCCATGCCTTCATGACCTTTTGTTTTTGATCGGCCCCGAAATTGCGGGCAGCGATCGCGCCGAGCAGGTCCTCAAGGGGAGGCGCGTCGCTCCAGCAGTACCACGCGCGCAGTTCGGTCATGAAACTCGGGGTGTAGCCGGTGCTCCAACTCTCCAGTGTGCCGTTCACGCCATACGCTTGCAGCGCCTTGTATCGCGCGTGCCATTGGTAGGGGAACGGATGATAGGGAACGGTTTGGAGTTGCGCGCCGCAAACGAAGGTGTCGGCGTTGGAGTAAACCTTCATTCCCCGGCGGCGGGCCTCCCCGATCTGAGCGTGGGTGACCTCTGCCGGTCCGACCTGGCTTATCGAATAGTCGCGGAGGTATCCTTTCAGACCGTCGATCTCAAAGCTCTTTCCATTCTCCCATGTGAGCAGCGGCGTTGTGTCGGCTGGCAACTGCTGGATGAAGTAGCGCTTCAAATCGGCCTTCTGTGGCCGGAAGTCTATGTTGTATTCCCATGGGAGAATCTCGATGGCCGGATTGATCTT
>JBAZIR010000438.1:0-4982 GCA_041651735.1 Verrucomicrobiia bacterium | reverse complement strand
AGGACGTGGTCGGCGCGGTGCTGCTATTGGCGTCGCCCGAATCGGATTACATCACCGGCACCACGCTCTACGTGGATGGCGGCATGTTGCTGTAACGACAGTCATCGAAAGGAGAACCCATGGCATTCGACATCAAGCGTCGTGGCAAGTTGACCTATTATTACAGAGTCAGCCGGCCCGTTTTCTCATTTGTCGTCACCGAGGCTTTGGCGGACGGCGACCTCAAGGTTTATCTTGCGGGCCTCACCGGTGGCGAATCGGCCACGCGTAATCTCGGCCTGTCTGACACGGCCATCATGGACCCCGACAAGGAGATTCCGCGCGTGTTCCAGACGTGGGAGAGCTGGTTGAAGGAAGCGGGCGTGTGCGACTCGATTACAGAGCTGGATTTCATCGAGATGCACGTGTTCGGCTGCCAGCCGAAAACGCCCAGTCCGTTGAGCGATCCCGCGGGCTACGCCGCCGAATTGGAGCGACTGCGGACAGCCTACGGTCGCGCGTATGCCGCCTATTTCCGCGACCATCTGCCGGAACACGGCTTGCCCGCACGGTTCACAGTTCACGTCATCGACGTGCCGGACAAGGTTGCGTCCTACGAGTTCTACACGACGGCACTGCTGCAACGGTCGCTTAAGAAGGATGGCAAGTAATCCGTCGCGTTTCCGTGTGTGTGACGAAGGCGCAGTCTGAACAAGAGAAGGAGATCTGATATGAATGGTTGTCGTTTTCTGCGAATCGCACTGGTCGGGCTTGGTGTCACCCTGGCATCGAGCGCCTTTGCGGCATCCTCATCGCCCACAGTTGTTGTCCCATCAAAAGGCGAGCCTGCGTATCGCGTTGCTGGCGACGCCTTTTGCGACATGTGGCAGAAGGTCACCGGGGCGAAGCCACGCACGGTCGCGTGCGCAGACCCCGATGATGGGAAGCTGCCGGCGGGCGACATCGTCCTCATCGGTTCCGACGCGGCGAATCCGGTTGTTCATCGCCTTATCCTCCAGGCGCGCATCGAGAACCTCGGCATCCGCTACGGCACAGACGATTACCGCATCCTGTCGCTGCCGCACGAAGGCAGGACGTTGCTGATCCTCGGTGGAGGCGCGGGACGCTCAACGATCTACGCGGTTTACGATTTCTTCCGCAAAAAGGCCGGCGCGGAATACTTCTGGGACGGCGATGTGATTCCAAAGCGCGCGTGCATCGAACTCGGCGGCTGCGACATTCTGGAACAGCCGCGTTTCACCTATCGCGGGTTGCGCTATTTCGCCCATCGCGGGCCGCATCGGTTTCAAGCCGAGCAATGGGATTTCGAGGACTGGAAACGAGAGCTGGATTGGATGCTCAAGAAACGGCTCAACCTCTTCATGCTGCGCACGGGCATTGACGATCTCTTTCAGCGCGCGTTCGGCCTGCCTTATCCGCCGACCGACGGCGTGGACCCCGACGCCAAGCCGCGCTCTTACGACGACCGCACTTCGTTCTGGCCGTTGAAGTATCGCGGCGAACTGCGCAAGCGCGTGCTCGCTTACGCTCGCGAGCGCGGCTTGTTGCACCCGGAGGATACCGGGACCATCACACACTGGTATTCGCACACGCCGAGTTCGTTCATGAAGAAGTATCCCGACTTCCCGGTGACGCGCGACCAGAAGACCGGATACACGCTCTCCACCCATGCCATCTGGGACATCGAGCATGAGCGGACGTGGGATGCTTACTGGAAGCTGACCGAGACGCACATCCGGGAGTTCGGGGAGCCACGGCTGTTTCACACCATCGGCCTGGCTGAGCGAACTTTTGGCTCCAATGAACGTGAGGATCTCCAGCGCAAGCTCCACGCCTACCGCAAGATTCAGGAAGTCCTGCGTCGGCATTACCCGGACGCGCCGCTGATGATCGCCAGTTGGGACTTGATGTTCAAGTGGAAGAATGAGGACGTGCAGAACCTCCTGAAGGAGTTCGATCCGCAGCGCACGATCTTGCTCGACTACACCGCGGACCTGCTCGACAGGAAGACGTATCAGGAGTGGGATGCCTACAAGAAGTTCCCGTGGATATTTGGTGTGTTCCATGCGTTCGCCGCCGACAGTGAGATGCGCGAGGATTACCGCGTCCTGCAGGAGCGCATCGGCGAAGCGGCGCAGGACGCGCAATGCCTTGGCCTCGTGCTTTGGCCTGAGATTTCGCACAACAACACGCTGCTGCTGGAGTATCTCGCTGCCAACGGCTGGCGTCCGGAACATCTCGACGCGAACGCGTTCGCAGGCCGTTTTTGCGCGGGCCGCTACGCGCCTGCGCTCGCCACGAGCATGGAAAAAATCTGGCGGTCGTTCTTGCCCATCGCGGCCACACATCACTGGACACATGTCGGTGTCGGTAGAAAACCGACGGGGTTGGCCGTGCAGTTCGACCCACACTTCCGAATTCTTACCAATCCCGACTACACAAACCTGACCGAGGATCGAATCCACAACCAAGGCGAAGAACTCCGGCGGTTGATTCCCCCGCTGCGCGAGGCGCCGGCGATTCTGGACCAGATCGCGCAATCGGCAAACGCCGGCTACGCCAACGAACTCTGGCGGCGCGACGCGATCGACATCGCGCGCACCGTCATCAACCGCGCGCTGAAGGCGTCACTGATGCGCGGCAGTGTCGCGATGGAAGCGTGGCGGACGGGAAGCGGTGACGAAGCTGTCGTGCGCCAGATGGAAACGGTGAGCAAGGGCCTCATGCAGCAGCTCGCCGATCTGCTGGCGCTCAGCGATGATTTCTCGCTCCACGCGACCATGAAGCGGCTGGAGTGCGCTCGCGAACTCGGCGGCGTCAAACCGCAAATCAATCCTCACGCGGAGCAGACGTTGAAGGGCAATTCGGAAAACGGCTACTGCCGCGCCCACCAATACGAGCTGGTGCGACACGTCTACGTGGCGGAATTGGACGAGTACTGGAAGTGGGTCGGTGGCCGGTTGCAGTCCTCGGAAAAGAAACCATGGACCCGCCCCGCGTCGTTTACCGCGTCGAGGAAAGTGATTCAGGATCATTTCTACGACACGCCGCTGGCTGAAATGGCGCCCAAGCGGGCGCGCTCGGCCGAAAGCCTGCGCCAGACTCTCGATCAGACGCGTGCGCTGGTTGCGACGTTGCTGAAAATCACGCCATGACAACCCACGCATCCAACCAACGGCGTAAGGAGTTGTCATGACTGTGACGACACCCAAAGCCGAGGCTCAGTCCTCCACAGGGTTCAGAAAGACCGTTGCCGGAGATTCTTCCATGAAAGCCAAACAGGTCCTCGCTCGATGGATGGTAGTGCTTCTGTTGTGGGGGGGCAGTGCCTATGCTGGTGAGCCGGCACAGAATCTGGCGTCGCGTCAGGCCCGCCCATCGCCGGACTGGCTGACGCGCGGCGTGATGTATCAGGTGTGGCTGCGTGGGTTCACGCCGGAGGGAACGTTGCGCGCGGCGACGAAGCGGCTGCCATCGGTGGCGGAACTCGGCGCGAACATCATCTACCTCTGCCCCGTCCAGCTTCAGGACGCCGACATGCGGCGGGAGTTTTGGAGCACGCGCCAGAAAGCATCGGGCACGAACAACCCGCGAAACCCCTATCGCATCAAGGACTACAACCGCGTGGACCCGGAATATGGCAGCGAGAGCGATCTGCGCGCGTTCATCGCCACCGCGCACAAGCTGGGGATGCGCGTGCTGATGGACCTCGTTTACTTCCACTGCGGGCCAACGTCGGTGTTGATCAAGCATCCCGAGTTTTTTAAACGCGACGCCTCGGGAAAAATCTCGACTGGCGAGTGGAACTTTCCTGTCTTGAACTTCGACAACAGACAGCTTCGCGAGCATCTCTGGGCGAATATGGAGCATTGGGTGAAAGACTTCGATGCGGATGGCTTCCGCTGTGATGTGGCCGACGCCGTGCCACTGGATTTCTGGGAAGAAGCTCGCGCGCGGCTTGAACCGCTCCGCCCCGACCTCGTCATACTGGCGGAAGGAGAGCGATATGCCAACGTTCTCAAAGCATTCGACATCAACTATGGCTTCTCATGGTATGGCGCGACATTTGCCGTCTTCTCGCGAGGTGAGCCGGCGTCGTCGCTTCGCGCGCGGTGGGAGAAGCAGCACGCTGACGGGCCTCGCGGCATCAAGTTCCTCCGGTTCACCGAAAACCACGACTGGGTCAATGACATGCGGCACGCCGAGGTGGTTTGCGGAGAGCATGGCGCCAATGCCATGTCAGTGATCAACTTCACTCTCGACGGTGTGCCGTTGCTCTATAACGGACAGGAGATTGGCGACACGTCGGCGCAGAGCATTTACGCGCGCTGGGCCGTTCGCTGGGAGGCCGCCTGTCTGCCGAAAGCAAAAAAGGAGTTCGCGTTTCACCAGAAACTCTGCCAGTTGCGCCGCACCGAGCCGGCATTGACTGGCGGCGAAGTCGTCTGGCTCGACAACGACCAGCCCGGCGCCGT
Source organism: Verrucomicrobiia bacterium (assembly GCA_041651735.1). Classification (GTDB taxonomy): domain Bacteria; phylum Verrucomicrobiota; class Verrucomicrobiia; order CAIQCK01; family CAIQCK01; genus CAIQCK01. The sequence continues at coordinate 507 of JBAZIR010000438.1, read as the reverse complement.
GCTGTCATTCCTCCGCCGCGCCGGCGGCGGGGAGATCATTACCGTAGCGAACTTGTCGAACCGCAAGATCAAAGCGCACGTCGGGCTGTCAGGGAAGTTCAACGCGTTGGTTTCCGACAGAGCCAGGATCGTCCCGGTACAGGGCAAGTTGGCTTTGGAACTTGAAGCCTTTGGTTTCTTCGTTGGCAAGAAACCGTAATCGCGGGCATCGCCTCGAAGAGCTTTAACAACATTTGGCTGGAGACGCCCATGCGGCTCGAAGACCCAAACTGGACTGACATGAAGAAGACGAGAGCAATGAACAAACTCGTGCCTGCCGAAAGGCTGTGCCAGACCATCGAGCAGACGCGGGGGCTGGTGGGGACAATACTGGCTTCGACACCATGATTGCCTTTGAAACCGGCCCCATACGGCCCCCCAGCGAAGCCGAGAGCATCCTCCTCAGGATCACTCGTCACTGTCACTGGAACAAATGCGCCTTCTGCCCCGTGTACAAGCACGAGCGGT
>JBAZIR010000437.1:0-4985 GCA_041651735.1 Verrucomicrobiia bacterium | reverse complement strand
TCCAAAACGCTTGTGGTTGAGTGCTGCGCTGCTATAACTCAACGATATGGCAACCGTTCCTTCCAGTAGCTCAGGGGCCGTCCGATTGTTCCGGTTTGCGGGGATCGACGTATTCCTGCATTGGTCGTGGTTTCTGGTGGCAATGATCGAGATTGATAGCCGATCGAAACACTATTCGTCGCTGCTGTGGAACACGCTGGAATATCTGGCGTTGTTCGCGATCGTGCTGCTCCATGAGTTCGGCCACTCGCTGGCGTGCCGGCAGGTGGGCGGCCAGGCGGAGCGGATCGTGCTTTGGCCGCTGGGCGGCGTGGCGTTTGTCAGCCCGCCGCCGCGTCCCGGCGCGACGCTCTGGAGCATCGCGGCAGGACCGCTGGTCAACGTGGTGCTCTTTCCTGTCCTGACTGGTCTTCTCATGCTGAGCCAGTCGTCCGGTTGGTTTGAAAACTCGCCGGATGCTTACAGGCTGTTGACGGCGATCTGGTATATCAACGTCGGCCTGCTGATCTTCAACATACTGCCGATCTATCCGCTCGATGGCGGGCAGATTCTGCAGTCGCTGCTCTGGTTCGTGTTGGGGCGCGGTCGCAGCCTGATGGTGGCTGCGATCATCGGGCTCATCGGCGTGGCGGGGATTGTGTTGCTCGCCATCGTCAACCACTCGATCTGGACCGGCGTTGTGGCAGGTTTCATTCTGCTCAATTGCTGGGGCGGGCTGCGGCAGGCGCAGGTTTACCTGCGGCTGGCGAAGATGCCGCGGCGGACGGGGTTCGCCTGTCCGGCGTGCAAGGCCGCGCCACTGATGGGAGAGTTCTGGGGATGCGGCAACTGTCGTCAGACATTCGATGCGTTCGAGACGCAGGGAGCATGTCCGCGTTGTGGCGCGCAGTTTCCAGAGATGTACTGTCCCGAATGCGGCGCGTCACATCCGATCAACGAGTGGGCCAACGATACGTCCACTTAGCCGGGAAACGGTTCCAAGCAGACATGAGGTGAACACCATGAAAAAGCAAACGCACACGCTTCGCGCGGACGGTGGTGGCAAGTCAACTTCGCGGCGGCAATTTCTGCTGGCAGCGGGCGGCGGGTTGGGTTTGTCGGCGCTCAGGCCCGCGCAGGCCGGCGGCGCGGAGAAACAGAAGCCGCGCGTGGCGGGCAGCCACGTCGTCATTCCTGAACGCAAAGTGTCTGTGCTCGCCGAGGCCGAAGTGGTCGTTTGCGGGGGAGGCACGGCAGGCATCTCGGCGGCGTGTTGCGCGGCGCGGCATGGCGCGAAAGTGGTCTTGTTGGAGCGATGGCCAAGCCTCGGCGGCATGGCCACCAACGCGCTGGTTAACATCTGGCACACCAGCGACCGGAAGAAACAGGTCATTTACGGTTTCGCCCAGGAGGCGATTGATCGCGCCGGGGAATTCATCCACCGCTACGCCGACTATCCCAAGCGGCCGGAAACGCATTGGTTCGACCCCGAAGGCATGCGCGTCGTTTTCTGGCAGATGCTTCGCGACCGGGGTGTGCGCACGATCTGCAACGTGACTGCCATCGAATCCATTGTCGAGGATGGACGCGTCTGCGTTGTGCTCGTGGACACGAAGACCGGGCGCAAGGCCGTACGCGGGAAGATTTTCATTGATGCCACGGGCGACGGCGACATCGCGGCCAACGCGGGCGTGCCATTCGATTTTGGACGCGAGGGCGACGGCCGTGTCCAGGGCATGACGATGATGTTCGAGCTGCGCGGTGTGGACGTGGCGGCTGTCCGAGCCGCTCCTCGCGAGCAGGCAGCGCGCGTCCTGAAGATGATGCAGGAGTTGCGCGACCAGGGTAAATTCCCGCAGTTCAACGAGCGCCACGCCATGCACTATCTGCGGGCGGGCGCCAACGGCCTCTATAACATGTGCCCCGCCACCGGCAACCCGTTGAACGAGGAGGAACTGACACGGCTCTCATCGGAAGCCCGCGGGCACGTCTATCAATACCGCGATCTCTGGCGGCGCGAAATGCCGGGCTTTGCGCAGGCCGAAATCGTGCAGATGGGCTGCGGTATCGGCATCCGCGAATCGCGGCGTATCCGCGGCCTGAAGACGCTCGACGGCCGGATGGTCGTCAAGGCCGTCAAGCAAGCCGACGCCATCGGCCACGGTTTCTGGATGATAGACATTCACGACCCGAAAGGCACCGGCTACACCACGCACAGTGACCAGAAGACAGAGATGATGCCGCCCGTGGGCGAAAGTTATCACATTCCGCTGGGCATCTGTCTCAACGCGCAGATTCCGAATCTCGCCGTCGTGGGCCGCTGTGCCTCGTCCACGCACGAGGGGCTTGCTTCGGTGCGGCTCCAGTCGCACTGCATGGTGATGGGTCAGGGCGTCGGCACCTGCTCTGCGCTCGCCCTCAACACAGGCGTGGACATGGCGAAGCTCGACATTCGCAAACTCCAGACGCAGTTGCGGAAAGATGGCGCGTATTTGGAAGACGTGCCGCAGAGCTGATGAATCCCGTCGGGTCCAGGAACCGGACCGACATGGGAACGAGCTGGGAAATCCGCAGTTGAAAATCAGAGCAGCCGCGGGTTTGATGAACACATGACGACAAGCAAGGCATCCCTCCTCATCGCCCCGCTACTGGCATCGCTGGTCACACTGCATGCGGCCGAGATTTTTGTATCGCCGGATGGCAATGACGCCAATCCCGGCACGAAAGCCAAGCCATTCGCGACGCTGGAGCGCGCGCGCGACGCGGCACGACAATCCAAGGCCCGGAATCCAAAATCCAAAATCGAGGTGGTGTTGCGCGGTGGGACGTATGAACTGGCGCGTCCGTTCGTATTGACAGCGGAGGATTCCGGCAGCGCCAAGGCGCCGATAGTGTATCGCGCGCGCAAGGGCGAACATGTGCGCATCAGCGGCGGCAAGACCGTGACCGGCTGGAAGACGGTGACCGACGCGGCGAAGTTGAACCGGCTCGATCCGGTGGCGCGCGGGCAGGTAATACAGGCTGATTTGCGCGCCCTCGGCGTCACGGACTATGGCCAGATGGGAGGCGGATTCTCACTCGGCGGCGGCCCCGGGCTGGAACTTTTCTTCAAGGATCAGCCGATGACGCTGGCGCGATATCCCAACGACGGGTTCATCAAGATCACCAACGTGCTCGGCCAGACCGTGCGCGACGTGCGCGGCACCAAAGGCTGCAACGAAGGCGTCTTCTCTTACGACGGCGACCGGCCGCAGCGATGGGTCGGCGACAAGAACGCATGGGTACTCGGCTATTGGTTTTGGGATTGGGCCGAGGGGCGGCATCGCATCGAGGCCATCGACGCAGAGAAAAAAATCATAACGCTTGCGAAGCCTTACCACAGTTATGGCTACCGCAAAGGCCAGTGGTTCTACGGTTTCAACCTGTTCTGCGAGATTGACCAGCCCGGTGAGTGGTATCTCGACCGCGATGCCGGCACGCTCTACTTCTGGCCGCCCGCCGCCATCGAGAAAAGCTGCGCGACGGTGTCAGTAATTTCCAACCTCGTGGCAATGACCAGCGCGTCGCATGTGACGCTGCGCGGGCTGACGTTCGAGGCAGCGCGCAACGACGCCATCATTATGAAAGGCTGCACGAACAGCCTCATTGCCGGCTGCACCATCCGCAACGTCGGCAGTTGGGCGGTGCGCGTGGGTGACGGCCAGAACAGCGGCGTCGTGGGTTGCGACATCTACGCCACCGGCGACGGCGGCATCGGCATCAGCGGCGGCAACATGAAGACGCTCACGCCCGCCGGCCTCTGCGCGGAGAACAACCACGTCCATCACTGGAGCCGTTGGAACCGGATGTATCGGCCGGCGATCATGGTCACGGGCGTTGGCAACCGCGCCGCGCACAACCTGTTGGAGAACTCGCCGCATACGGCCATCGGTTTCGGCGGCAATGACCATGTCATCGAGTTCAACGAGATCCACAGTGTCTGCTACGAGAGCAACGATGCCGGCGCCATCTATTCCGGACGCAACTGGACCATGCGCGGCACGGTCATCCGCCATAACTATCTCCACCACATCAACGGCTTCGAAGGACGCGGCTGCGTCGGCGTGTATCTCGACGATATGTATTGCGGCACCACCATCGCCAGCAACCTCTTCTACAAGGTCACGCGTGCCGCGTTCATCGGCGGCGGCCATGACAATTCCATCGAGAACAACATCTTTGTGGACTGCAAACCCGCCGTCCACGTGGACGCGCGCGGCATGGGTTGGGCGCACGCGATGCCGGAGGGCCTCATCAAGGAAGGCCGTGGGAAAGGCACGCTCAATGGCATCCGTTTCACCGAGCCACCCTACAGCACGCGCTATCCGAAACTCATCGGCATCCTCGACAACGACCCCGCCTCGCCCACCGGCAGCCTCGTCGCCCGCAACGTCTGCTGGGGCGGCAAGTGGGACGGCATGGAAAAGAAGGCGAAACCGTTCGTCACGCTTCAGGACAACCTGATCGACACTGACCCGCGTTTCGTGAACGCTGCGAAGCTGAACTTCCAACTGCGCAATGATTCGCCCGCCTTCAAGCTCGGCTTCAAGCGGTTCCCCATCGAGGAGATCGGCCTCTACCGCAGCGCCGACCGCGCCTCGTGGCCGGTGAAGCACACGGTCCGGCCGATGGTGGAGCCGCCGGCAAAACCGCAGAAATGACGAGAGTTGCCCGGCAGCGAACCGTGCTACAGTGCCAAAGGAATCATCCATGAACCCGTCCCTGACCCGCCGCGAAATATTTGGCACGCTGGCCGCGTGTGCCACCGCCACCCTCGCCATGCCGGCTGCCGCCGCGTCGCGCGTGGAGAGCGATTTCAAAATCACCAAGCGCCGCATTCGCCAGTCCATCATGGGCTGGTGTTTCAATCCGATGCCGACCGAGGAACTGGCGAAGCATTGCCGCGACATCGGGCTGGAGGCGATGGAGGGCATCGGCGCGCAGCACTACCCGATGGTGCGCCAGCT
>JBAZIR010000436.1:0-4988 GCA_041651735.1 Verrucomicrobiia bacterium | reverse complement strand
AGCCCGCCGAGACAAGCGCCCGATGGCCCCAGCTCCCCCACAGCGGGCGGCCTTCCAGCAGGAACAGCGCGTAGACAAACGCGGCCCCATACAAAACCAGCGCCACAAGAATCAGCCCATGCTCGTTCATGCCGTTTCGTCCACCGTCTTCGCCGAAACCTCTTTCGCAATCTCAGTGCATCGCCGCCGCGCGTCATCTGTATTGCCGTCACGCAGCAGCGCCAGCACATCCGAATTCAAGATCGCTTCATAAACCCGTTGGCGCTTGTTCTGCTGTTTCACCTGCTGCTCGATCACTGGCCGCAACTCACCGAGCAATCGCGCCATCACCGCATACTCTTCGCCAACCACCGACTCGATCTGCTCGCGCAGCTTCTTTGCCAGCGCCGGGCTGGCGCCGCCCGTCGAAACTGCGATGCATATCTCGCCGCGCTTAACCGTCGCCGGCACCGCAAAGTCGCCTGCCTCCGGCGGATCGGCCACGTTCACGAGCGCCCCTCGCGAACGAGCATCGGCCGCCACGCGCTGGTTCAGTTCCGGATCGTCCGTGGCCGCAAACACCAGCCGCGCGCCGTCGAGATGAACCGGCTGATAGGTCTCGCCAAGCCACTGGAGTTTGCCCTCGGCCGCAAGCGTCTCCAGTCGCGCGGTCGCCTCCGGCGCGACCACGGTGACCACTGCGCCCGCGGACAACAACGACTGCGCTTTCCGCTGCGCAACCGCGCCCGCGCCGACCACAACGCATCGAAGTCCGGCTACGTTCAAAAGAACCGGATAAGGCAACATCGCAACCTTTGTTTCCATGTGGTTAAAAGAATCGAAGCACCGAAAAACCGCAATCGAAAACTGAACCCGAAAACCGAAGTGCCGCCGGCGCAGTGTCTGCTTTGCGGCGGACTTCGGTTTCCGGGCTGAATCGGAGGAGCTGTAAGCCGGATTCTGTTTATCCCGCGACCCGCGAGGGCCGCCGGATTCAGACAGTCATTTGTCTATGCGATCAGTACCCGGGACTCATGAGCGGGCCACTCAGTCCCCTATTTGATCTTGCTCCAAACGGGGTTTTCCGTGCGGCGACCGGTTGCCCGATCACCCGGTAGGCTCTTACCCTACCTTTTCACCCTTGCCTCGGCGCGCCTTGCGACGCGCCGCGGCGGTCTGTTCTCTGTGGCACTGTCCGTCAACGCGGCTTGACCCGCGCTGCCCCCGCTTTCACGGGGCATTCTGCCCTATGGAGTCCGGACTTTCCTCCAACCGGCTCGCGCCAGTCAGCGACTGTCCACTCCTCCGAAAAAGATCCATCAGTCTGCGTGCCCGGTGGCCGCTTCAAACTCGCCGGACCAGTATAGAATCCGGCCGCACTGCTCGCAAGTCACCATCTCCGCGCTCCGTTTCGCCTGATGCACCACCTGTGGAGGCAACTGGAGATGGCAGCCCCCGCAATTGCCGTGCTGCACCGGCACGATGGCCACATCCTGCCGATGACGCATGATCCGCTGGTAACGGTTCAAGAACGACTCGTCCACGCCTGCCGAAAGTGTCGCGCGCTCCGCCTTGAGCTTCTCGATCTCCTCCTTCATCGCCGCCTCGCGCTTGCCAATGGTCTCCTTCTGCCGTTGGGCCTGCGTGTTCACGTCGTTGAGCACCTGCTGCTCGGCCTTGATCTCACTCGCGAGCTTCTCGCTGACGTCCATCAAGTCGAGTTCCTTGTCCTCGATCTTGAAAATCGCCTTCTCGGCGTTTGACACCTCGTGCGCCAGCGCCTGATACTCCTCGTTCTTCTTCGTCAGCACCTGCTGCGAACGCCACTTGTCAATCTGCGTCCGCTTGCTGGCCACTTCGTTTTCCAGCTGCTTGCGATCCGACTCCGTCAGCCTGGCCTTGCTCTTCAACTCCTCCAGACGGCTTGTGGCCGCCTTTGCCCGCTCCTCGATCTCCACGCGCTCGGCGGGAATGCGCTGGAGTTGTTGTTCCAATTGGATCAGCCGCTTATCGCGATCCTGAATGACTAAAAGTTTTTCAATTTCGGGTGACACGTATCTTAGAATACCTGTCACCGCCAAACGATGTCAACGCGTCCTTTTACGCTAACTGCATCATTCCCATGGGCGCCAACCCCGGGCTGCGCCCCGAGATGGACCTACCTGGCGCGGCGGATGGTTCTCGTGGACAGCAACTGCTCAACGTATTTGCCGAGCACATCGGCTTCAAGGTTGACGTGGGTACCGACGCGGCAGTGGCGGAGGTTGGTGACGGCGCGGGTGTGGGGGATGATCCAGATGCGAATCCAGTCGCGGCCCACGTCGGCGACGGTGAGGCTGATGCCGTCCACGGCAACGGAGCCTTTGTAGATCAGGTAGCGCATGAGGGGCTTGGGCACGGTCACCTCCAACACCCAGTCCTTCCCGACCTGTTCCCAACGACGGACAGTCCCGACGCCATCCACGTGGCCGAGGACGAAATGCCCGCCGAGCCGCGCGTCCGCCCGCATGGGGCGCTCGAGGTTCACCACATCGCCGGGGCGGACGTATTGGAGGTTGGTGACGCGGAGGGTTTCCTCCAGCACGTCGTAGCCGAGCAGCGCGCCGCGTTTGCGGACGGTGGTGAGACACGCGCCGTTGACGGCGAGGCTGGCGCCCTTGCGCAGCCCGCGATGCACCGTCGCCGCGCGCACGGTCAGCTCGGTGGATTTCTTGCCGCGCTTGACGCTGACGACCTCTCCTGCTTCTTCAACGAGTCCGGTAAACATGGTTTTGGATGACCTTCCTGGTTTGTGGCGTCGAGGTTTTGTACCTTCAGACGCCGGGGTTCAACAATAGCCGATGACAACAAAATCTTCGCCCAAGCGCCGCCACTCAACTTTGCGCAGGCTGATCGCGTCCTTCAACGGCCCGATCCCCTGCCCTTCCACCGCTGTGGGCGCGTCCGCGCCTCCGATGATCTTGGGCGCATAGAACAAGACCGCTTTGTCCACCAAACGAGCGTCGAACAGCGCACCGATCAACTGCCCGCCGCCTTCGACCAGCACGTTGATGATTTCGCGTTGGCTGAGTTGCGTGAGCACGTCGCGCACGTCCAAATGATCGCCGAGCAACGCGCACGGCAGCACCGTCACGCCGCGTTCGGCGAGCTGCTTGCGCCACAGCTCCGGGGCGCGCTCGTTGGTGAAGACAATCGTTCGCAGCCGGTCCTCATCCGTGAACACGCGCGCATCCAACGCAGCCCGGCCACGACTGTCCACAACGACACGCCACGGCTGCTGATCGATGGCACCATCGTGAACAGTCAGTTGCGAATTGTCAGTGACGATGGTTCCCGAACCCACCATGACAGCGTCGGCGCCGCGGCGAAGTTCCTGCACCAAGGCGCGCGAATTCTCGCCAGTGATCCATTTCGACTCGCCCGTGCGCGTCGCGATCTTGCCGTCGAGCGACATCGCCGCCTTGATGGTGACGAACGGCATGCCGGTCCGAATCCATTTATTAAACGGTTCGTTGAGCCGGCTCGCCGCTTCGCCCAGCACACCTACCTCCACCCTGATGTCCGCTTTCTTCAACAATTCCAGCCCCTGGCCGCTGTGCTTCGGGTTGGGGTCCACCGCCGCCACGACGACGCGCCGGATGCCGGCCGCAATAATGGCGTCGGTGCAGGGCGGTGTGCGACCGTGCGTGCAGCACGGTTCCAGCGTGACGTATAGGTCGGAGCCTTTCGCACGGTCGCCGGCTGCCTTAAGCGCGTGAATCTCGGCGTGCGGCGCGCCCGCACGGTGATGGTAGCCCTCGCCGATGATGCGCCGGTTCTTCACCACCACCGCGCCGACCATCGGATTGGGCGACGTTTGTCCCATGGCGCGCCGGGCCAGAGCCAGCGCGCGCTCCATCATCTCACCATCGAAATCAACTGAAGAGAGCATCGCTAAAAGCCTTCGCGTCGAACGGCTGCAGGTCATCCACCTGTTCGCCGACGCCGATGAACTTCACGGGTATCTTCAACTCTCGGTTGATGGCCACGACGATACCACCTTTGGCGGTGCCGTCGAGCTTCGTGACAATGAGGCCGCTGACCCCGATGGTCTGGTGAAACTCGCGCGCCTGGTTCAAGCCGTTCATGCCGGTGCTCGCGTCGAGCACCAGCAGCGTCTCGTGCGGCGCATCAGGCAGCCGTTTCCGCAACACACGTTGCAACTTCGCCATCTCGTCCATCAGGTTCTTCTTCGTGTGCAGCCGGCCCGCCGTGTCAATCAGCAGGTAATCGCACTTCCGGCTGATCGCCGCATCCAGCGCGTCGAACGCGATGGCAGCGGAATCGGAGTTGTATTGGCCGGAGATGACGTCGCAGCCGGTGCGCTGGCCCCAGATCTTCAGTTGCTCGATCGCCGCGGCGCGAAATGTGTCGCAGGCGGCGAGCAGCACGGAGCGCCCGTCCTGCTTGAGTTGGTGAGCGAGCTTCGCCGTGGAGGTGGTCTTGCCGGTGCCGTTGACGCCGAGAAGCACGACCACTGTCGGCGCCTGCGCTGCCATCTTCAGCGTCGCCGGCTGGCTGGCGAGCGTCTCCGATATGATCCGCCTCGCAATGTTGACCACCTCGGCTTCGCGCGTCTCCGCGCTGGTCTTGCGAACCTCCTCAATGATCTGCATCGTCGTTTCCAGACCGATGTCACTGGCGATGAGAGCGGCCTCCAGTTCGTCCAACGACTCCGCGTCGAGGCGAGGTGCGCGCGTGACGATGCGCTTGATTTCACCGATCAGTTTGTCGTGGGTCTTGGCGAGGCCGTCACGAAACTTTTGAAACAGTCCGAGCATGGAATTCCTTGAGTTGTTCGACGTAAGCGTAATCGAGCCGCACACCGCCAATCAATACCTCGTCCTTGGCCAGTCCGTGGCAATCGCTGCCGCCGGTGACCAGACATCCCCGGTCGCGCGCGAACACACGGTAACGCTCGCACTGCGCCGGCGTGTGGCGGCTGTGCCAGACCTCGAGTCCATCAAGCC
>JBAZIR010000435.1:0-5050 GCA_041651735.1 Verrucomicrobiia bacterium | reverse complement strand
GGACGCCGCCTGGTTTCACCCCGAACCTGCCGCCCAAGACCCGCAACCCACCGTCGTCTTTGTGGGACGATTGGTCGCCGAAAAGGATCCCATGAACCTGTTGGAAGCTCTCCGGCTGGTGGCGGCGCGGCTTCCGCAAGCGCAGTTCGAGATCATCGGCAATGGCCCCTTCAAACTGGAAATGGAAGCGCGTATTCAATCCAGTTCACTGGAATCGAATATCAAGCTGCTGCCTGCAACCGCCGACATCCGCCCGGCGCTGCGCCGGGCCTGGGTGTTCGTGCTGCCGTCCGCCTCCGAGGCATCGCCCAATGCCATCATTGAGGCGATGGCCATGGGCTTGCCCGTCGTCGCCACACGCGTCGGCGGGATTCCCGAATTGGTTGTGGACGGGATCACAGGTTTGCTGGTGGAGCCGCACAATCCCGCAAGCCTCGCCGAGGCAATCGTTACTCTGCTCACCGACGAGACGCGGCGACGCCAGATGGGAGAAAGAGGCCGGCAGAGAATCCTCTCCCATCACAGCATTCAATCCATGGTCAGCCAAACCGAGCAGACGTTGTTGGAGGCGTTCCACCAGCGAAGCTCTTGAGCGGGAAACGAGTGTTGGCTGACAAATCAGATTGAGAAAAGACTTCAAATCACCGGGACGGAGAAGCTTGCAAGACTGCAGCAGAAGAAGAGAATAAAACCGCAAAACGGCCCTGTTGGTAACGGTAACAAATCATGCGAAGATCTCGATCCATATGAAAAGTTTGAAAAATCGAAGGGTCGGACAGGCTTGGCAGGCGTTCCAGCGAATCTGAACGCAGCCAGCTACACTCCTGACGGTCCTGCGGGAAGCCTGCCGCACCAGCATGGGTATTCCTTTCGACCGGGCATGGCGCAATGGTCGGAGCGGCATGCCTGCAGTGCTCAACTTCGAGCTAACCCGCCGCTGCAATCTGCACTGCCTGATGTGTCCCCAGCTTCGTCATGTCACAACAGTTTCGCCAGAACTGGGTTGGTATGACGCAGCGCAAGACCTGCCGTTGGACGCCTGGGTGCGCGTACTTGACCAAGCCGTCGCCTTCAAACCGCGGCTCTATATCACTGGCGGCGAGCCGTTGCTTTATCCCGCTTTCGACGCGCTTGTTATCGAAGCCAAGCGGCGCCATCTGTTTGTCGAGGTACAAACCAACGGCACTCGCCTCGCCAAGGTGGCGGACTTGCTCGTGGAATGCGGCGTCAACGTCGTCACCGTGTCCCTTGACGGCCCGCCCGCCGTGCATGATGAGATACGCGGGGTGGCAGGCGCCTTTGAGCGGTTGCGCGAGGGCGTGGAAGCCATTCACGAAGCGAGCCGCCGGCGTGGAAAACCCCGCCCGTTCCTGCGCGGCACGTGTATGATTACCCGGCGCAATCTCGCGGTGCTGGATGACTGCATCGCGACGATCGCCTCACTGGGATTCGACTGCGCGCGCTGCGAGCATCCCATCATTGACACACCTGAGAACACCGCCCGGCACAACGCGATGTTTACGCCTGAATTTGCCGCCGCCCAAGGCCTGCCGATGGTGGCCCCATCCGTAATGGAGGGGGAATATTACCAGAACGAGCTCGCCGCGGAGGACCTCCCGTTGCTGCGCGAGAAGTTGCGACAAGCCCGCGAGAAGGCTGGCGACCTGCCGTTAGTCGTGCTGCCGGAATTGTCCGACACAGCAATGCACGGTTACTACTTTGACATGGACTTCCCGTTCGCCCAATCCTGCAACGCACTCTGGAAAGTCTGCAAGATTGCTTCGGACGGTTCGGTTCTGCCGTGCCTGCACCTGATCATGGGTAATGTGACCCAACAATCGCTGGCCGACATCTGGAATGGGCGCCCGATGGTGAACTTCAGGCGGCTGGTTTCCCGAGGTCTCTTTCCCGGTTGCGCGCGGTGTTGCCGGCGGAGTTTTGCTGTGGATCAACGCCAGATGGCTGTGTCCGGGCGCACATCCCCTGAGCATCGTTAGGCCGCCGTTCCACCAGCGAGGCTGCAAGCGAGAAGAATCAGGTCGAGAGAAGGTTCAAAGCGGCCGTCAGGAGTTTGTCCCGCATCCCTGTCATCGGCGCATCCTGGCAATGTTTACAGGGAGGCGGCTTGGGCGTGAACGTCGAAAGGGTTCGCCTCCACTGCACAAAAAGAGGACCGGAAAAAATATCGAAGACGGTTTCGTTCGACACATTGCCCAGCACAAAAGGTGCGTGCTGGGAATAGTCGCTGCGGAGATTGCAGCAGGGCATGACGTTGCCGTTGAAGTCCATGGTGAAGTTTCTGAACACGAACAAGCATGGGTCCTTGCGCACGAAGCTGGAAGGCGACAACCATGCAACGCTCATGCCCCGGTCGAAACCTTGTCTGCCCGGGCCAAAATCGTGACAGCGAGCGTCCATCCTCATGCCGGACAGGTTCTTTGTGAAATCAACAAAGACACGGGTGCGTGTCTTTCGGCGTATCTGAAATCCGATTCCGATCCGCTTTGAAAACTTCGCGATCTGTTCCAGAGCGGTCTGCTGCGACCAAGCCACAGTTTCGGACAGGTAGATGCTGACCGCCAGATAGTTCAAACCCAGGGATTGCAGCCGCTGGAGCCTGTCGTGGCTGAGATAATCTCCATTGGTGATGATTTTCAGACAGGCGCGAGGCAATGCCCGCCGCGCTTCAGTGATGTAATCGAAGATCTCTTCCCGTGCCAGCGGCTCCGAATATCGCGAATAAGCGACCGTGCCAGAGTAGTCAATCTCCGCGAGTTCGTTGAGAACCTTGCGATGAAGAGCGCGGTCAAAAACCTCCCGGTTGTTTTTCCGGTCCAATGTGCTGTTGGGACAGAACACGCAGGTCCGGTTGCAGTAAGCGTGCGGTTCGAATTCAACGTAATTAACCAGCGACTTGAACAACTGAACCCTGGCCCTTGCATCCAGGTCGCTCCTGAACACACCCGGTTCCACCAGACAGCGCGCCAAAGAACCGTCTGAGGTCAACAGTCTGGCAAGAGTCCTGAACAGGAATTGAGTCATAAGCTCACAAACGCGTCTGCCAGAAACGCAGACACCTCGCGTGGATCGATCCGTTTGACACACAAGGCGTTCCCGTGAATACATCGCCAACCGCAACCGAGACAATCCATTTCATGTGTGAACCAACGCTGGCGGTCGGAATTCCGCCATGGGCCATACACACCCGGCTGCGCGCCCGTTGACAAGACGGCAACAGGAAGGTCCAGCGCCGTGGCCAAATGAGCCGTAAACGTGTCGGCGCTCAACACGGCCGCACATTGTGCCAGGCCAGCTTCCAATTGCTCCAGATTCCACTTGCACTGAACGCGAATACTGTCCGGTTTCAGAGTCCTAGCCAAACAGGCGCGAAGCCGCTCCAATGCGCCGCTCTGGGCGGGTTCGCCAATCAACCACACGTCGAAATCCCGGGCATCGGCCAGATGGCCACAGATTCGCCCCAGTAACTCGTCCGGCAGCGACTTCAACCGCGAAGATGCGCCAGGCACAACGCCCAACACGGGAACGGGAGCGAAGGGCTGGCGAGAACCGCGCTGCAAACGCGGACGCAATTCCGACCCGTTGACGAGGCTGCCGTCGCAGGCATTCAGAACTGCGGCATGAGCTTCCAGTTCCAAGCAAGTCGCCCCATCCGGCGACACTTGACACGGATACGGCGCATGCACGTCAAAGTAACGGCGTTCCACACGCCGCACCCCGAAGGCCGTCCAAGGATGCTCCACCAAACCAATTTTCTTGTCTGCGCGCATCGCAGTCCACGCAGACCAGAGAGCGGGCTTGCGATGATGAGTCAGACAAACCGTCTTCTCGAAACAGAACCGGCCAATGGCCTCGGCCTGTCGTCGGGCTTCAATCCAGTCCCAATCGCCGCATGAAAACTTCAGCACGACTTCGACCTTCTCCACGTCCGGGAAAAAACGATCTGCAATCGCCCGGCAGGCGTGTGAAACGATGAGCGTGCAATTCGCCGCGCCGTGCGATTCGACCAGACGCTGAATCGCCGGCTGTGCGAGGAGGAAATCACCGAGCCGTTCCGCCTTGAAAATCGCCAGCGGTTTGCGCGCCACACCTCCCCCGCACAAGGTCGGGCGGCTCGCGAAGAGCTTGTATCGCGCCCAGTCAAGCGGTTTAGCCTTTGGACGGATCCTCATTGGGAAGAAAAGAACCACAGCCACTGCGCCGCCGTGCGGACGGTCGAGTAACGCTCGCAGATCAGTGCGTGGCCACTGCGCGCAATTTCATCGAGACGCGCGGGCTCGTGCCAGAGCTGCCGCAGAGCGGCCAGCCATTGTTCATGGGTCTGCGCGATTGGCGCGCCGCAGGCTTTGCTGAATTCCACCACGTCCGCCACGCGCGCATCGCCAATCGCGGGACAACCCGCCGCGAAAAGCCGGCGCACGCGCCCGGCGTTTTTCAAATACGAGTCGGCGAGTGTCGGCCGGGCTGGCGCGATGCTCAGACGGGCTTGCGCGGCCAGAGCCACAAGGGCTTCCGGCGACCACGCCACGTGGCGCACCGGCAAACGCCCCCACCGTTCCATCCGCGCCGCGTGGTCGGTTAACACAACCAGTTCCACATCGGTTTCGCAGGCAAACGCCTCCAGCACTGGCCGCACTGTCCGAAGCCCGTCCAAGCTCTTGTCGGTTCCGTGCCACAACAGCAGCGGAGGTCTGACCGATGGAGAAGCTTCGCCAAGTGCCCGCCGACCGTGCTCGATCCATTCCGGGGATTCCGTCTCATCCATGAACCACGCACGAGGATGAACCGCGCCGAGAAGCGAAGCCAGCGTCTGCGAAGTCACAGACACGACATGCCCGAACCGCTGCAAACGGCCCCACACGCGATCGGCATCGTCAGGGACCAAAAGCATTGTGCGTTCGACAGGGCAAAAACGGGCTGGCGGAACGCTCTTGAGACACAGGAGCCAGTCAACAGGTGTTTCAGGCAGGCGGTCGCCAGAGGTGATCTGCCACGGCAACCCCAGCGCCGCAGCCTGCTCGCGCAAAAGCGG
>JBAZIR010000434.1:0-5055 GCA_041651735.1 Verrucomicrobiia bacterium | reverse complement strand
AAAACCTATCCCCACAACCAAGGTTGCAAATAGCAGCGCATACGGCTTGGTGACGGCGATCGTTACCCAGATCGCTGCCAGCACCAGCACGGTGCCGCCCACCAGCACGCGTTCCCACCGCTTCATCGGCAATGAGAAATTCAGCGCGGAAGAACCCAGGTCCACGGTGATGGCACCCACCACGCCGATGGCATAGAGCGCCGCCAGCCCTTCGACAGCGCCCACGCCGTCCAGCACCAGCATCGGCACGAGCGTGGCGATCAGCAGCGGAATCCACGGCACGCCGAAGCGGTTGAGGCTGGTGAAATGCCGCGGCAACTCGTCGTCGTGCGCCATCATGTAGAACACGCTTACCAGCCCGACGATGGCCGTGTTGGTGGCCGAGAGCAGCAGCAGGCCGAACACCCCACCGACGACCCACGCGAGCCAGTTGCCGGCGAATACCTCGGCCATGTAGCGCAACATGGACGCCTCCAACTCGCGATGCTGGGGATTGGTCGCGTGATCCGGAGCGAGCACATGCCCGTCCTGCACCACCAATCCCGGCAATGCGTGCATGGCCAGCGCAAATAACGCGGTAAACACGCACACCTCGATCAGCACCGGCCAGATCGTGCGCTTGACCGTCGAGTCGATCGATGGCTCGCCCGGCCCGCTCGCACGCATCTCCATGACACCCGTCATGTTGGCCACCGTTTCCACGCCGGACAGGGTCAGGATCAAGCCGACGGCGATGACCCAATTATGATTCCACCCCCCGCTGGGCGCGCCGACCTGGCTGACGGCCGTGCCCAGATGAGGCGCGCAAAAAGCCGCCAGCACCATCACAACCACAGTCGTCGGCACCGCCAGTATGATCGCCAGACTGCCGCTGTGTTTCGGCCCAAAGAAATTGATCGCACCGATGAAGAAAATCGCCAGCACCGCCCAGCGCACCGGCTCGTGTATCCCGAAGTAGTGGAATGCATCCAGACAACTCAACGAAGCCGTCACGATGTAGTCGCCGCACAGCAACAAGCCGCCAACCATCGCGAGCGATTTTGAATGCGCCTTGGCGCTCGAGTAAACGCCACCGCCGTCGGGATAGTATTTGCAGACACGGCTGTAGTTGAACCCTACCACTGCCGTCAACACGCAGACCGCCAGCACCGGCCAGAAGCTCGAGTAGGCCGCCAGGGCAAACGCGATACCGACGACATAGGCCTTGCTCGTGCCCCAATCGCCATAAAGAATGGCCGCCGAACGCAACCAATTCACGTTGCGCGGACGACGGATGCCTAGTGTTGCCATGATGAGATCATTGAAACCGCTGCCGCTCAGTGCCGCCGAAACGACCATGCCGCCAACGTGAGCAACAGACTGACGATGATGCAGGTGGTCATCGGAAAGTAAAAGCGGAAATTGGACCGTTCCACCGAGAGATCACCCGGCAACCGGCCAAGCCATGGCAGCTTGGGTCCAAGCCACAGCAGCGCGCCGACGCCCGCCAGCACCAGCATTTTTCCAACATCATTCATCGCTGCAAAACTACCCGATGCCGGCCCCGCCACGCAAGATAGCCGGGGTCCGGTGACTCAGCGGTTCGGGTTGATCTTCTGGAACAACTCCAGCCACCGCAGCGTCAACGCGTCCGCCATCTGCTTCGAGCCGCGCAGTTCCTCCGGTGTCCGGCCCCAATAGAAACCGATCCAGCCGCGGGCAAACTTCCTGGACTGCCCGATGAACGCGCCCAACTCATCAGCATCGCAATTCAGCGGGAACATCTCCTCAACGACCACCGGTTTGCCGACGCAGAAGCGCTGGAGCGTCTGGAGCGACTCTTCGAGTTTTCCCTTCTCCGGGTAGATGTGGACGCTGACATAGTCCATCTCCGCCGCCGCGGCGTAAGCGTAGCCAGACGTGATGGGCAGCAAGCCAACCGTGACCAGATGACGCCGGTCCACCTCGCGGATGGCCGAGGCCAGTTGATGAACCCAAGCGCGAAACACCTCGGCGTGGTCGCGACCCGCCGCGTCGAGCGTGATGCGCTGGACGAAATAGAAACCGCCCAACGAAGCCGGATACAGCCACGTCCCGGGAGCCAGCCGCTCGCCCGGCACCACCGGCTCGTTCATCAGGTCGTAGGCGAAGACGCTGTTGCGGCTGGCGCACTGCCGGGCAATGGCACGCCAGAAGTTCGCCTGTGTCTGCCACCGTTGAGGCTCGTTCATCGCATCATACCACGCCGGCGTGTCCTGTTTGCGATAGCAACCAAGGCCAGTGAGGTCGAGGTAAAGGCCCAATTCTTCACAGAGCGTCACCAACTTTCCCAGTCGCGCCAGGGAGCGCGCGTTTGGCCGATGCGGACCGTCCATGAACCGTCCGAACTGCAAGTGAACGCGGACGACATTCGCGCCGAGAGCTTTCATCTCGCGGAAGTCCGCTTCCACCGTCGGCCACTCGCTTTCCCAGTAGTCCTCAATCAGCCGGCTCTTGTGGTCGTGGTCATAATTGAATCCCCACGGCGTGAATGGTTTCCCCGATGGCTGGCAGACAAAACCTTTCCCATCCCCGCCGACAACAATCCATTCGCGTTGCGCCGACGGTTGGGGCGTAGAACAACCTGCCGCCAGAAACAGACAGAGGATCGCAATCGACTCGCGCAATGCCATACCGCCGATGCTGCCGTAATCGATCGTTGGCGTCAACGGCGTTGAAACCGCAGGGGTCACGCCTCTCGCGCAGCAGAATCTCCGTGACCAGCCGATGGCCGGCAATGAATCCGTCAAGAGTCAGGAAACGACCCTGGCGACGTCTTCGGCAGGGAAGACTGTTTCCTTCTTCTGTCGACTCGACCGTAAGGTGCTTTTCCTTCTGACAAGACGAGTCCAAGTTGATTCACATCAGCCGTCGCTGACAAACCGTAGTCGGCTTCCATTTCCATCTCATTGCCGAGGAAAGAGGGATACAAAGCTGCAAGACGGGGAATCGCATGTTCCGCATCGCGATAATACTGGCGATCCAGTTCCACGCCGACGGATTCGTAGCCTACCGCTTCTGCGGCAGCAACCGTTGAGCCGGATCCCATAAA
The DNA here is from genome assembly GCA_041651735.1 of Verrucomicrobiia bacterium. Lineage (GTDB taxonomy): Bacteria > Verrucomicrobiota > Verrucomicrobiia > CAIQCK01 > CAIQCK01 > CAIQCK01. Next base: position 1,985 of record JBAZIR010000434.1, on the reverse strand, counting down.
GGGATCAAGAACTATTCCTTCGGCTAACGGCAGCAGGGCGCGCACGATGATGCGGAGGAAGTGTTGTGGTTTCAGACAAGGATGATCTGCAATTGCCCCTTCACGCCCTGGCGTCCTTCCGCTGGCAATCGCGTCCGGCAACGGCTTGCCGGGCGCAAGACGCCGCAAACCGCCCGTCTTCCAACGACGGAGATTCTCAGCCACAGTCTTGGCCTCAATCGGCTTGCGGAACAACATCCATGGCTCGTAGGCGCCTTTTGGCGTGACGCAAACCTCCGGGAATTCCCGTTCGGCATTCTTGGGTCGGTCGCCACCCCGAAAGCTATAGTAAAGTCGCATGATGGCGGACCTGACTTCAAAGCCCGCGTCGGCCATCGCCATTTGAACAAGGTGTTGAAGGATCGGATGTCCGGCGACACAAACATGCGCCCCCGGCACAAGCGCGGGGCGCAGAAGCTTTCCCCATTCAAAGAAGAATTTGCGGAGTTCCTGTTTCTGCTGCTCGGTGAGCACCGTGAATCGCGGCAAAGGATCGCGCTGGCTGCCGCCAATCATCGGCGGCAACCGCCATACGCCGCCCCGTCCCGCCCGAAGCTTCGCAACCTCCTTCTCCGAAAACTCCAGCAGTCCGTAGGGAGGATCGGTGCAAACGGCATGAACAGACTGCGGCGGGCACTGTCGCAGCCATTCAAAACAGTCGGCATGGTAGATTCGATACATCAGTCACCTGCGAACGAATTCAACTATAGTCGAAAGACATTTTCCAGCTATTTTGTTATCAACCATAGTTGAAATGGATGCCAAGACAGTGATTGGCCGCTTTGTGCGCGCGTTACGCGAGCAGAAGGGCCTGACTCAAGACCAGCTTTCCTCAAAGGTTGGCATCACCTACCAATACCTGTCAGGCGTTGAGAATGGGCGGGAGAATTTCTCGATTGATGTGCTCGAATCATTGGCCAAGTCGCTTGGCTTTGCGCTGCCGAAGTTCATCGCCGTCGCATATGCGGCTGAGACAACCACGCTTGCTCCTATGGTCAACCCGGATTACTTCCGGCCACAAGTCCCTCTGCCGCCCGGACTGAAACGCGGGCATCTCGAAGCGGCAATGCGTGCCACGCAGACTATCGTTGCCAGCATCAACGCCAACCTGATCGCGACCGGGGCGAAGCCATTGCCGGAATACATCCAAGGCAACAATTTCAGCGGATTGGTCTCGAATGTGTTTTGCGACGCGCTGAACGATAATTCACCTTACAAACACAACTCTGACCAAGCTTATCCTGACCTTGTAAACCCTTCCGTGAAGGAATCGGGCAAGCCGGCGGGCTTGGAAGTGAAATCCACCATCCAGATCGGCAAAGGAGGCGAAAGTCACAACGGCCATTCTGGCTGGCATTGTATTGCTTGCTTCGCCATCACACCGGAGACCGGCAACATCCGTTTCATCCACATCATGTTTGCTGTGCTCAATGGGCACAACCGTGCCCGGCCCGACTGGGTTTATGTGGGCAGCAAGGTCAACGCCACTACCGGCAGCCGCCGCACTGAGACCTACAACACGACGCTGATCGGAACGACCAAGCTTCGCGACGGCTCCGCCTTCCTCGACCCCACTGCCATTGAGTTCGAACGATGGCGACAGGAACGCCGCAGCCCGAAACCGGCCTATTCCATCTTTAGTGACTGATGACAGAGCGGCGACTAGTGGTCATCTCCTCTGCGTTTGAATCAACTTGTTCAGCGTCGCGATCACTGTCGGCAGATCGGCGTAGGAGTCGAGCAGTTGGACGGCGTTGGCATTGACGCTCGTGCCGACGACGGTGTTCATGCAACCCCAAGGCAGCGCCGTCTCCTGTGAGCAAAGAGATTGTTTTGCCGCCGCAGGCTTGGCATAAAGGAACAGCCGTTCGCGGCAATATCACGTTTTGAACACATGAGTCAACCCGCTCACAAACACGCCAAGAAGGCCGGCAAGAAGACTCTTG
>JBAZIR010000433.1:0-5064 GCA_041651735.1 Verrucomicrobiia bacterium | reverse complement strand
GTCCCATTCCAACCCTGTTGACCTGTTGTTGATTCTGCTGTCTGGCCTCTATACGGGCGCCTTTCTTTACCAAGCCACCGTGAATTACATGAGGAAAACGCGGGAGAGGATCACATACGAAAACTGAATTGAAGCCGGTGCTTCAATAGTTACCGTCTTTCTGCTGACCGCGCAGGAATTGGCGGGCGTTGAATGGATATGAATAGTCTGCTGATCTTCTGGATGGCCATGTTCGGGACGCTGGCGATTTCGCTGGCTGTGCTCAACCCGGTTTATTCGATACTGGGCGCCGACTTGGGTTTGAGGGGGTTTTGGCGTGAGACCATGATCGCGGTGATTGTATCGTTTCTCCAGGCAGGTGTTCTGTGGGCGGCACTTGAGGTCACCGGTCTGATCATCGGCCAGGGTTTGTTTGGATCTGCAGCCGTGCTCTATGTCTGTTACAAGGCCACGCATTCGGCTGACAGTGTCTTCGAAGGCACCTGTGCAATGGATGGCTGGGCCATCGGAGCGGTCGCATTTACGCAATACGGATTGATCGTTACGGCCAGCTGCGTGTTGCCCGCCTTTCTTGGCCGATGATGGCACTGCTTACTTCCCGTAAACCTCCACCTCCATGTAGTGGTTCATCTGGTTGGAGGTGTTGCCGCTGCTGTAGAGGCGAACGTAACGGCCCTTGACGCCTTTGACGGCGATCGGACGGCCTTCGTAGTTCTCGATGTATTCGAGGTCCTTGCCAATGCCGAGACCGCTGGAGTTGTCGTGATCGTTGTTGAACACGATCTTCACGCCGTCGATGAATTTCGCGTCATCGGCTATTTGGACGATCACGTCACGGTAAACGCGCGGATCATAATGACGGTGCCATACCACAATCGCCCGGATTTCGCAGGACCTGCCAAGGTCTATCTGCACCCATTGGAGACCAGGGCTGAGCTCCGCATACTGGTGGTCGCCTTCTTCTTTGTCGCCATCCGTGATGAGGTCGAGACTTCCAATGTCTGGATTCAACCCGCTTGATGTCACCTCCTTTTTCAGCGCGAGATTGGAGCAACCCTGTGGCACGAAGATTGGCGGACGAGGTTTGTCGCCTCGGGATGGCTCAAGATTGCAATTCCCGAAGTTCTTCTGCGTGCTGATGAACATCGGCTTGGGCATTCTGTAGTCCAGTTTCTCCATGCCGGCTGGAGTTTCCTGAGCCAGGGTCACCTGGTTCAGAGCAAAGCAAGCGAGCGCGGCTACGAGTGCATGGTGTGCATCTGTGTTCATCTGTGGTGTTTATGAATGCGTTGGCAGACGGCGGGATGTCCGGCCTGACTTACTTCCCGAAAACCTCCACCTCCGTGTAGTGGTTCATTTGGTTGGAGGTGTTGCCGCTGCTGTAGAGGCGAACGTAACGGCCCTTGACGCCTTTGACGGCAATCGGGCGGCCCTCGTGGTCCTCGATGTATTCGAGGTCCTTGCCAATGCCAAGGCCGCTGGAGTTGTCGTGGTCGTTGTTGAACACGGTCTTCACGTTCGCGCTGAAGTCCGCGTCATCGGCGATCTGAACCACCACGTCGCGATACACGCGTCCCTCGCTGTGGAAGTGCCACACCACAATCGCCCATATCTCACAGGTCTTGCCGAGATCGATCTGCGCCCACTGTCTTTCCGGCCCCAACTCCACATAGCTGCCCTCGGCGCCTTCCTTGTCGCCATCGGTGATGAGGTCGAGGCTGCCAATGACCGGCTCCTTGTCGCTCGAAGTCACTTTTTTCTTTGCGGAGAGATTCGTGCAGCCCGGTGGGACATAGATTGGCGGGCGAGACTTCCCACCCCGCGATGGTTCGATGTTGGGGGTTCTCAGACCCTTCGCTGTGCCCGTGAGGATCGGCTTGGGCAGATTGTATTTCAACTTCTCCATGCCGGCCGGAGCTTCCTGGCCCAGGCTCACTTGGTTTAGAGCGAAGCAAGCGAGCGCGGCCACGAGTGCGAACTGCGCGTAGTGTTTCATCATGGGATTCTCCTAGCACCTTGGTTTGTTGTGGGGATGAGTCGGCACATTATGTTTTGCCGGATTGTTCGAGAGCCTTGATATCCCTGTAGGCTATCCAAAGGGGCAACGCTGCTCCAGGCGCGAATGCGAAGTCTATCCAAAACCACCCGCCCGGCAGTCCGCGTATCGAATGGCAAATTGCCGCAAGCACAGGGACTGCGGCGCACATGATCAAGCCGCATTGAACGATCCACTTGTTTCGCACGGGGTCCCTTGCCGCGCCCGCAAACAGGATGGCCAGCATGATGTGGGCGAATGCGAGCCAGTCATGCGCGTAGAGCAGGAAGGGGTACTGGGCGTTGATAGTCTCGAGGGCCGCGATGGCTTTCAGGACGAACGCATGAATCTCTCCCGTGGGACTGGCGTCTCCCCATGCCAGCCGGACGCACGCCTTCAGTTCCGGGACGGCGGGCCAAATGGTGACGCCCGAGATGAACAACCCTACGGCAACGATGATGAGCATCCACCGGGCTCGTGTCAGTTGGCGCATATGTGGGTTCATAGGTTGAAGTTGTCAGCGGGACGGCGGGGTTTTGTTGGTCTCTGTGTTTCGGGGCAATGGACTGTTCAGCTGACGTTGCAGTTCTTGCAGGTATCGATACCACTCAGTCTGCACTTTCGCGACAGGGCCGATGTGTTTCTCAAAACTCTTCAATGTCCCTCCTTCACGAAGCACCTGCAACGCGTTGCTCCTGTATTTCCTGTTCTCATAGTGAAATAGGAAGTGTGCCAAGCTCCACCAATGAATGTAATACAGGTTGAAATACCGGTCGAGATTGGGGCCGCCTCGATGTGTGATAACGACGCGCAAGGGAATGATCAAAGTGTTGGCAATATCCTTGTTAATGTCCCCGCTCAACGCCATCTCCTCGACCCACCATAGGGGGTAGGTGTTTCGGTCCAACTCGCCCGGATGGAATGTGCCTTGAGCATACACACTGGTGCTGAAATAGGTCGCCACGCCTTCCTCAGCCCACTTGGCAAGCCCCAGAGAGGTCACTTCCGCATTCAATTGGTGGACCGCTTCGTGAACCATCCAGAAAGCCGAATTCGATCCGTTGTTGTAATAAGCGCGGCAAAAGGGTCGCTCGTAGTATCCCTCAGCCCAGGCAACAACACTGCTGCATTTACGGAACTCCTCGCGGTTCTTGAATAGCTTCAGTTTGAGTTTCGGATGTTCGCGTGAGACTTGGGGAAAACTGGCAAAGAACCTGGCGTACGTTGAATGCAAAGCTTCCAGCACTTGGCCGATGTCGCGGGTCTGTTCCGGAGTTGCTGTTGAGTATATGACGTAGTGATCTGTAGCGATGGTCACCGACGGTCGCCAAAGCATTTCATTGACGGCGGGATAGCCCCACTGGATGGCAAGAACAACGGCCAGGATGGAAACCAGGAAGAACAACCGCTTGGGCTGCTTGGGCATGATCCGAATCGCCATCAGTTCCTTTCGTTCATTGGAAGCGATTCGGAGCTGGTCTTGAAGAACAGCGAGCCAGAGGACGGCGCGAGCTTCCGCCTTTCGCGCCTGTACTCGATGATCATGCGCCACCGCAATACGAAACGACGGATGCAGCAGGCCTTGGCCAGTTCAGTGGCGTAACGCGACTGAATGGACTTCTCCAACTCACGCAGCCGCGCTTGGAATTCCGGGCTTTTGTTGAGTCGTTTCCTCCCATCAGCGACAATGTGTGAGTTCATGTGGATGACTCGACTTGTACTTGTGCCCCGATGCGCCCAGCCCAGTGTTTCATGATCCGGGCTTTCTTGAACGAAATCTCAATCCCAAAGGGAAAGACCAGGTCTTCTAATCCTGAAGTTGCGATGCCGAGAAACTGGTCAATGAACCGGTTTCCAGCTTCAGTTGGTGGCACTGCAACAATCCGCATCTTCACCGGCCTGAACTCCGGGCTATGCAAGACTGTTTGGAATAGGGAGTGGATGTAGTTGTCGTCGCTTTGTTCCAACACTTCACTGCGAACAAACACCCCAATGGCATCACAGCAGATCAACTCGAATTGACCCCAAAGTGCATCTTCCTGTCTCAGATCGGAGTTTATCGCAAGCGGAAGGGGTTGATGGATCAATTCAATGGCTGCGGGTTCACTGCATTCATTGATCCGGCAAATGGCGCGAAGAAGCCGTTGTGGGTCCATTCCTCTCTGAATCAACACCAAGGCGAATTCTGCGGTTTTGGAAGGAGCCAGCTTTGGTTCATGCGCCTTCTGCAGGATTTCCTTGGTTTGCGTATCGAGCCAGTTCATGTTTCCCAAACCCAACTGCAGCTTACGCCGACGCTCCAGCGGGTCAACCTGAAAGCTGCCATGATTGCCGCGGTTGTGAAGAGAGCGTCTGAATAGGGTAGGGCGAAGTCATGCTCACTTCCACAGGCAACGGAGATAGAGATAAATCCCGGCGAGCATCAGCGCCAGAAACGCGGCAAAGCCCCAATTCAACTTCGCACGGCCTGGCTTTTGTTCCTGTTCCTTCTCGGAAGTGGAGGTGTTGCTCTCCTGTTTCAACGGCCAGATTTCATCCGCCGCTCGCGACGAACCCCACCACCACCAGTCCCAGGTTAGAACACTGCCAAGAAGCTCAAGAAGTGAGTGGAAGATATTCATGGTGTCACGTCAGCGGTGTAGGAAACCGGGGCGTGCGGTCAGGGTTGTGGTTTCGGTTGTTCGAGCAGAGCTGCTTCCGCGTTGAAGGGGATGCTGGCGTCGAAGTAACGAGTGGTTTTGCCGATGCCGGGAAATTCACAACTCATCTCGTCAACGGCGCCGGTCAAGAGGGCTTGCCGGGTGACGTTTGCGCCAAACGCCCGGAGCACGGCGTATTCTTCCGAGATGGAGATGACCTTGAAGGCGGTCTTGGGGGAGAGGCCATCGCCGGACTGCAAGATTGACTGCATCAGGGCATAGGCAAAGTATTGATGGTAAATGTGGCTCTTGATGTCGCCGATCTCCCTGGCGGCGGACGAACGAAGCAGGTGGGCCGTCGAGTCCACGGGACACTTGGCGAGCCAGCGT
>JBAZIR010000432.1:0-5066 GCA_041651735.1 Verrucomicrobiia bacterium | reverse complement strand
GAAACTCCTTCGTCAAACACGGCGCGATTGCTGCTGCATCTCCGCAAACGGCGCCGCAAGTCCGGGCCGGCTCAGTCGAGCGTCTGACGGTAGCGCAGGACTCCGACGACGAGCATGATCGCGGCGAAAAGCGCGATGGGCCAGAGATCGGGATTCACGTCATGGAGGCCGTTGCCCTTCAGTAGAATGCCGCGCACGATGCGCAAATAGTGGGTGAGCGGCAGAACTTCGCCGACGGATTGCGCCCAATCCGGCATGCCACGGAAGGGGAACATGAAACCGGACAGCAGCATCGAAGGCAGGAAAGCGAAGAACGTCATCTGCAACGCCTGAAGCTGGTTCTTTGCAATGGTGGAGAAGGTGATGCCCATCGCAAGGTTTGCCGCGATGAAGACGATCGAGACGGTGAGCAACAGCGGGATGCTGCCGTGTATCGGCACGCTGAAAAGGAATCGCGCCGCCACCAGGATGACAGCAACCTGGACATAGCCGATAAGAATGTAGGGCACGATTTTTCCGATGAGCACTTCGCTGGGACGCGTAGGCATCGAGAGCAGATTCTCCATCGTGCCGCGTTCGCGTTCGCGCGTGATCGCGAGCGCAGTTACCATGATCATTGTCATGGTCAGGATCACGCCCATGAGGCCGGGCACAATGTTGAATTGCGTAATCGCCTCCGGATTGTAGAGAGCATGGATGCGCAAATCCACCGGACCGGGCGTGCTGTTGAGAAAATCGAGCGTGCCCTTGAGGTCGTTTTGCAGCGCTGAGTTCATCAACGTCGGAAGTGATCCGAGCGCCGTGCTCGTGGCGACAGGGTCGGTGGCGTCTGCTTCGACGAGCAGGGCAGGGCGGTCGCCGCGCAGCAGGTCGCGCGAAAAGTTTGGCGGAATGTTGATGACGAACTGCACGCGGCCTTGCGCGAGCAGGTCGCGGCCTTCGGCCTCGGTTTTAACTTCGCGCACAAAGGTGAAGAACGTACTGTTTTTCAGCGCGGAGAGGAGCGTGCGACCCTGCGGCCCGCGGTCGGCCTGTAGGATGGCGGTGGGCAGGCGCCGTGGGTCGGAGTTGATCGCGTAGCCGAAGAGAACGAGCTGCAGCAACGGGATGCCCAGCATCATTGCAAACGTGAGCCGGTCGCGGCGCATCTGCGTGAACTCCTTCACGATGATGCCCCACAGCCGCGCGAGGGAAAATGGGGGACGGTGCCTCATGACGCGAAGTTGTCTTTCGATTTGTTCATCAGGTGGATGAACACGTCCTCGAGTCCCGAGCGGATGCGCGTCCACTCATACGGTGCGGTCCGGAACGGCGCGATCGCTTCATCGAGCGCTGCGGCGTCGGCGCCGCTGACGTGGAGTGCCGTGCCAAACATGACCGCCTGCTGCACACCACTCTTTTGACGGAGCTGCTCCGCGAGGCGGAACAATTCCGGCCCTGTCACTGCCCATGTGGTGAGTCCTGCCTGCAGAACAACCTCGGCAACGGTGCCGCTCGCCAACAGGTTTCCGTAGGCGATGTAAGCAAGACGGTGGCAGCGTTCCGCCTCGTCCATATAGTGCGTGGTGATGAGGAACGTGAGTCCGTCGGCGGCAAGGCGGTGAATCTGCTCCCAGAACTCGCGCCGCGCCTTCGGGTCCACGCCGGCAGTTGGTTCATCGAGCAGCAGCAGCCTTGGCTGGTGGATGAGGCAGGCCGCGAGCGCGAGCCGCTGTTTCCATCCACCGGAGAGCTGGCCGGCGAGTTGTCGCTCGCGCCCCGCAAGGCCGAGCCTCGCAATGCTATCGAGCACGACCTGTCTCCGGTTCTTGATCCCGTACATCCTCGCGACGAAATCGAGATTCTCCGCGATGCTCAGGTCCTCCCAAAAGCTGAACCGCTGTGTCATGTAACCGACGTGGCGCTTGATCTCCTCGCTTTCGCGGATCACGTCAAAGCCGAGGCACGTGCCGCTGCCCGCGTCCGCGCGCAGCAGGCCGCAGAGCATTCGAATGAACGTCGTCTTGCCGCTGCCGTTCGGACCGAGGAAGCCGTGGATTTCGCCCGTGCGCACCTGCATCGCGATGTCGTTCACAACCGTGACACCGCTGAAGCGCTTCGTCATGCCGCGCACGTCAATGGCGAGGTCACTGTTCATACGCATCTAGAATTGCACGTCCACCGGTTGGCCCGGATGCAGTTTCGCCGCGCTCGCTGCGTCGAAACGAATTTCGACCATGAAGACGAGTTTGCTGCGGCTCTCCTGACTATAGATCACCGGCGGCGTGTATTCCGCTTGCGGCGAGATATAGCTGATCTTTCCGGCAAACGGCTCGCGCACGCCGTCCACAAAAACGCGCACAGGTGCGGCGAGACGGATCGTCCCGATGCGCGTCTCCTGCACAAACGCGCGCACTTTCACGTTCTCGGGCGGCAGCAGCGAAACGACCGGCTTGCCGGCGGGCACCCACTCGCCCTGATAGTAAAATGTGTCAAACACGAGACCGGTTTGCGGCGCGCTCTGGCGTTTCTGCGAAAGGTTCCACTCTGCCTGTGCCAGCGTTGCCTCAAGGGCGCGCACGTTTGCCTCGGCGGCGGCGATTTGATCTTCACGCGAGCCGAGATGCGCCGTCTGGAGGTCGGCATCGAGTTGGGCGACGCGGTGCACGTCCTGATCGTGGGTCGAGCGTGCGCGATCAAGTTCCTCCGCCGTGCTCACGCCACGGTGGAAGAGATCGTCCTGCCGCTTGAGTTCCTTCTCCGAGAACGCCTGTGCCGCACGGGCCTGCTTGAGCTGGGCCTTGGCGGATTCGAGTTCCGTGGGCCGCTTGCCCTTTTTCGCGTCTTCGAGGTTCGCGCGGCCCTGAAGCAGCTTGCGCGAGGCCTCGTCCCGCACCGCCGTTTCGAGGCCGCATTCCAATGAAAATAGCGGTTGGTTCGTCTTCACCTGCATACCGCGCTGAATGGAAAGCGTCTCGAGTTGTCCTGCGAATGGTGACGCGACATGCACGAATTCACCCTCGACGTAACCCTGCACCCGGTCGTCCGGCTTCCGTCCGCAGCCGGCTGCCGTCAGTGCGAAGAGGAGAATGAAAATCCAGGTTCTCATCTTGCTCAGCCTTTCCTTACGAGGATGCCTTCCAGGAACACCCTGATGATCTGCTCGAAGCCCGTGCGCGGTGTGATGCCGAGTTCTTCGATGCGTGCGGGAACGAGCACGGCGTCCACAGTGTCGATCAACATTTCAACAAGCAGCTTCACGGGAATGTCTGTGCGCACGGCGCCGGCTTTGCGGCCGTCCTCAATCAGTCGCGCAAAAAACCGATAGATAAGCATCCGGCGTCCCTGCTGGATGCGCGCGAACAGTTCGGGTGTGTCCCGGCGCACATCGTGCACGAACGCGGGTTGAATCTCCGAAGTGTGGGAACGCAGCGTGGTTAAAAGCAGCCTCAGTTTCCCCGGGAAGGGGGCGTCGGTTTCCATGGCACGGGCGAGGTCGGCGTGAGCACGGCCGAGCTTCTCATCGATCATCGCATGGAGGAGCGCCGTCTTGCTGGGGAAATGAACATAGAGAGTCTTCTTGCTCATGCCGAGTTCGGCGGCGAGGTCGCTCATCGTCACGCTGCGGAATCCGTGCGCAAAGAAATGCTGGCGCGCGCCTGCGAGGATGCGCGCGCGGTCATCCGTCGGAGCCGCTTGCGGCCGTGTGTTTACAGCAGGGTTGTTCATGACCTAGGAAACCATACGGGTATTTTGGGTTTCCTGCAAGTGGAATCTTCTGCCTCGCCGCGGACGGCGACCACGGCGATCTGGGAACGGTCACGATCCCGTTGAGGGCTGAAGGCTGAGTGCTGCGATTGATTCACAAGAGTTGCGGGGAGAGTGTTTGCCCTTGCGTCGCCCGGACGGTCAGCGAGAATGCCGCCGATGAGCACGACATCGGAAACAAAGCTGCCATCAGCACGAGGCGGTTGCCGGAAATCAGGTTTCCTCTTCCTCAATTCGATTCCGGGGAGAATCGTCTTGTTCGTCATTATGCTGGCCGGAGTGTTGTTTGCAGCAGGATCGAATACGCCGTCGCAATCGCCGGATCCCTATGCCAACGAAACAAAACAGCAGCGTGATGCGCGGATGCGGTGGTGGAGGGAGGCACGCTTCGGGATGTTCATCCATTGGGGCCTCTTCACAGTAATGGATGGCATGCACAAAGGTCGAAAAGCCCCAGGCAACGGCGAGTGGGCGATGCCTCAACTGGAAGTCCCGATTGCCGACTACAAGGAGTATTCAAAGCAATTCAATCCCGTCAAATACGATCCCGAGTCGTGGGTGCTGATGGCCAAGAAAGCCGGTGCAAAATACATTGTGATAACCGTCAAGCAGCATGACGGCTTCGCACTGTTTGACTCCAAAGTGACCGATTGGGATGTGGTTGATGCGACCCCGTATGGCAAAGACTTGATAAAGCCTTTGGCCGAAGCCTGCCACAAACATGGCATAAAACTCGGGTTCTATTATTCGCAGTCTCATGACTGGTGTCATTCAGGCGGAGCTTTTATGAGTCCTAAAGAATGGGATCCGGCCCATAAAGGCGATCTTGATAAATATCTCAAGACCATTGCTGTGCCGCAAGTAAAAGAGCTTCTTAGCAACTACGGTCAAATGGCGGTCGTGTGGTGGGATACGCCGGTCAGTATGACAAAAGAACGGGCTGATCTGTTTCTGCCTCTCCTGTCATTGCAGCCGGGCATCATTTTCAACAGCCGGTTGGGCGGCGGTTACAAGGGCGACTTCGAAACGCCGGAACAGTTTGTTCCCGCAACCGGTCTTGATTGCGACTGGGAGAACTGCATGACCATGAATGACTCATGGAATTACATGAGCCGGGATAAAAACTGGAAATCTTCCAAAGCGCTGGTTCAGAATCTGGTGGATATCGTCAGCAAGGGTGGAAATTATCTACTGGATGTCGGGCCTACGCCGGAGGGCCTGTTCCCCGATGCCGCCGTTGAACGTCTACAAGCCATTGGCCGATGGATGCAGGTTAACGGTGAGTCCATTTGCGATACGACAGCCAGTCCGTTTACAAA
>JBAZIR010000431.1:0-5146 GCA_041651735.1 Verrucomicrobiia bacterium | reverse complement strand
GCCCATCATGCCGTTGCCGAAATCCCACCAGCAACGCCACGTCCGCGGATGGTACGCCGGGTGATATGCCCGCTCGGGCGCAGGGCCGAGCCAGAGATCCCAGTTAAGCTTCTCGGGCAACGGCGGCTTATCTTCCGGTCGGCGGCCCCACTTGGAGCTCCACGAGGCGTGGCCCCAAGGGTAATACGTCAGGCTGCAATAGGATTCCACCTCCCGCACTTCGCCGATGGCGCCATCCCAGATCCACTCGCAAATCAGCTTCAACCCTTCGCCACTTCGGCCCTGGATGCCCATCTGTGTGCAGACCTTCGTTTCCTTCGCAGCCTTCGCCAGCATTCGTGCTTCATACACGTCGTGGCAGAGCGGCTTCTGGCAATAGACGTGTTTGCCTGCGCGCATCGCCGCCATTGAAATCACCGCGTGCGTATGGTCGGGCGTGCCAATGACCACCGCGTCAATTTCCTTCTGCTTCTCCAGCATCTCGCGGTAGTCGGTCCAAACCTTCGCCTTCGGATACTTGGTGATGGTCTTCGCGGCGTAGTCGAGATCCACATCGCAGAGTGCAACGATATTCTCACCCGCCAATCCGTTCAGATTCGCGGCGCCCATGCCGCCGATGCCGATGCCCGCGATGTTGAGCTTGTCGTTCGCCGATAACCTCCGCTCACCACCGAACAGTCGTCCGGGCAGAATCGTAAACGCAGCAGTGGCAACTGTGGTCTGGAGAAAACTGCGACGTGTGAGAAGGGTTTTCATGGCATTGTCTCTTGAACGGTCTGCGTCAACCTGACTCGGTGCAACGCTATCCATACTTCCGCAGCCGGATAGACGGCAAGGATTAACATTGGCTCGCGACTTCCCGCGACCTACGGTGTTTACAGTTCTCGTTATGCCGAAGCCAGGAATTCAATCTATGCCAAAGAATACACAGCGCCTTTCACTCCCGCTTGCACTGTCGGCTCTCCTTCTGTCTTGTTTTGCCGTCGCTGGCGTTGCTGCCGACTGGCCTCGATGGGGCCGCGACAACTCCTGCAACATGGTTTCCGACGAGAAATGCCTGCCGGACTCGTTTTCGCCCGGCGTGAAATCAGCTCCGCCTCCATCTGCACCGGGCACCACGACGACCACCAATACGCATGCCAAAGCGCCGAAGCCTGACGACAATAAGTTCGGCAGCGGCATCAAGAACCCCGACGCCAATCTCGCCGGTCCCCAGTGGGGTACTTCGCCCAAAGTGCCTGACGTTGATCCCGCTACCACAAAGAACGTCCGCTGGATCGCGCGTATGGCGACGCACTGCTATGGCAGTCCGGTTGTTGCCGGCGGCAAAGTGTTCGTCGGCGTCAACAGCGACACGCATTACGACGAGCACCACTCGACGCGCGGCGGCGGCGCGGAACTGTGCTTCGATGCGGCAACCGGCAAACTGCTCTGGCAGTTGCTCATCCCGGCTGCGGGTGTGGTCAAGAAAGACCCGCTGTTCAACTACGATTGTCTCAACCTCGGCGTCTGCTCGACGGCAGTCGTCGAAGGCAACCGCCTCTACTTCTGTTCCAACCGCGACGAAGTCCTCTGCATGGACATCCGCGGCGAAACCAACGGCAACGACGGGCCGTTCCGGAAGGAAGCAGAATTCATGGCCAGCGAAGGCGAGAAGCCCACAACACCGCTCTGCCCCACCGACGGTGACATCATCTGGCGCGTCAACATGCTCACGCACCCCGATGTGGAATGCTGGCCGCAGGACGCCAACGACTGCTCCATTCTTGTCGTCGGCGACTACCTTTACGTCTGTCCATCCAACGGCGTGAACCGGACCCACAAGGTCATCCCCCGCCCGAACTGCCCGTCGCTGATTGTGATCGAAAAGAAAACCGGCAAGATCATCGCCCGCGATGACGCGAAGGTCGGGCCGAAGATCCTCCACGGTGAGTGGTGCTCGCCGTCGTCCGGCGTCGTCAATGGCCGCCAACTGGTTTTCTTCGGCGCGGGCGACGGTTGCTGCTATGCGTTCGACGCGAAGCCGACCCCGCCCGAGCGCGGCGAGCGCCTCGGTCGCCTGAAGACCGTCTGGAAGTTCGATCTCAACGCCGCCGCCCACCGCGAGGGCAAATACCGCAGCAAGAGTGGTCCCAGCGAGTGCATTGCCACGCCGGTGTTCTATAAGAACCGCGTCTATGCCTCCGTCGGCCAGGACCCAAAGCACGGTCGTGGCCGTGGAGAATTGGTCTGCATTGACGCAACCAAGACCGGTGACATCACCGAGTCGGGCAAGGTCTGGATCTTCGACGAGATTGACCGCAGCCTCTCAACCGTCGCGATTGCTGACGGGCTGCTCTTCACGGCTGACAATAGTGGCCGCATATTCTGCCTCGATGCCGACACCGGCAAGAAACACTGGATGCACGACATGCAAACGCCGATCTGCTGCTCGCCCGTCGTCGCCGACGGCAAAATGTATATCGGCACAGACGACGGCGACTTTCTGATCTTCGCAGCCAGCAAGGAGAAGAAGCTCATCAATAATGTCAACCTCGGTTCCGGCATCGTCTCCACACCTGCCATCGCCAACGGCACCATCTTCATCGCGACGCAAAGCCACCTCTACGCCGTCGCAGCGGAGAAGAAGTAGCGCATTTGATTTCTGGTGCCATTTCACAGGACGCTGCGTAGAATCTGCGCCATGAAGCGCATCCTCTTCGCACTCCTCTTCACATTTGTCTGCGCGTGTCAGGCGGCAGACACCGTCCCCCTCACCTCCCTCGACCTCGCCAATCTGCATTTCGAGGGCTGGCGAAAACCGCAAACCGACAAATCCTTCAGCGGCAAACCGATCTCCATCGCCGGCCAGAAATTCCAGAATGGCATCGGCACACGCGCGCTGAGCACGCTCTGGCTGGAACTCGATGGGCGGGTCGAGAAGTTCGTCGCCGCTGTCGGCGTGGATGATAGCGCATCCAACGAAGCTGCATCCGTCTGCTTTACGATCATCGGCGACGGCAAGAAGCTCTGGGTTTCCGGCGCGATGAAACGCGGCGAAGCTGCAAAACCCGTGAACCTCAACCTCAAGGGCGTGCGCTCGTTGCTGCTGAAGGTGGATCACGTCAGCGAAAGCAACAACTTCGACTACGCCGACTGGGCAGACGCCAAGTTCATTGCCGCCGGCGCGAAGCCACGCACCGTCAACGCCCCCGCCGAGAAAAAGGTCATTCTCACGCCAAAACCGCCCCGCGCGCCACGCATCAACGGCCCCAAGGTCTATGGTTGTCGGCCTAGCAATCCCTTCATCTACCGCATCCCGACCACTGGCGAGCGGCCCATCGAGTTTGCCGCCGACGGCCTGCCAGCGAGCCTCCGTCTCGACGCAGCGACCGGCATCATCACCGGTACCGCGCCCGCCCGCGGCACGCACACGCTGACGCTGCGCGCAAAGAACCGTCACGGTTCGGCAACGCGCAACTTCAAGATCGTCAGTGGCGACACGCTAGCGCTCACGCCGCCGATGGGCTGGAACCATTGGTATGCCCACTACAACCGCGTCACCGACGTGATGATGCGTGAGGCCGCCGATGTGATGGTCCGGACCGGCATGGCCGACGCGGGCTACAGCTACGTGAACATTGACGATTGCTGGATGAACGCAACGCCGGACGCCAAGCGCACACCCGACCCGCTCCGTGTCGGCCCGTTCCGCGACGCCGCCGGCAACATCATCCCCAACAAATACTTCCCCGATATGCGCGCGATGACCGACTACATCCACGCCAAGGGTCTCAAGGCCGGCATCTACACGTCGCCCGGCCCGCTCACCTGCGCGGGCTATTGTGGCGCCTACCAGCACGAGGAGCAGGACGCAAAGCTCTTCGCCGAATGGGGCTTCGATTTCCTGAAATACGACTGGTGCTCCTACAGCAAGGTCGCCGCCGGCGACAAGAGCCTCGACATGATGAAGAAGCCTTACGTGCTGATGGGCGGCATTCTCAAGAAACTGCCACGCGATGTCGTCTTTAATCTCTGCCAATACGGCATGGGCGACGTTTGGCAATGGGGCGCGGAAATCGGCGGGCATTGCTGGCGGACCGCCGGCGATCTCGGTGCGGAACTCAATCGCATCTTCGCCGTCGCCCTCAAGAACGCCGAGTATCGGCAGTGGTCCAAACCCGGCGCGTGGAACGATCCCGACTACATACAGATCGGCTACGTCGGCGACGCGCGCGGCGAAGGAATGCCCAAACCCTGCCCCCTCACCCCCACCGAACAGTATTCCTTCATGTCCCTCTGGTGTCTCATGGCCGCGCCGCTTTTTTACAGCGGCGACATGAGCCAGCTCGACGCCTTCACGCTCAACGTCCTCTGCAATCCCGAAGTCATCGAGGTGAACCAGGACCCGCTCGGCGAGAGTGCGCGCGTCGTCAAGCTGACCGACGACACCTTCCTCATGGTCAAGCGCCTTGAAGACGGCAGCCATGCCGCTGGCCTCTGCAACCGCGGCGAGACCACGGAAACCATCACCGCCAAGTGGAGCGACATCGGCGTCACCAGCAAACAAACCGTCCGCGATCTATGGCGGCAGCGCGACCTGGGCAAGTTCGACAACCAGTTCACCGCCACAGTTCCACGGCACGGCGTGCTCTTGCTGCGAATCAGTACGGCAAATTGAGCGGCGTTAGTCTCCGCGTCAGAGCGTCCATCCGGCGCGATACTCGCGGCGGATGAACTGGTTGGCTTCGTCCAAGTTGGTGAAGCGCAGGTTGGCGGAATCCCACTTGAGGCGATTCAGGGTCAGTTTCTCGCGGAGCTGCATGCGCAGCGGCACGTTGCCCAGCAGCACCGCCTCGGCCAATGGCCCGGCCCAATCGAAGTCCGCGCCGGATTTCTTGCCGGCCTTGCACGCGTCGATCCAGTCGGCGTAATGGCCCTTGACCCGCGGAATGCTCTTCGGAGCGTTGTTAAAGTCGTGGCGTCTGGCTTCAGGCCAGACGTAAAGGCCCAGCATGATACCGGCGTCACCAATGAGCAACCGCCCGTTGCTGCCCATTTGAATGCCGTCGGGCACGCCCTCGATCCGGGATGGCCGCAAGCCGCCGTCATACCAGACCAGTTTCAGGGGCGGCATCTCCACCTCGCCGGCACCCTTGCCTTTGAG
>JBAZIR010000430.1:0-5146 GCA_041651735.1 Verrucomicrobiia bacterium | reverse complement strand
CAAGCAAGACAAGTGGCAATGGAAGGTGCTCATATCGACTCAATCAAACACGCGCTACAAATGCGGTGGCATCAATATCGTTGACGGGAAGATATACTGGATCAGCGATGCGAACGGTCCGAAGCCTCACGACCGCGGAATCTTCCGATGCAACCCCGCCGACATCACCAATCCCAAGGCGCACACGCTGTTGTTCAACCCGGGAGTCGAGTCCGGGAACATGATTGTTCAGGATGGCGTGTTTCTGGCCTCACATTGCGCGCCCGCTTCACCGATGGCCACGGGCATCATCGTCTCCACCGACGCGGGCAAGACGTGGGCGCAATACGATCTCAAGGAATTCGGCAAACGGTCCCCTACACGCTTCCACGAGAAGAACAGCGAAGGTTGGTTCCGGTTGGACTTGCGGACGGGATGGATTCAACGTGGCGAGGTAATGTTCATCAAGCCGAAGACCCGGCCTGCCAAGGCCAGAAAGTGACTGGACATGCTAAAAGGCACGTTCGCTTCAATATGCTTTTCCACTCTGCTCGCTGCTCTCGACGTACAGGCACAAGAGCAAGCGCAGGCAACCACGCCGGAGAAGTTCTTCGGTTTCCCCGCGGTGAACGCGAACGATTCTTCCCAAGGTAACTATGATGAAACGACGTGATCTGATAAAAAAGCTGGGCCTCGTCGGGGCCGGTTGCTTGGTCGGAGCCAACAGCAGCCGCACGGCGCAGGCGGACTCTCCATCGCCAAGAGCACCCCGTTCGACTTTCGATCTGTTCGAACGATATGAGCGGCGTTTCGCCGAGGCGCGCTTGCGGATGCCGGAGCGCGACCCGGCCGTCCCGGCTGACCGTGAGTTTATCACTCACGTCGCGAAGGAATGCCTTGGCATCCGCGATGAATGGGTGCCGAAGATCCAGGCGGAGAAGCTGCGCGAATTGGCCTTCGATGGCGGGCGTATCGAACTGCTGCGTTCCACCTCATGGCCCGGCGTGACCGGCACGGCGCTGCTTTACCTGCCAGCGAACGCGGGAGACCAGCCATTGCCGCTCGTGGTCTTGTGCTGCGGGCACGGCAACGCCGGCAAGCTCAGTGACGGCTACCAACGCATGGCCCGCCACGTCACCCGATGCGGCGCGATGGTCCTCTGTCCCGACAACCTCGGCCAGGGTGAGCGCGTCCCGATGGGGCACGCCAACTGTGTCAAACCGTTCGCGTGCGGCACCAGCGTGCAGGGGTTGATCGTGATGGAAACGCTCGGCTGGATCGCATGGGCTCTGAAGCAGCCGCGGGTTGACGCGCGCCGCGTTGCGGCTATTGGCAATTCCGGCGGCGGCACTCTCACGGTGTTTCTCGCCGCGCTTTGCCCTGAACTCGCGGTGCTTTCATCCTCCGGTTACCCGAGCACGTTCGATTTCATCGCGCGCAAGGAGAAGAAACACTGCCACTGCAACATCCTGCCGGGTATCGTGGGCCAGTTGGAGATGTGGCATCTGCTGGGCAGCTTCGCGCCGCGGCCATTGTTCATATTCCAAGGCGAAGGTGACCCGCTCTTCCCGCCGGACTTGTTTTACCAAAACGCCCGCAAGGTGCGGCAGGTCTATCGCGCACGAAACGCTGAGAAAGTGTTCGAGTCCCGCATCATGGCTGGCGGACATTCGTGGGATGCTCCACGCAATGTCGCAATTGGACGATTCCTCACCCGGCACCTCGCCCTCAAACTCAAGCCCAAGCGCGAGGATGAGAATGAGCCGCTTCTTTCCGACAAAGACCGCTGCCTGGATATCTGGCCTGCGGCTGCCCTCACCACCGATGCGCTGGCAGAGCAACTGACCGGCCACCGTGTCGAAGGCTGCGCAAACCTCTGGGATGCCTTTCCACCCGTTGTTCCACGCGATGTGCCGCTGGAAGACATCGCGCCTCGTGGTTCCACACGCCAGATATTCGCCCAATACGAGGCGTTTCTGCGGCAGACGAAGTTACAGCAATGAGAGACAGGAAATTTGATATGCAACGTTTTCACGGTCCACTATTCACAATCACCCTATTGGCCTTTGCCACCATCGGCAGCTTAGCAACAGTTCAAGCTGCGCAGAACACTGCGTTCTACGTCGCCACGGATGGCAACGATGCCAATCCCGGCACCAAAGCGAAGCCGTTCGCGACATTCGAGAAAGCGCGCGACGCTGTCCGCCAATCTAAAATCCAAAATCCAACATCCAAAATGGATGTCTTTGTCCGCGCGGGCACCTACGAGCTGGCGAAGACGTTCAAACTCGCCGCTGAGGACTCAGGCACGGAGAAAGCGCCAGTGGTCTACCGGGCGTACCCGAAGGAGAAGGTTCTGCTCATTGGCGGCAAACGGATCACCGGCTTTGCACCGCACAGGGGATCGATCCTTAAGGCCGACGTCGGCGCGCAGGGGTTCACAAACTACTTCCGCCAGCTTTTCCTCGATGGAAAGAGGATGCAGCTCGCGCGTTACCCCAACTGCGACCCGGTAAATCCCAATGGCGGCTTCGCTTACGTGGACGGCCAGCTACCGAAGGACTCAGACAAGTACAAGGAGAAGCCCGAATACCCCGCCCGGCAGATTCACTACAAACTCAGCGATGCACGCACGTGGGCGCATCCGGAACTGGCCGAGGTGATTTATTTCCCCTGGCACAACTGGCTGAACATCAGCGTCCCGATCGCGTCGGTGGACAAGGACAAACGGCTCATCACGCTGACTCGCGACGCGAAGACACACGCAGGCTATCCTGGAGGCATCCGCCCGGGTGACCGTTACTTCGTGCGCAACCTGTTTGAAGAACTCGATTCGGCGGGTGAATGGTTCCTCGACCGCCAGACGCGAACGCTCTACTTCTGGCCGCCGAAGCCCCTTGCCGGTCTCGATGTTTACGCGCCGACGACGGATAACATGATCGAGATCGGCGCGAACGCCTCGTGGATCACCATCCGCGGCTTCACGATGGAATGTTGTGACGGCTATGCGGTTGCGCTCCGCGGTGCGCAAAACTGCCTCGTCGCTGGCAATACGATTCGCAACACGGCGGGCGGGCGTCTCGGCGGCGGTGGCGGCGTACTCGTGGACGGCGGCGCGAACTGCGGCGTCGTCGGCAACGACATTTACGACGTGGGCAACATCGGCATCACACTGCGCGGCGGCGACAAGGAGACGCTGACGCCGGCCGGGCATTACGCCGACAACAACTACCTCCATCACATCGGCGTCCTTAACGCCCACGGCCACGGCGTCATGATGGGCGGCATCGGCTTGCGCGTCTCCCACAACCTCATCCACGACATCACCCGTTCCGGCCTCTTCGGCGGCGGCAACGATTGCGTAATCGAATACAACCACATCCGCCACGACAACCTCATGACCGAGGACACCGCGGGCTACTATAACGGCGGCAACTGGCACAACCGCGGTCAGATCGTTCGCTACAACTACGTCCACGATACGCTTGGCCATGGCCGCCGCGGCGGCAAATGGGTCTCGCCACTCTTCGCCTGGGGCATCTACTTCGACGACGACGAGAGCGGCACGCACGCCTATGGCAACATCGTTGCCCGCGTTCCGCTCGGCGGCTTTCACGTCCACGCCGGCCGCGACAACATCGTCGAGAACAACATCATCATTGATTGCGAGAAGCAGCAGTTCCAGATGTCCGGCCACGACCCGGCGCACAGCCAGTGGCTGATTGATAAAAAGAAGGAGGAGTTCGCAAAATATCAACGCAACCCCGCCTACGCGAAGTATCCGGCCGTGCCCGCGCTCGACATCGAAAAGGCGTGGCTGATGGTCGGCAACAAATTCCGCCACAACATCGTCTGCTATCAGGGCACCAACGCGATGCTCTACACCTACTCGCAGGACCGTTGTCCCGAACAGAACGAGACCGACCGCAACCTCGTCTGGCACCACGACCAGCCCATCACAGTCCAGCACAGCACCGGCTGGAAATCCGCAAAACTCTCTTGGGAGGAATGGCAGAAGGCCGGCCACGATCAGCACTCCGTTGTCGCCGACCCGCTCTTCGTCAACGCCGCCAAGGACGATTACCGGCTCAAGAAAAACTCGCCCGCGTTCAAACTCGGCTTCAAACCGATCCCCGTCGAGAAGATCGGTCCCTATAAGGACCCGTTGCGCGCGAGTTGGCCCATCGTTGAGGCCGAGGGCGTGCGCGAGCATCCGCAGCCGATCGAGGTGGGACCACTCTGGCCCGACCAAGCGCCAATCGGCGACGGCACATTCGAAACCACCAACGCCACCGTCACCGTCTATTTGCCCACGCGCGCCAAAGCCAACGGCGCGGCAATCGTTATCTGTCCCGGCGGCGGCTATATGCGACACGTGACCTCGCGCGAAGGCCACCCCATCGCCCGCTGGCTCACCGAACACGGCATCGCGGGAATCATCCTGGAGTATCGTCTGCCGCAAGGCCGATCGTTGGTTTCGTTGCTCGACGCCCAGCGCGCCATCCGTACCGTCCGCTCGAAAGCCGCGCTGTGGAATATCGATTCCAAGCGCGTCGGTATCATGGGCTTCTCCGCCGGCGGCCATCTCGCGTCCACGGCAGGCACCCATTTTGACGACGGCGACCCGAAGTCAGCCGACCCCGTCAACCGATTGAGTTGCCGGCCGGATTTCATGGTGCTGATCTATCCGGTCGTCACCATGGCCGATAAAACCCACAGCCTCACGAAGACGAATCTGCTCGGCCCAGACCCGAAGCCGGAGCTGGTCCAATTGTTCTCAAACGAAAAGCAAGTGACCGACAAGACGCCGCCGTCATTCCTGGCCCACGCGATAGACGACAAGGCCGTGCCTCCTGAGAACAGCCGCCAGCTTGTCGAGGCGTTGAAAGCTCACAACGTCCCCGTGAGTTATCTGGAGTTGCCATCCGGCGGTCACGGCCTGAACGGCTGCCAAGGCCCGTTGTGGGAGGAATGGAAGGCCAAATCCCTCGAATGGATGGCCGCACAAGGCATTATCTCAGGCGGCAAGGCTCCTCGCGCGCCGAAGACTTGGTAATCGCCAACACTGCCTGAAAGGAGCATTGCGGCGGACGGCTTGCGCTGGCACGCTGTCTTCCAACATGAACACTTTTGCCATTTTCACTGTTACTGCTCTTTTGCTTTTTAC
>JBAZIR010000429.1:0-5146 GCA_041651735.1 Verrucomicrobiia bacterium | reverse complement strand
AACTCCCGCAGGGACGGCACTGGGCTGGGATTGGTGCTCATGTCGCTCCTTTCGTTTGAAGGGTTTGCTGCATTCGAGGTTCCAACGGCTCACGCCCCTATTATGGCGCGGGTGTCAAGTTGCGCCCAATCCCATCCCATCCAATAGCCGGCGGGGACGTTGAAGACGGAATGGCATCCGTGTTAGAGTCAAATGATTATGAAAAAGGTTCTGGTTCCACTCGCGCCCGGGTTCGAGGAGATCGAGGCAATCACGGTCATTGACATCCTGCGCCGCGCCGGCGTCGAGGTGACAGTGGCCGGCACAAAGCCTGGCGCAATCGAGGCGTCGCGCAAGACCAGACACCTGCCGGACTGCGGGCTGGATGACGCGCTGACGCGCACCGACGAGTTCGACATGATCGTCCTGCCCGGCGGCCAGCCCGGCACCAACAACCTCCGCGCCGACCCACGCATCAAGACACTCATCGAGCGGCTGCGCGCCCGAAACAAAATCATCGCCGCCATTTGTGCCGCACCGACAGTGCTGTCGGCTTACGGCGTGCTGAAAGGCAAGCGCGCCACCTGTCATCCCGGTTCGCGGGCACAACTGGCCGCCGGCGAAGTCGTGAACGATCGCGTCGTGGTGGACGGGCCGGTGATCACCAGCCAGTCGGCGGGCACGGCGATGGAGTTCGCCTTCAAGTTGGTTGAACTGCTCTGCGGCGCGGAGAAAGCCGCCGAGGTTAACCAGGGAGTGCAAGCCCGACTGTGAGACTCATCGGCATCGTCGGACTGGCCCTGCTCTGGGCGGTCGTGGTGCTGGCGCTGGGCAAACGCCGGCTCCAGGCGCGAACTGCGCACGTCGCCGCCGTGTGGTCGCGTGTCCAAGCCGCTCTGGAGAAACGCCATGATCTCGGCCGCCAGATGGTCGCCGGCGCCGCGCGCCCCGACGATCCGCCCGTTCTCGAACTGCACGACGCGCTCACGCAGGCGGAGTTCGTTTCCGGCTTTGCGATGAAAGCGCGGGCGGAAGATCAATTGAGCCGCAAATTGCGCGACGCCCTCATGGTCGGTGGCGACGAACGGTTTGTTGAAGCTGCGACGGCGCTGCCCGCCGTGTTCGCGGCCGCGCAAAGCGCGGCGAGCGACTACAACGCGCAAATCCGCGACTACAACGCCGCTCTGGAACGTCAGTCCATCGTTGCTCGATTCTTCCACTACGAGCCGCACGAGAAATTCCTTCTGGATGCGATGGAAGGAAACAAGAGTTGAGCCACGTTCATCAACTTGCCGAGATCCAACACTGAGTTTGCCAGCCGCCATGCCCTCCACCACGCCACATCCCCTCGCACTGACCATCGCTGGCTCCGATAGCTGCGGCGGCGCAGGCGTGCAGGCAGACCTGCGCACGTTCTGGGCGCTCGGTGTTCGCGGCGCGAGCGCCATCACCGCCCTCACCTGTCAGAACGAGCGCGAAGTCATCGGCGTCCAGGCCGCGCGCTCCAAAATCGTCAGTCTTCAAATTCAAGCGGTGTGCGACGAAGCCCGGCCGGCAGCGGTGAAAACGGGAATGCTGGCGAACGCAACCATTGTGGCCGCAGTGGCACGCGAACTGGCGCGGTGGCGGTTGAAAAACGTTGTTGTGGACCCGGTGATGATATCCAGCAGCGGCCACCGGCTGTTGAGCGCGCGAGCGGTTGCGACGTTGCGTGATAAACTGCTGCCGCTGGCAACGCTCGTCACTCCCAATCTCGACGAAGCCCGCGTGTTGCTCGGCGGCGAACCGATCCGCAGCGTCCGGCAGATGCGAGAGTCTGCCAAGCGGCTCTCTGCGCGCATGGGCGTCGCCGTGTTGATCAAGGGAGGCCACCTGCCGGAAGGCGAGCCAGCCGTGGACGTGCTGTGCGAGAGCGGGAGGCTTCACGAATTCCGCGCGCCACGCGCGGCAAAGGTAAAGATTCACGGCAGCGGCTGCATCTACTCGGCGGCAATTGCGGCATGGCTGGCGCGCGGAGCCAGTCTGGTCGAGGCGGTGACACGGGCGAAGAGTTACGTCACCCAACAATTCCGGAACCGCCGCCGGGCGTGATCTTATGCCGGCAGGAATACGCGGAAGGTGGTGCCTCTGCCGGGGGAACTGTCCACTTCAATGCGGCCGTGGTGAGCATCAATAATCTTGCGCACGACGGCGAGGCCAAGCCCCGTGCCGGCAGACTTGGTGGTAAGAAATCCATCAAACAGCCGCTCGCGCACTTCGTCCGTCATGCCAACGCCGGTATCGCTGATGTTCACGCAGACGCCTGGCTCGCGCGCTTGCGTGGTGATGGTGAGCGTGCCGCCTCGCGGCATCGCCTGGGTGGCATTGAGGATGAGATTGAGCGCGGCCTGCTCGATCTGCGTGCGGTCCAACGACGCGAGCGGCAGGCCAGCCGCCGGTTGCCACTGGAGCGTGATGCTTTGTTGCATCAGCTTGTGGCGCACAAGCAGTAACACATCATCGAAGAGCGCGTTCACGTCGGTCGGTTTCAGTTCCGGCTCGCTGCGCCGCGCAAACGTCAGCGTCTGGTCCAGAATACGGTTCATCTGGTCCATCTTCTCGCCGATGATGGTGGCGTCCTTGGTGCGCGGATCGTCCGCGGCAAACCGGAGGTCGAGCGAGTGGAACAGCATCTTGACGACCGTGAGCGGGTTGCGAATCTCGTGCGCGATCTCCGCGGCGAGCAGGCCGAGCGCGCTGAGCTGTTCGTTCTGGCGGAGTTGTTCCTCAACATCCAGGACCTTTTCGTAAAGTTGCGCTTTGCGAACCGCGACGGAGCCAAGGCTGCCCAGTGCCGTCAACAACAGGATTTCGTCGTTGGAAAAACGGTGGGGTTCGCCGGTATAAACCGACAGCACTCCGATCACCTCTTCGCCAGAGACGAGCGGCACGCTCAGGAGCGACACCAATCCCTCCTGACGCGCCAGTTCGGTGTGCCGAAACTGATCGCTCTCCTGCACATTGGGAATGGTCAGGTGCCGCTTGCGGCGCACGACAACACCCACGAGGCAGTCTGCGACTTTGAGGTTCGGCCGCCGCACGTAATCCTCGCCCGCGCCATCGCTGGCCTTCAACTCCAACTCCTCGCGATCCGGCGTCAGCAGCAGCACGGAACAAAGACGCGCCCGCATCAGCCGCCGGGCCTCGCGCACGATGTGCCGGAGCACTTCTTCCAATGTGAGCGGCAACAGGATGTCCTGGCCGATGGTGATGAGAGTGTCCAGCTGCGCGGCGCGCTGGCGGAGTTGGCGAATGAGCCAGGCATTGTGGAGCACGCGCGCAGCCTGTGCCGCCATCGCCAGCAGCAGTTCTTCATCGGCCGCGTTGAAGGCATCCGACCGGTCACAGTCCACGTTGATCACGCCTTGAACCTGGCCCTCGAACTCCAGCGGCACGGCCAGTTCGCTGCGCACACCTTCGCGGACGGCCACATAGCGCCGCTCACAGGTGACGTCGCCGACGCGCAACGGCTGACCGTGTTCGGCAACCCAGCCGGTGATGCCTTCACCGAGACGCAGTTTGAGGAGCATGGCCTTGGGTCCCAGCCCGAACGAATCCTCGATGTCCAACTGGCCGGTTTCGGGATTCAGAAGCACCACCGAGCCGCTGTCGGCCTTGGTCACGCGCACGGCCTCGCGCAGGACGAGGCTGACCACCTGACGCGGGTCGAGTGTGGTGTTGAGCGCCGTGCTGATGTTGTGCAGCGCCTGCAACCGGTTGAACTGCTCGCGTAAATCTGAATCGTTGGTTTTCATTACGCACTGTGTTTCCGGAACCGACCCGATCTGGCGAGCCGCACGGAAACGGACATGAGGGTTTGTAGTGGAGCCGGGCCGCAAAGTCCACAGGGATTGACTGGCCGGCACACCGTCGCCAGTAAAACTGGCGGCAGTGACGGATTGACAGGATTCGAGCCTCTCCGTAAAGTCGCCTTCACCGCTTCGTGGCGGCGCAGCATGTATCACCTCATCATCGAAAACGGCACCCGCGAAGGCGAGTGTATTCAACCCAAGGGCGCGGAACTGTCCATTGGCCGCGACCCGGGCAATACGCTGCGGCTGGTGGACGACGGCATCTCCGGCCGCCACTGCGTCATACGGCTGACGCGGCGGGGTATCGTCGTGCGCGACTGCAAGTCCACGAATGGCGTCTACGTCAATGGCAAGCCGATCAACGAAGAAACCCGATTATCCAGCGGCAGCCTCGTCGAGGTGGGCATGGTGGCGATGCGTTTCGAGTTCCTCCATAACGTGGACAGCCACAAACTGCGCACCACCCTGCTCTTCTGGATGGCAGCCGCCATGGTGACGTTAACATTCTCGATCCAGATAGCCGGCATCGGTCTTGCGTTCTGGACGCGGTACCACCGGTTCACACCGGCAGATACCGCTGCGGTCCTGCGATGGTTTCCGTTGCCGCCCGACCTGCCCGGCGCGCTGCCGCCCGCCGTTGTGCAACCCAACCCCGCCGCGCCTGTCGCGCCGGCGTCAAATCAAGTGAGGTTCTGATGGCCACTGTCCTTCTCATCGTGAACCACGACCGTGCGGTCGTGGATGCTCTCACCGCGCAACTGACCGCGCCGCCGTTCGTCGGGCAGTTCCACGTCTCTGGCGCGACGACGCTCGAAGAGGCCCTCGGCGCTTTCGAGGTCCAGCCCATGGACGCGCTCGTCAGCGACCTCGATGTCGCCGGGACACAGCTTGCCGAATTCGCCCGCTCGCGTTTTCCCGATCTCAAAGTCGTCTTCACCGCCGACGCGCCCTCCGCCGACATTGAGAGCCAAGTGCGCGCCGCCAACGGTTTGGGTCTGGTCGTGCAGCCACTCCGCGCCGAGAACATCGTTGCATTACTTTCGACTGCGCCTGCGCCTGTGGCGCCGACGCCGGAACCGATGCCGGTGGCCGCGCCACCTCCTCCTCCACAGGAGAATCCCGTTCCTCCCGTCGCTCCAGCACCGGCACCGGTCGTCAGCACGCCACAAGTGGCTGTCAAGGCGCCCACGCCGCCGCCCGCTGCGCCGCGCGCTGTTGTTGCGAAGCCGGCAACGGTTGTCGCCAAAGCTTTTGTGCCGCCGCCGCCGCCACCTGCCGCACCAGCACCGCGTGCCGTGGCCACTGTGCCAAAGGCG
>JBAZIR010000428.1:0-5147 GCA_041651735.1 Verrucomicrobiia bacterium | reverse complement strand
ACCGTCAGGCACATCTCGACCGCCGGCCATTTTCCCCACGCGTCCAGCAGCGCGATGAGAGGGATGGGGCAGAGCGAGAGCACGACCAGCGGCGCAGCAAACACGGCCAGGAACCGCGTCCGCGACAACACCCCTTCGTAGTGCGCGTAGAACAGCAGCCGGCTCAGCCAGATACCGATGATGGTCTTGTCCGTGCGACCTTGCGCGGGATGGACCAGCGCGTGAATCATCTCATGCACCGCAATGAACAAGACCACCACCGCCACCATGCCGCCGAGCAAAATAAGAACGTCCGGACCGGAGAAACTCACGCTTCCGTGACCGCAGATGCCACGCGGCGCAACGTAGTGAAGAATGCCGCCGAGCAAACCCGCAATGACGACGCACAACGGCAAAGCGATGATTTGCATGAGCATCGGCGATGGCTCACGGATCGGGTTCCACCCCTCCGCTTCCGGCTGGAAATCCGACGCAGTTGGAACAGCTCCCCAGTGGATCCGCATGGCTCGTCAAACCGCGCCTGATTGCACAAGCTGGGAGAAGCGCTCGAAGCTGCGGTCATAGGTGCGTTCCTGCTCGTCAGGGAAACAACAACCGGGAAGCTGCCGCATGTCGAGATGGTAGCGCAGGCAGTCGCAGCAAGCCCCTTTCTTGGAACAGCCGCCATAGCTGCAATTGCAACGCTTGGCGTTCGTCTGCTTCTTGCATTCCATGATTGCACTCCTTAGACAAAGGCGCCGATGTCGGCAACGGTGGCGACACCGGTGGTGCCCAGTTGATGGATGACGACAGAGGAAGCAATGGCGGCCATCTCCAGCGATTCGCGCAGAGTCGCGCCGGCGGCCAGCGAGGCGCTCAGGTTCGCCGTCACGGAGTCGCCCGCGCCGACGATGTCAATCGGCCCGCGCAACGGCAACGCGGGAACATGTGCCACCTGGCCGGTCGGCGTCGCCCCGAGGAGTCCGCGCTCGGCGAGCGTGACGAAAACCGTGCGACCGTGCCGCCGCGCGACCGACCCGGCCAACAACTCAACCTCCTCGATAGCCAGTGTGTTCGCTGCGCCGGTCAGCGCGCTCAATTCGGCGGCGTTCATCTTGAACGTGACGGCGGGATAACCTTTCAATCCTCGCCGGCTGTCTGCCATGACGAGCAGTCCAGGCCGCGTGGCAACGATGTCCTTGATGGCGTCCAGCAGTTTCGTAGTGACGACGCCGGTTTCCGCCATGTCCACCTGGTCCATGAGGATGATGGCGTCCGCGGTTTCAGCGAGGGCACGGACCGACTTGATGAGAATATCCTGAACGTCGACCGGCGTGGGCGTCCAGTTCTTGCTGTCGAGCCGATTCAACTCCACCGGCTCCTTGCCGGGCTCCATCACGAGTGGCTTGCAGTAGGTAAACGTGCGGCGCCCGGCGGTCTGGAGGAAATGGTCCAGTTTGACACCGGCCCTGGCTTGCAGCGCGCGGCGCAACTCGAAACCTTCGCCATCGTCACCGGCAAAGCCGACAGGAAGAATCTCGCCGATGCCGAGCGCGACGAGGTTGTTGAGGATCGTGCCGGCCGCGCCGGGCTGGCTGCGCACGCCGACGACGTTGTGAACAGCCAGGCCGGTTTCGATCGAGGTCTCGCTCCGCGCCGGGTCGATCTCCAGATAACGGTCGAGGCAGAAGTCGCCGACGACGGCGATACGAAGCCGGGGATAGAGCGCCGTGAGGGCGTTGAAGCGTTGCCGGTTCATGCGCGTCGCAGTTGATGATGAAGGTTATGCAGGAAGGCGACGTTGTCGCACTGGACATAGTGCATCGCGCCACCCATGCGCGAGAAGCTCTTGCAGAAACGGAGGTAGTAGGCCGGGCTGGTCCGAGGCGGCTCGCCGCGCGTCCAGTCCCAGTTGCCACCATCCTGCAGGTCCACGACGTGGATGTTGTGGTCGCGCACAATCGGCCGGCCGGCTTGCAGGCGGAGGTTGTTGACGCAGCTCAGGCTTTTCTCGAACACCTGTGGTGCCATGATCGCCGAACCGATCGACATCACTACGCCGCCGTCGAGTCCGTCCACCGCGCGGCCGAAGAGCCGGAAATCCGTGGCCGCCGCGCGGCCGACCACCGCGCCGTTGTACATCGGGTGGTTGGTGATGATGTCGTAGCCAATACCGGGATGAACGGTCATGGGAATCCCGTGGCGAAAAGCGTTGGCGAGGATGGAGGTGTGTTTCCACGGATGCTTCACCTCGATGCGACCGGCAGCAAGGCCGTGCTGTCGCATCGCCACAAGCAGATCGGCGCACGCGGATGAGAGCGGATGCGCCGGCTCGGTGCGCAACGCATGCTCCAGGGATTCCGTGGTCGGCAACGCAACGCCGTCTTCATGAATGAACCGGCCCAGTGCCGCGCCGTAGCCCTCGCCGCGCAACGCGCCCGCCAGCAATGCGAGCTGGATATTGCGGCCGGTTTCGTCCCACGTGCCAAACGTGCCGCTGGCGACGTTCTCGCGCACGCTCTCGGTGGACCACGATTGGAACGCGAACTCCCAATCGTGAATCGTGCCCGCGCCGTTGGTGGCAAGATGGGTCACCCAACCGCCGGTCAGCAGCCTCTCAACGACCGCCGCGCCGCCGTTCTTCACCAGGTGTGCCCCATACATCAGAATGACACTGGCGTTTTTCTTCCGCGCCGCCGCGATCTGCCGCGCGCAACTCTCCACGGCGGCCGCCGCGGCGGCATCGCAAGAGGGCGGTGCGGTGTCGGGATTCACCAGGATGTCGTGAATCTGGCTCAGGCTTTTCCGCTGGGCCAGCGGGTAGACTTTCAATTTCGACAAATCGAGCGGTGTAGGTGGGTTCATTTTCCAAAAATCAGTTCGAGCAATGCGCCGGCGTCGCGATAGTCCGGGATGACAACATCCGCGCCGACGCCAATCAGCCGGCGGCGT
Organism: Verrucomicrobiia bacterium; assembly: GCA_041651735.1. GTDB lineage: Bacteria > Verrucomicrobiota > Verrucomicrobiia > CAIQCK01 > CAIQCK01 > CAIQCK01. The sequence goes on along the minus strand of JBAZIR010000428.1, from coordinate 2,216 downwards.
TTCCATTCATCCATGCGACCGGAGCCGTTGGCGGCCTCGTCGCTGGCCACAGCGACCGCAAGGCCGCCGACTTCCTTCGTGTTCTCGATCTCGACGTAACCGTCGCCGAAGGAAAGCAGGCGCGCGCCAGGAATCTTGTTCTCACGCAAGATACGCTCGATCACCATTTTCTTCGAGAAGGTTTTGTAGTCGTCCTGCGCGCCATAGATATGCCGGCCGAAGTAACGCGTCAGGTCGAGCAGGTCGGATTCGGCCTTCACAAATGGCTCGTCGGTGCCACTGGCAAGATAGACCGTCATACCGCGCTGTCGCAGCATCTCCAGCAACGACCGCGAGCCGTGGACGAGAAAATCATCCGGCCGCGCCGCGCCGCTGCGGAGGCGCTCGGTGCGCGAGCGGATGCGTTCATCGAGTCGGCGGAGATATTCATGTTTATACCAGAGCGGCTCGCGCGGCTGGCCTCCGCGTTCCTTGATGCGCTCGGCGAGCTGGATCATCTGGTAAATGGTCTGCTTGCCGTTGAGCCGCATGATGTCGTCGGTCACGAGCTGCCGCGCAGCCTCGTCGGACTCACCGGGCAGGCGCGGGAGCATTTCCACGAACATGGGCACCATCACCTCCGGCCAACCCTGCCGGATCAACGACAACGTGCCATCGAAGTCGAACACGACATGGCTGATCTCCGGCCGCGGACCGAAGGACGGCATGAGTTCAACCAAACCACTGAAGTTTTTTGCCATAGACATTTCCAACCAGTTAAAGGCTTCGGAAACCAAAAATCAACTTCAGCCGGGACGCCGTCGAGCTTATGATGGGCGCCGCTATGAAATTTCACACCGAGTATCTCTGGTTCCAAACGCAGAAGCATCGCGAATACGTGCGGATCACGGACAAGGTGGAGGCGGCGGTGCGCAAGAGCGGCATCCGCGAAGGGATGGTGCTGGTGTCGGCAATGCACATCACCGCCGGCATGGTGGTGAACGACAACGAGCCGGGCCTCTGGCGGGACATTGATAAATGGCTGGAGTCGCTCGCGCCGTTCCGCGAGGACTACGATCACCATCGCACTGGCGAAACCAACGGCGACAGCCACCTCAAGAACATCCTCGTCCACCATCAAGTCATCGTGCCGGTGACGGACGGGAAGCTCGACCTCGGCCCGTGGCAGGAGGTGTTCTACTGCGAGTTCGACGGCCAGCGCCGGAAGAAGGCCATCATCAAGGTCATGGGCGAGTAACGCTACGGAGTGTGCGCGACCGTCTCAGCATCTCACTGCGTGGCGGCTTCGCATTCGGCGGTTTTCTCGCCGAAGAAATCGTCGGTGATCAGCCCCTCGTCAAAAAGATACCTGATTTGCTGTATCCGGCCAGCCACCTGTTTCTTGCTGAACTTCTGACCCTTGGTCTGCAACTCGGCGGCTTTGATCTTGGCTTGGGCCATTACCTCGGCCGAGATCTCGCGCGGCTCGCGTCTGGACGGCGGCTGGGAGGAAGGATCGAAAACAAGAACCTTCAGCTCCTGGGCAGGGACGAGGTGCCGCCACAAGAATGCCTGCATCTTGTCTTCCGCAGCCACGGCAGTATGGGCGACCCTTTTGTCTCCGATTCTCGCGCTGCCAATGACAGTGATATTGATGGGGCCTTGGGTCGCCAAGCCCGCCTTGAAGCTAAGGCGGGTGATGTTCTGAGTGCCGTTCAGCGTGACAGGATAGGGAGTGAATCCAGCCGGAGGGTTCTTCAGGGTGACCTTGATGGGGCCATCGAAGCCGTCCTTGCGTGTGGCATAGACGCTGAAAGCAGCGGTGCCCTTTTGCCGAACACTGGTGCTACTGGCCACGACACGCAACGCGAAATCGGGTTGAGGCGCGCTGATGCGCAGGCGATAGCCATACTCTTCGCCGCCCTTGCGCCCGGTATCGCCAATGTGGACGTAGTAGGTCCCGTCGGCAGGCAGCTTGGCCCTGAAGTAGGAATCCGCGTGGTGGGTATTGACGCCCGCGCCGAGATCCTCCTGGTCGTCGCTGAACGCAAGCAGTTGGCCCCTGGCATCGGTCAGCTTGATTTCGGAATCCATCGGGGAATCGAGCCGGCGCGCGTAAACTTCCGCGACGACCGTGTCGCCAGCTCTGCCGGTGAATGTGAACACGTCCCAGTCGTCCCCTTTGTCAATGCGTCCGTTTATAATGACGGGCAGCTTCACCTTCTGCGCGTTCGCCA
>JBAZIR010000427.1:0-5155 GCA_041651735.1 Verrucomicrobiia bacterium | reverse complement strand
CATGCCGGGCAGGAGAATCGGCAGCTTCGAGCGCGCCCTGTTGATCAAGAACTTCAACGGCGAGAGAGTTCTGGTCCAGCGGGCGAACGGCGAGAAATGGATGCTGAGAGCCAAGACCTGGTGCCGCTGGTCCTGGAGATACGAGGGGCGCCACGTCTGTCTGGTCTTTGGCCCGACGACGTCGCAACTGATCAACGACTACGGCGAGACCTACGATTTCTGGACGGACAAACAGGTCGAGTAGCCGCGGCACACGCGCCCGGTTCCAACGGACCGGTTCACTCCCAGGCCACCGCCGGCGGTGTGGCAAGCCTCCGGCAATCCACTCCAGCAAAGCCCGCGTCCTTCGCGCCAGGATGAATCACGTAGCTCATCCGGATGCCGTTCGCCTGCTTTGCGCCGGTGTGAAACCCGATGCTGCCCCAACTGCCACCCGTGTCCCAATAGGCCAGGCTATCGACGGGTGTCAGCGCCACGCATGAGTGCGCCCAATCCGGCGTGAAGACTGCATACCACTTCGGCTTCGCGTTGCGGCCGTAAACATTCTCGGCGTCGCCATGGCCGTCCACGACCGCCGTGTTGCCCCTGTCATCGGCAAAGGCGCAACGGTCGAGATAGTGGGCGCGCGAGTAGAGATAGCCGGCGGGCTTATTGACAGTGATCTCCACATCAAACCGCTGCGGGTAGAACGTGTATCGCTTCTCGTAAACCACGCCGTCCTTCAGCGCCTTGCGGACGCGCACGACGGTGCGCACCGGGCCGCTGTGCTCCACATCGAATTTCTCCACCGTTCCCTCTTCGCTGCCCCAACCGGTCTCGCGGGACGACAAGATCAGGTTCTTCAAGAAGTTCTTGCCAGTGATCCCTTCCTTGCGCGCCGCGAGGAACGTCAATGTGCCGTTTTCAAACCGGGTCTCGTAGCCGGGCGCGATCACCGTCTGCTGCGCCGCGCGCCAGAATGAGCCGCCGGGAGCCAGCGACGCAGGAAGCGCGGACTTGTCGCGCCAGAGCACTACAAACTTGCGCGTCGCGTCAGCCGCCAGGCTGCCAGGCATGACGAAGCAAAGCTTGCCGCCGTCCTGTTGCGCCGGCACGGCTTTCCCCGGCTTGCCGTCGGCGCCCGCTTCCGCCACGCGCACCGAATTCGGATCGCCCCCGGCAGGCAACGTGAATGGCACAACCACCGTTTCGTCCTCGCGCGCCACGCCGGCGGCTGAAACACGCAGCAGTTTGTGATGAGGCCAGCGCGACCAATCGGCAACCACCCGGACCGTTTGCTCGGCGTGGTTGTTCAACGTTGATAATTCCTTCACCTTGCCGGACGAGTTCACCGTCACTGACAGCACGCGAGCGCCGTCGACTGCCGCCGTGTCCATTTCCGCGACGACTCGCGTGCCGGCGCGGGGCTTGAGATTGACCATCGCGCGGCTCGTGGCGCGGCCATCCATGCAGAAATCCACCGCCGCGCCGCTCACCGCGACGCCGCCGTAGTTGGAGATTGCGGTCGAAATGCGCATCTTGTTGCCTTGTTTCGGCACCGCCGGCTCAATCTGCATGTCGCTTACCCGGAGGTCTGGCTGCTGCATGCCCTTGCCTCTCAGCAACAAGAACGAGGCCGGCGCGGCCACGGGCCCAAACTCGATCTGGCCCGCCGCGCCCGCGTGGAATTCCATCACGTCGAGCGGCTGCCCTTCGGCGTCGCAACGATAGAGCACGCCGGTAGTGGCTTTGCTTGCGCGATCCGCGTCTGACGGCCGCAGCGTCACGCGCGAAGTCGCCGCGCCGACGGTCACGCGCAACCGGCCTTCCGACTCGGCAGTCAGCGTCACGGGCACGCCGTCGCGGTCGCTGAAGGCATAGCCCGGCGTGCGGATGGTCGTTACGGGCTTGCCGTTTTCCAGCACCAGCGATTGCTGCCCCTTCGGTCCCGTCACGATCCAGCCGTTCTGCGGCAGCTCGCATGCCTTGCCGCCGAGGGTCGCGCGATATGGCTTCTCGCCAAAGTTGACGACGCAGACCGTGCCGTCGCTGAAGCGCGTGCGCTGCACGGCGCGGTCGGGGGTGACGAACTCGTGCGACACGAGCTCCGCCGTCGCCAGCGTCTCGTGGAGCTTGCAGGTGTTGCGATAGGTGCGAAGGAACACGGCGCGATCCTTATGCCACGCCCCTTCCTTGTTGGCCCAGAGCAGCGGGATGGTGCCGTAGAGAATGTTGAAAGCGTCTTTCTTCGGCGTGATCTCCGGCGCGGCGTCGAGCAGGAAGTCGCTCGCGTCACCCCAATACCACGTCGAGACGATGCAGTCGTGGAAGACTAGTTCCCACAACGGCGCGCGGGATTCGTGGCCAATGCCCCATTTCGCGTAGTCGGCCCACTTGGTTTTCAGCTTGCCCCACGCGCCTTCGAACTCCTGGTCCTTCGTCTTCGGATGAAGCAGGTGGCCGGCCGGCCACGAGGCGTAGCCGCCGCTCTGCATGCCCTCGATGTAATCCACCCACGGCACGCACCACCAAATGCCGTGCTCGCCACCCATCACCAGCTTGCGGTCGCGAAACACGCGGTGCAGCGCCGGCCCGCACTCGCGTTTCTGCGTGCGCGTCATCGGATGCTTCGGGTCGTAGCATTCATACGCGCTTTCAGCCGTCGTCACGTCGATGAACCGCCCGATGAACGGCCATTCGGCGAGCACCTTGTCGGCGGTCGCTTTCGCCGCAGCCACCCAAAGCGTTGGGCAGCGTTTCATGTATTGCGTTTTCTTGTCCCAGGTCAGCCATGCCGCCATGCGCTGCTGGTCGCTCTTCAAAACAGCGTCGTCCGGCAGCATGGCGTGGTTGGAATCAAGCTTGCCGTCCTTCGCCTGGAGAATGTCGGTGTAGTTGTCGTATTCGCTGGTGAGATAGCCGAGATCGTTCACGGCGCGCATGTCGGCGGGCTTGGCGGGTTTGCCGTGGATGAGCATCTTCTCGACGCCCGCGGCTTTCGCTTCGCGCGCGAACGCCAGCGTCGCGTCGCCCCACACGTCCGGCGCGCCAAACAGCCGTTTCAAGTTCGGGTTCTTTTTCAGCTTCTCCGTGAACGGCACGATGAGGCCGTGCTCCTTCGCGTAAGCGCGGTAGCGTTTGCAGAGCGCGACGTAGCCGCCTTTCGCCGAAAAGTGGTAAAGCAGGATGCGCGTGTAGCCAAACGCCTCTTTTTGCGGACGCCACGTCACCTGTGGCGCGACCAGAGAACGGCCGCCTTTGCCGGTGACCTTTTGCATCCTCACCTCGCAGTCGTCGCTGGTTTCCAGCAGCAGCAGACAGCCGGCTCCCGAATCGAGATCGCACAGCCCGACCCACGGCATGTCGAGCCGATCGCCACCGAAACTGCCGCGCGGGAACGGCTGCAAATCGAGGGGATAGAGATGACCGTTGCTGTAGTCGGCTACCGCCAACACGCCGCGCGGGACGTCGAGCACGAACGGCTCGATGAACCGATGGGAAACGCAAGGTTTCGACGGATCCTCAGCGCTCGCTTCGACACGCAAGTCGGACGCGTTCGCGCCCGGCAGGGAGAAACGCAACCGCAGCGTGACGCGCTTGTCTTTGCCGGCGTCGAAAGCGCGCGTGGCTTCAATGGAGGTCTTGGTCTGCTTCAGCACACGATACACGGGCTCACTCCGCGGAGTGGACTTTTCCGGGGCGGGTTGTTCCCAGACCCGGTCGCTGGTATTCTCGCGGACACTGATCCGGCCGCTGTCGGGCTCGATCTCAACGCGGAGCGCACGGTTTTCCAGCACAACCGGCTCGGCGGCGACCGCGAGCGCGGCGCAGGAAGCGGCAAAGAGGAGAATGAAACTGTTTCTCATGGTGATTGTTACTCCAGTGACGAACATGCAAGCATAGTCGCGAATACTGCGCGAAATTCCAAGACGAAGTTTCGCCGGGCACCGCTTGCGCAATGTGTTAGATTACGCGCCTATGACTCAAACGACTGCGCCCATTGCCATCGGCGATCCGGTCAACCACCGGATTCTGGAGGCTTCGGAAGACAAGGTCGGCGGGTTTCAACGAGATCCGTTCGCCGAGATCAGCCGCCTCTCTGGCGTGGACACCGCCGTGGTCATCGAACGCATCCGTGCCATGCTCGCCACAGGTGTCATCCGGCGCGTGCGGCAGACGCTGCTGGCCAACAACCTCGCTCCCGGCGCGCTCGTGGCGTGGAAGGTGCCGGAGGAGAGGCTCAACACTGCGTTCGAGTTCCTGTTGCGGAAGGACCCGTTCTCCGGCCACATCGTCATTCGCTCCACCGACGTGGTGGCGCCCGGCTGCGACTACAGACTCTGGACGACGTTGAAGGTGCCACAGGGTTACTCGGTCCAGAAACACTGCGAGTTCCTGATGCGGCAGATCGGTGCGACGGCGTTCCGGCTCATGCCAGCGAAGAGGATGTTTTCACTCGGCGTCGGCCACATGCGCCGGCGCGGCATCATGCCCGGCAGCAAAAGCGACGCGCCCGCCGAGCCTGTCGAGTTCGACGTTGTGCAGCTGACGGAGCTGGAGTGGCGTGTGCTCATCGCCCTCAAACGCGAGTTTACGCCGGAGGAACTCTGCCGCAATCTTTGGGAGACGCGCGCGCGCGAAGCCGGTGTGCCGTTGGAGAAGTTCTGTGAAATCGCCGAAGACTTCAGCCACCGCAATCTCATCGGCCGCTTCTCGACGTTCCTCGAACACGTCAAGCCACTCGCCAGCGGCGAGAAGGTGACCGGTTTCAACGGCTTGTTCCACTGGGCCGTGCCGGCCGGCCGCGAGTTGGAAGCGGGCGCCGAAGTGGGCCGCTTTCACGCGCTCACACACGCCTATTGGCGCGACGCCGGCCCTGACTTCGGCAACGTCAACATCATGGCCGTCGCCCACGCGCCCGACAAGGAGACCGTCCTCGCCCACAAAGCCGCCATCGACGCGCACCTGAAGCAATGCGGCATCCCAGTGACGCTCGCCGCCGTCTATTGGGGCGGTCGCAGTGAGGTCAAGCCGTCGGAGATTTCGCCGTTCGCCTATCGCGACTGGTGCAAGAACGTGGGACTGAATCCCGACGCGATGCGGGAATAGACACGCAGAGATTGCCCACGAAACACGCTAGAGAACGCTAGAGAAAAACTTTTCGCGTGTTTAGCGG
>JBAZIR010000426.1:0-5156 GCA_041651735.1 Verrucomicrobiia bacterium | reverse complement strand
CAGCGCCGCGAACACAGCCGCTGCGGTCAGGAAACGCTTCATTCCGACACCTCCGGGCTGTTGGACGGCCAATGACGTTTCAGCGCCCGCATGATCTGCGCGGCGTGCTCGGCCAGACCGACGCTGTTGATATCGCGCGGGTGCGGCAGGCCGATCCGGAACTCCTCTTCGATCCGGCCGGGCCGCGGCGAGAAGAGCACGACGCGCTCGCCGAGGCAGGCCGCCTCGCGCACGTTGTGCGTGACGAATATGATCGTCTTGCGCCGTTTCTGCCAGATTTCCTGGATATCGCCATACAACTGTTCCCGCGTCAGAGCGTCCAATGCCCCGAATGGCTCGTCCATCAGCAGCACCCGCGGATTTGGCGCCAGCGCCCGTGCCAGTGCCACACGCTGTTTCATGCCGCCGGAAAGCTCGTGAATACTGGCATGGTGGAATTTCTCCAGCCCGACCAGTTGGAGATAAAAGCGGGCCACTTCATTCCGTTCCCGATTGTTCAGGTTGGGTTTGAGCTTCAGCCCGAACAACACATTATCCACCACGTCGAGCCATGGAAAAAGCGCCGATTCCTGAAACATCACCATCCGGTCGCGGCCGGGTCCGGTCACGGGCTTGCCGTCAGCGAGCACCCGGCCGTTGTCAGCGGTGTCCAGTCCCGCGATGATGTTCAATAGCGTGGATTTGCCGCAGCCGCTCGGCCCTACCAGACACACGAACTCGCCTTCGCTCACCGTCAAGCTCACGTCGTCCAGCGCATGGACCGCCGCGCGCTTGCTGTGGAACGTTTTTGAGACATGCTCCACCTCCAGCTTCAGCGGTATCGCGGGGCGCAGTTCTTCGTGGGCCGTGCTCATGGAATCTCCGCCAAACCTTTGTCACGCAGGACCTCGTTGAGCAACCTCAAATCGTAGATGTGCGACAGGTCCGGCTTCTCGCGCAGAAGCCGGATGCGGTGCGCGTCCTCGGCGGACCGCAGCAGCGAGGCGCGGACCGGGTCGTGCGTCAGTTCCAGCCGCCGCCACGCGCCATCGAGCACTTCACCCGGCAGCGCCCTCGTCGTCTCCGCCTTGATCTCGGCGTTGAGAAGGCGCTTCGCGTCGCTGGGATGTTGGTTGATCCACTGCGTCAGTTCGACGTGCGCGGCGATCCAGCGTTTGAGCAACGCCGGTTGTTCCCTCAGGAACCGCGCGCTGCTGACCAAATGCGTTGTGACATACCGGCCGCCGGTCTGCGGCCACAGCGCGCTTTCCTCCAGGTACAATTGTCCCTTCGCCTCCAGCAGCAGTCGCGTCACCCACGGTTCCACCGTCCACACGGCGTCTATGTAGCCTCTCTGGAACAGCGCGAGTTGATCGGGATTGGCCGTCGGCACCACCAATGCGTCACCACCCGTCATCGTCACACGGAAACCTTTCGATACCAGCCACGCGCGCGCTGCCACGTCCTGTGTGTTGCCGAGTTGTGGTGTCGCGATCTTCCGGTTGCGGAAATCGCTGTCCGTCTTGATGCGCCCGTCGGCCTGCACCACCAACGCCGCGCCGCCGCTGCACGCGCCGGCCACGATGCGGATTTCCTTCCCGCGCGATTTCAGGTGCGCGTTGATGGCAGGATTTGGCCCGACGTAGGTGATGTCGAGGCCTTCGGTGAAGATCGCCTCCATTGCGCTTGGCCCGGCGTTATAAACAAACCACTGCACCTCCACGTCCGGCCCCAGCCGCTGCTCGAACCAACCTTTTCCTTCGCGGCTCAATCCGTGCGCAATCATCGCTTGCGCATGGGTCACGTTTGGGAAATGGCCGACGCGCAGCAGAGTCTTTTGCGCAAACGCCGTCGAGGTGAGTCCGATCAAACCGCAAACGACTGCAATTTGGATTGGCGTCGTCATGCTTCTATTCCCAAAAGAACCGACCGGCGGAGAATTCGCAAGTAGTTTCTTTCCTGCCAACGCCGGAGAATCTACCGCATTCTCCGATGTGCTGCCACGACAAGCTGGAACCCTTCGTGTGGCCGTCAAAAAAATCTGGTTGTTGCCCCTGACCGCCGCTAACCTGCGCCCCCTGTGGCCAACGAAACTCCAACTCTTCTCATCATCGGCGCCGGTCCCGGCGGCTACGTTGCCGCCATCCGCGCCGCCCAACGTGGCGCCCGCGTCACTCTCGTCAGCGACGCGCCCCCCGGCGGTGTCTGCCTCCACCTCGGCTGTATTCCGACCAAGGCGCTGCTTGCGAGTGCCGAGGCGTTCCGCACCGTGCAACACGCCAGCGACTTCGGCGTCGACATAGCCAGCGTTTCCACCGGGCCGCGGCTTGCCGCCGACGCCATGCTCCGCCGTGCGCGCAAAGTCACCGGCGCGGTTACCAAAGGACTGGAGTTCCTGTTCCGGAAGAACGGCATCCAGTTCGTCAGCGGACGCGCTCAGTTGCTTGGCGGAGGCCGGGTCCAGGTTGGCGACGATGTTCTGACCGCGTCCCACATCATTATGGCCACCGGCTCGCGGCCCGCTCCATCGCCGAAGGGCCTGCCGCCCGTGGACGGCCATCGCATCATCAACAGCAATCACGCACTCCATCTGGCCGAGCCGCCGAAGAAGCTGCTCATTATCGGTGGCGGTTACATCGGCTGCGAGTTTGCGTGCATCTTCCGCGCGCTGGGCTCGGAGGTTACGGTCGTCGAGGCGCTTGCCAACCTGCTACCCGGCATGGATGCGGAGTTGGGCGTCGCGATGGCGAGGTTCTTCCGGAAGGCTGGCATCGAGGTTCGCACAGGCGAGACGATGAGCGAGTTTGATCCCGGCTTCGACCGCGTGTTGATTTCCGTCGGGCGCGTGCCGAACACTGGCGACATCGGTTGCGACGCCGCCGGCGTGAAACTGACGGCACGCGGCCACGTGGAGGTGAACGACCGGATGGAGACGAGCGCATCAGGCATCTACGCCATCGGCGACATCGTGGGCCGGTTTCCGCTCGCGCACGTCGCCAGCGCCCAGGCGCGCGTGGCGGTGGCAAACGCCTTCGGCGAAAGCTCAACGATGGATTACACCGCCGTGCCCGGCGTGGTTTTCACGCATCCTGAAGTCGCCTCCGTCGGCCTCACCGAAGCAGACGCTCAAGCCCAAGGCCGTGCGGTGCGCGTCGGCAAGTTCCCGATGGCCGCGCTTGGCCGCGCGCAGGCCAGCGGCGAGACGGACGGCTTTGTGAAACTGGTTATCGACGCCGAAACGCACCGGGTGCTCGGCGGCCAGGTCATCGGCCCTGCCGCAGGCGAGTTGATCGCTGCGATCACGCTGGTCATCTCGCTTGGCGCAACAGCGGAGCAGGTGGCTCACACGATCTTCACGCATCCGACGTATGCCGAAGCCGTTGGCGAGGCAGCCGAAGCGGCGTTCGGCTCGCCGGTGCACATCTATTTGCCGAAGCGGGTATGAGAATCTGGTGACGTATCGAGGGAGACTGTATGGATTCGCTTACATGGGACTTGTTGAAACTGCTGGGGGTGGCGGCGCTGGTGCTGACCAACGCCTTCTTCGTGGCGGCGGAATTCGCGTTGGTCAGCGTGCGTCGCAGCCGCATGGAGGAACTGCTTGCCGCGGGCCAGACGGGCGCGAAGACCGTGCTCGCGGCCATGCACGACCTCGGCACCTATATCGCCGGCGCGCAAGTTGGCATCACGATGGCCAGCCTGGGTCTCGGTTGGGTCGGCGAACCGGTGATCGTGCACTTGTTGTGGCCACTGTTTGGCTGGATGCCACCGATCTTTGCAGAAGCCACGACTCACACGATTGCCGTGGCGCTGGCGTTTGTGCTCATCACGTTTCTGCACGTGGTGTTTGGCGAGCAAGTACCGAAGGTCGTGGCCGTGCAGCGCGGCGAAGCGACCGCGCTATGGGTGATGCCGTTGATGAGATTGACCGTGGCGCTGATGCGGCCGTTGGTGTGGGCGCTGAACGGCTTCAGCAATACCGTCGTGCGTTTGATGGGACTGGAACCCGGCGGCGAAATGCACAGCGTTCATTCCGTGGACGAGCTTCAGATTCTGGTTCGCCAGAGCCGCCAAGCTGGCGTGATCGATGAACTGGAGGGCAAGCTGGTGGAGCGGGCGTTTCGCGTGCCGGATCTGAAGGCGCGCGATGTGATGGTGCCGCGCACCGATCTCGTAGCGCTCGATGGGAGTTTGCCGGCCGAGGAGTTGCTCAATCGCGCGGCGCGCAGCGGCCATCAGCGGCTGCCGGTCTATGACCGCACGCTCGACAACATTGTCGGCATTCTGCATGTGCAGGACGTGTTCCAACACCTGCGGCAATCGAAGGAGCCGTTCGACATCCGCAAACTGGTGCGTGCGCCGTTGTTTGTGCCGGAAACGGTGCGTCTTGACGACCTATTGCGCAGTTTTCAGCAGCATCATTCGCAAATCGCCGTCGTCACAGACGAACACGGTGGCGTTGCCGGCATGGTGACGCTCGATGATGTCGTCGCGGAAGTTTTTGGCGAAGTGCAGGAAGAGAAGAACGTACGGCAGGATGTCCAGGAGATGTCCGATGGGCGGCTGTTGGTGCGTGGCGACGTGCGGTTGCGCGAACTGAACGATCGCTTCGGCTGGAACCTTGAAGACGAGCAGGCCGACACCATCGCCGGCTATGTCACGAATCGTCTGGGCCGTCTCGCCCGCCCGGGTGACACCATCGACACGCCGCAGGGCATCATCACGGTTGAGAAGATGTCGCGTCTCAGAATCCTGCTGATCGCGATCCTTCCAAAGAAACCCTGAGTGTCACGTATTGCGCGCCGACGTCACTTCTTGTGCAACGGAACGAAACGGCTGCCTTCCTTGCTCTTGATCAACAGTAGCACGTTGCTGCGGGCGCCTTTGACGGCTTTCTCAAACTCGCCGACCGAGGTCACCGGCTGGCGGTTGACCTCGATGATCAAATCGCCTTCGCGGACGCCCCGGCGGTAGGCGAGACTGTTGGTGTCCACGTCGGTGACAACCACGCCTTTCTCACCCTTGTAATCGAGCTTGCGCTCCAGGTCTTTGGTAAGGTTAGTGACGGTCATGCCGAGGTTCGACACGTCGTTCTCCTCTTCAGCGGCGGCCGCTGCGGTTTCGGTAGCGGTGCCCACGGTGATGGACAGGGTGACTTCCTTGCCTTTGCGGACGAC
>JBAZIR010000425.1:0-5156 GCA_041651735.1 Verrucomicrobiia bacterium | reverse complement strand
CGCGGCGTGGATCAACGCGCTGACGGGCGTGGGGCCTTCCATCGCATCCGGCAGCCAGACGTGCAGAGGAAATTGCGCGCTCTTGCCAACAGCACCGCAGAAAATCAACACCGTTGCAACGGCCAGCAGGTTCGCGTCCACTGGATGCGCCGCAAGCTGGTTTTTGACGCGCACAAAGTCCACCTCGCCGGTAATGCCCCATAGCATCAGGATGCCGATCAAGAAACCGAAATCGCCGAGCCGGTTGACAAGGAACGCCTTCTTCCCCGCATCCGCCGCGCTGGGCCGCTCATACCAGTAGCCGATGAGCAGGTAGCTCGACACGCCGACGAGTTCCCAGAAGAAGAACATCATCAGGAAGTTTCCCGACAGCACGATCCCAAGCATCGAAAACACGAAGAAGGACAATTTGGCAAAGAATCGGCTGATGCCCGGGTCGTCATGCATGTAGCCAATGGAATAAACCATGATGCACAGCGACACCCCGCAGACCACCATCAGCATCAACCCGCTAAGCTTGTCGAGCGACCAGTTGACCTCCACCGTCAGGTCGCCCACCGACAGAAACTCGTAGAGAGGACGATTCTCCATCGCCGTGTTGTCACGCACCGCGCCGAACGCCCAGTACGCGAACAGCGTTGATCCGAGCAGAAAGGCGATGGCAATGCCCGCTGGCGCCTGCCGCTCCATGATCGACCCAAAGTCAGCGTAGAACGCCGATTTGTGGCAAAGCAGCCAGATGACCACCGCCGCCGATAGCGGCCCGGCCAGCACACGCAGCAATAGTCCACTTACGTCTTCCATGCGTCAGAGCCTCATCGAATTGATTTCGTCCACCTGCACCGTCTGCCGGCGCCGGAACAACGCGACGATGATCGCCAACCCGACCGCGACTTCGGCCGCGGCGACCGTGATGATAAAAAATACAAACACCTGCCCATGCAGGTTGCCGTTAAACCGGCTGAACGCCACCAGCGCGAGATTGCTGGCGTTGAGCATCAGCTCCAGTGACATGAACATCACCAGCGCGTTGCGCCGGAGCATGACGCCCGCCAGACCCAGCGAAAACAGCAGGCCGCTGACGATCAGGTAATGTTCGAGGGTGACGGGAATCATGAGAAGCTTGGGCCTCCGATCCGGACGCACATCGGCGCGATGAAAAGGCGGAGTACGCCGGCCTTGAATGTGGGAGGGGCCTCAGTGCCCCGACTGTCCTGGTCAATAACGTTGCTTTCGGTCGGGGCGCTAAGGCCCCTCCCACATTCAGGACGATCATTCCACACCGCGGGTCCATGGGAAGCCGCTTCCGCTTGATGTTTCCAGGAGCCCACTGCGGCAAGATAGATTGTCTGCTCGCCGTTCATTTCGTCTCCCTCCTCGACAACACCACCACGCCGACCATCGCGATGAGCAGCAGCACCGATGTGACCTCGAATGGCAGCAGATATTGTGTGAACAGCAGCTTGCCCATCGCCTCCGTCGTGCCGACCACCGGCTTCGCGCCCGTCTGCGGCATCGTTGCGACCACGCTCGCCACCTTCCACGCCAGCGCGCCCGCCACGACCAAGGCTCCGACCAAGCCGAACCGTCTAAATCGCCGGACGTTCTCGGTCTTCAAGTCCATCAGCATGATGACGAACAGGAACAACACGATCACCGCGCCGGCATAGACCAGAATCTGGATGATCGCCAGGAAGTAAGCCTCCAGCAGCACGAACAGTCCCGCCATGAAGAACAGCGACAGCACCAGGAACAGCGCACTCGTGACCGGGTTGCGGCCAAGAACCACCAACACCCCGCTCAGGAGCATCGCAATACTGAAGAACCAAAACAGTTGGTCGTGCATGGTCAGTGAGAGATCAACCGCGCCAAGGTCACAGTCAAGTTCGATAGACCTAACAGAATACATACGCCACCCGCAATAAAGGCAAGCGTAACGAAAATCTTGACCAAACGGATTGAGCGGACTTGCGTGGAAACGTAGATGAGCAGAAGGAATATTCCATAGATGAGCGTGTTGACCCATTGGTCTAGGCTTTCCACGGGCAGCTTCTCCCGCAAGCCAGACGAAGCTATTTGCATCTGCAAGCGGATCATGCTTGGCACATCCGATAACACTAGAAGGACAAAAACCGGCATACCGTATCGCCACAATGGGTGACTGAAAAACGGTAATCGCGCGAATTTCTCGATCTCGACCGCGCTATTGACCCGACTCCACCAGTTCATTTGTTTCTCCACTTCTTGATCGGGTCCGGCAACGTGCCGCCGAGTTCGAGAAGTCTGTCCTTATTGAACACCATGGCCTTCCGCGAGAGGCCGTTCAGGGTATACGGGCCGCGCAGGAAAATCGCCTGCTCCGGACAGGCCTCTTCGCAATAACCACAGTAGATGCACCGCAGCATGTCAATGTCGAACTCCGCCGGCGTCTTCTCCACCTTGCCGTATTTCGCGTCCGTCGGATACTCCATTGGCTTGATCGTGATGGCGCGCGGCGGACAGACAAACTCACAAAGCTGGCAGGCGACGCACTTGACGCGCCCTTCCTCGTCCTTCACCAACACCGGCTGGCCGCGGTAGGCCGGCGGAATTTCCGGCTTCTCCTCAGGATACTGGAGCGTCACCTTCTTGCGGAAGATGTGGCTGAACGTCAGCGCCAGGCCGGACACGATCGCCGGCACGTAGAGCCGTTCCGCCAGCGTGAGTTTGGGGCGTTCGAGTTTCATCGCCGCACCCCCTCACCCTGGCCCTCTCCCCATCGAATGGGGAGAGGGAAACCGAACTCACCACCGACGTTGAGATCATCATTCATCAACCTGCGCACACCGAAGCTGGAGATCACCCTCTCTCCGCCTTGCGGGGAGAGGGCCGGGGTGAGGGGCTGCCCCAATTGAAATGCTTCTCTTGGTGAATACGCGTTCATTTGCACCACCCCACCATGATCACGCCCGCCACAACCAAAACGTTCACCAGTGCCAGCGGCAGGAACACCTTCCAGCCGAGTCCCATCAGTTGGTCATACCGGAATCTCGGCAGCGTCCAGCGCACCCAGATGAAGAAGAACAGCAGCGCAAACAGTTTAGCAAGGAAGATGCAGACGTGAGCCAGACCCACGAGGACGCCGCCCGTCGCCGGCACGAACGGCAGCGACCAGCCGCCGAGGAAGAGCGTCACCATCAGCGCCGACGCGGCGATCATGTTCGTGTATTCGGCCATGAAGAACATGGCGAACTTCATCGAGCTGTATTCGACGTTGTAGCCGCCGGCCAGTTCCTGCTCCGCCTCCGGCAGGTCGAATGGCAGGCGGTTCGTCTCGGCGAACGACGATGCCAGATAGACCAGCGCCGGCAGCCAGTTCCATGGATAGCAGATCAGCCAGAGATGGTTCGCCTGCCATACAACGACCTCGCTGAGCTTGAGGCTCTCGACTTGCATGAAGAGCGGGATCACCGACAGGCCGAGACAAATCTCGTAGCTGATGAGCTGCGCGCTACTGCGAATGCCGCCTAGGAACGGGTACTTCGAGTTGCTCGCCCAGCCGGCAAGCACGATGCCATAGACGCCCAGCGAAGCGATCGCGAAGGCGAACAGGATGCCGACGTTCACATCGGCGACGATCATCGGCACGCCGCCAAGCTGGCTGCCGAACGGCACCACCGCAAACACCACCAACGCCGGAGACATCGCCAACATCGGCGCGAGCCAGAAAAAGAATTTGTTCACATGCGCCGGCACAAAGTCTTCCTTGAGAAGCGATTTCATCGCATCCACCAGCGGCTGGCCGAGCGCCCACTTGCCGCACAGCGTGACCATGCTGCCGTCCTTGCGAATCCAGAGCGGGATGCCAACGCGGTTCGGCCCCAGCCGGTCCTGGATGAACGCGCAAACGCGCCGCTCCACCAGCACGATGTAGGCGCAGATGAACAGCACCACGCCCAACACGCAGGCAATCTTGATCAGATGTATGAGTATCTCTTCCATCTAGCTCACCAAAATCTGCACACCTTCGTCGCCGATCTTCGACAGCGTCAGTCCCGACAACGCCGGCACGTTGCCCGCCATGTCGGCAAACAACGCGGCGATGTCGAGATGGTTGTCCACGCCGCCCAACTCGCGCAGCAGACCGCGGAAAATCTCCCACTCCGGCAACGCCTCGCCGCCAAGGCTGATTGCAGGCCAGACCCGCTGAAGGCGGCCCTTGGCGTTCGTGAACGTGCCGCGCTTCTCTGCGAATGTCACACCCGGCAACACGAAGTGCGCCGCCTTCGTCGTGGCAGTCTGCTTGAAATCGATCACCAGCAGCAACGATAACTTTGCCAGCAGTTCTGGACCGATGCCGTGCCGGGTCACATCCTCCTGATGCACCACCAGCGTCTTGATTTTGCCGTTCTTGATGCCGTCCGCAATGGCTGCAAGCTTCGATCCCATGGGCTCCGCCGCGACGCCGAACAGTTTTGCGCCCGCGCTGTTCGGGTTTCGGTCGGCCTTGACGAGGAAATTGTCCGCCGTCCAAGAGCGCGGCACACAATCCGACACGCTTCCCTTCGCCAGCTTCGCAAAAAGGTAAAGCTCCTCGTTCGTCGCACGCGCGCTGCCGACAAACGCAACCGAGTCGCGATGGGCCAGCGCCGCTCTCAACTTCGGCCCGAGTTGCTTCAACGCGTCGGCACAGGTCGTCTCCGTCTGCTTTCCATTCGTAAGCGCCAAAGGCTTCGTCAACCGGCCGGCATCGTTGATGAACTTGTAGTTCAATCGGCCGGCGTCGCACATCCAGCACTCGTTAACAGCGTCGTTGCTGCGCGGTGTCTGGCGATAGATAACGTTCGCGCGCGACCAAATGATCGTGTTGCAACCGGTGGCACAACTCGTGCAAATGCTCTTGGATTCCTTGAGGAACCACGTCCGCATCTTGAAGCGAAAATCCTTGTCCGTCAGCGCGCCGACCGGGCAAAGGTCCACGGTGTTGAGCGAATAGTTGCTGTCCAGCTTCTTGCCGGGCCAGCACGTCAGCGTCGAATGACTGCCGCGCTCCACGATGCCGAGGCAATCCTCCTTCGCAATGTCGCGCATGAAGCGGATGCAGCGGCTGCAAAGGATGCAGCGCTCATCATCGAGCATGACGCGCGGACCGAGGTCCACTTTCTTCGGCTTGTGGA
>JBAZIR010000424.1:0-5168 GCA_041651735.1 Verrucomicrobiia bacterium | reverse complement strand
AATGCCGAAGGTCGAAGCGCCCAAGGTCGAGGCACCGAAGACCGAGGTTGCGAAGATCGAGCCACCAAAGGTGGAAGCACCGAAGGTCGAACCTTTGCCCGCGCCGCCGGTCGTTGAAATGCCGAAGGTTGAAGCACCCAAGGTCGAGGCACCGAAGACCGAGCTTGCGAAGATCGAGCCACTAAAGGTTGAAGCCCCCAAGGTTGAGCCTCCGCCTGCACCGACGGTCACTGAAATGCCGAAGGTTGAAGCACCCAAGGTCGAAGCGCCGCCTGCGCCGACAGTCGTTGAAATGCCGAAAGTCGAAGCACCGAAGACCGAGCTTGCGAAGATCGAGCCTCCAAAGGTGGAAGCCCCGAAGGTTGAGCCTCCGCCCGCGCCGACGGTCACAGAAATGCCGAAGGTTGAAGCGCCCAAGGTAGAAGCTCCCAAGATTGAAGTCCCGAAAGCAGAGATCCCGAAGCCCGCGCCGGCGCCGTCGTTGCCGGCACCTCAGGTGGACATGGCAAAAGTCTCACCGCCGGCGGTTCCCATGCCGCCCACGCCGCCGACCGTTCCGCCCTCGACTGTTGAGGATCCGTCCACCAAGATTATCACCAAGGAAGGCTGGGTGCGGCCCGCCACTGGTTTGTTCAAGAAGCCTGGCACGCATCAACTCATGTCTACTGACAAGCCGCTGGCGATGGTCATGACCTTCCTCTCCAGCACGACCGTCAACCTCGACCAGTACGAAGGCAAACATGTGCGCATCACGGGTGGCGAACATTGGCAGAAGGGATGGAACCAGCCGCTGGTCCGTGTCAATCAGGTTGAATTGTTGAAGTAAACCGCCCCCTCCTTGCGTCTATGCCCGCTGAAATTATCGACGGCCGCCTCCTCGCCGCGCAAATCTACGGTGAGACCCTTGCCGCGGTCGAGCGGCTGAAGACGCGTGGCGTGACGCCAGGACTGGCTGTCATTCTCGTCGGCGAAGATCCCCCGTCGAAAGTCTATGTCGCCAACAAGGAGAAAATGGCGCGCCAGTTGGGCTTCCATTCGGTGCTCAAGCAACTGCCGGCGACGACAAGCGAGGCGGAACTGCTGGCGGAGATAGACGCGCTCAATGCCGACCCGCGCATTCACGGTTTGCTCGTGCAGTCGCCATTACCCAAGCCGCTCCGCGAGGAGACGATGTGGGAACGGATCGCGCCAGCGAAGGACGTGGACGGTTTTCACCCAATGAACCTCGGCCGGCTCGCCGTGGGCCAGCCTTGCCTCGTGGCCTGCACGCCGGCGGGCGTGATCGAGATGCTGGTGCGCAGTGGTGTGACGATTGCCGGCAAGCACGCGGTCATAGTCGGCCGCAGCATCCGCGTCGGCCGGCCGCTGCAACTACTACTGAGTCTGAAGAGCAGGACCGGCGACGCAACCGTGACGGTGTGCCATTCGCGCACGCCGGACATCGGCGCGTTCACGCGGCAGGCAGATATCCTGATTGCGGCGATCGGCCAGCCCCGGTTCGTGAAGGCCAACATGGTCAAGCCGGGTGCGGTGGTCATTGATGTCGGCATCAACTCGGTGCCGGACGCGACGAAGAAGAGCGGCTGCCGGTTGGTGGGCGACGTGGATTTCGATGCCGTGAAGGAGGTTGCATCGAAGATCAGCCCGGTGCCGGGTGGAGTCGGGCTGATGACGATTGCCATGTTGATGAAGAACACTGTGAAAGCATGCGGCGACCTCAATCCGGCCGCACCGTAGCCCGCTGTTGCCGGTGACGTCATTTCTGCTGGAATCCCATGCCACCACCCAGCAAACCCACAGCCAGTTCGAAAGCTTATAAACCGCTGATTACGCCGAGCAGCCCGACCGAAAAAGCAGAGGCGTGGCCGCTGTGGCGACTGGGCATGGGGTTGCAGCTGCTGCTGGCGGTGGTCACGATCCTGCTGACGCGAATGGGACAGCAACCGGCCTGCGCCACAGCGCTGTTGCCGGTGTGGCTGCTGTCGTTCGTGCCGTATGTGCTTGCGCTGAGACACGCGCGGCGGTTGGCGCCATCCGTGGCGCTGCGGGGCATCTTCGTGTTTGCGATTTTCTTCCGGGTGACGCTCTGGTTCGCGCCGCCGATGCTTTCGAATGAGGTCAATCGCAGCCTGTGGGAAGGACGCGCACAGATGCGTGGCCACAATCCCTACGTCGAATCGCCAGCCTCGCCGGGAATGAGCTATTTGGCGCCGGAGATGATTCTGCACATCGCCGCGCCGAACATACCCGCGGTTTCCTTGCCGCTGAACGAACTGTTGTTCCGCATCGTTGCCAATATCTCACCCCAAGGGCCTGGCCTGTTGAAGGCGCTGCTTGTTCTCGTGGACCTCGGCGTGGTGTGGTTGGTGATGCGGTTGTTGCGGCTGCGCGGGCTGAACGAGAACATGGCGATCCTCTACGCGTGGTGTCCGCTGCCCATCGTGGAGTTTGCCGGCAGTGGACATGCCCTGACGCTGACGATGTTCCTGGCGCTGTCGGCGGTTTATCTGGCGACACCGCAAATCCCCCGGCGGCGGTGGGCCGGGGTGATCGAGCAAACGCTTGCCGCAGCCAGCCTCACTGGCGCGGTGTGCTCGCATTACTTCGCGCTGCCGCTGGTGCCGCTGGTGATGCGGCAGATCAAGGCGCGGTATTGGCTGCTGATACCGCTGATTGCGGGGTTGTTCTACCTCCCCTTTTCCGGCGCGGGCGGCCATCTGTTCGACGGGCTGCGGCAGTGCGTCGGCGGTTTACAGTTCAACGACTCGATGTTCAGCGTGTTGGCGGCGTTGTTCGACACTCGATGGACGCCGCAGTTGCCCGGTGGCGTTTCGGTCGCGCACGCCATTCCAAAGCTGATGGCAGCCGGCGCGTGCCTGACGGCCCTGCTGGTGTTGATTGTGTTGCGCGTGAACACGATCCGCTCGTTCTACATCGTCACCGGCGTTTTTCTGCTTTTCAGTCCGGTTGTGTATCCGCATTACGTAGCGTTCCTGGTGCCGTTCCTTTGCTTCTATCCGAGTCCCGGCTGGATGTTGCTGAGTGCGACGGTATTGCTGAGTTACTGGGGCGGATTGGCAGATCCAGATCGCGGCGGGGTCTCGCTCGGCGTCAGGCTGCTCGAGTATCTGCCGGCCTTTGTGGTGATGACGACCGGTTGGGCGATGACGTATCTCACGCCGCCGCCGCGCCCGGAAATGACACACAAGACATGAGACGTGCTTACGTCTTGTGCTTTGCCTTCTTCGTTCCATCCAGCAAATGACGTATGGCAAGCACCGGATGACGCCACAGCATCCGCGGACCGGCGTGACGCATGACAGCCTGAATCTGCGTGCGGCGGGCCGGCTGGTAGCAGTGAACCGGACACTCCGCACATGTTGGCTTGTTTTCCTGAAACGGGCATCGTTCCAGCCGGCGCTGGACGTAGTCCCACAACTCTGCGCACTCCGTGCAGAGGTGATCTGATCTTCCGTGCTGGTGCCGGCAATAGAGTCGGATCATCGCCGCCACTGTGCGGCGCTCGCGGTCGAATCGGCAGGAGTCGGCGGGCAGGGAGGCCATGCGGTTCCTGTTACACATTACGAAGCATGGGTTTCAACCTCACGCCGCGCTGACGTCCAACATCCGTTGGATCGGCGCGCGGGCGCGACGGCAGGTTTCCGCGGGCAGCTCGATACGGTTGGACAGATCGCGCAGGCAGTCGCGAAGTTTTTCCAGCGTGTTGAGCTTCATAAAGCGGCACTCGTTGCAGCGGCAGTTGTCCGTCGCAGCGGGAATGAACGTCTTGCCGGGGCACTCCTTGCGCAACCGGTGGAGCATGCCGATCTCGGTGGCGATGATGAACTTCGCCGCCGGATTATCACGGCAAAACTTTATCATTTTCTCTGTGGAACAAACTTCGTCGGCGAGTTGACGGACCGGTCCGATGCACTCCGGATGTGCCACCAGTGGCGCACCGGGATGCTCTCGCTTGATCTTGCTGATCGCCTCGTGGGTCCACTGGACGTGGACGTAGCAGACACCCGGCCACAGTTCCATTGCACGGCCGGTCTTCTGCATGACCCACTGGCCGAGGTTCTGGTCAGGACAAAACAAAATCGGCCGGTCTGCCGGGATGCTCTGGACGATCTTCACTGCGTTTCCGGAGGTGCAGATGACATCGCTGAGCGCCTTCACGCCGGCGCTGCAATTGATATAGCTGACAACAGCATGCTCTGGATGCCGCTGTTTCCATGCGGCGAGCGCGTCGGCATTGCAGGAATCAGCCAGCGAGCAGCCCGCGTCTGGATCGGGCATGATCACGGTCCGGTCCGGGCAGAGAATCTTGGCCGTCTCGCACATGAAGTGGACGCCGCAGAACGCGATGACACCGGCCGGCGTGGCCGCCGCCTGTTGCGACAGGCCGAGCGAATCACCGACGAAGTCCGCCACATCCTGGATTTCCGGCAACTGGTAATTGTGCGCTAGGATGACGGCGTTGCGCTGGCGCTTCAAATCCAGCACCTCGGCTCGAAGCGCGGCCAGCCGCGGCGATTCGACGATGGTCGTTGCTGTAGACATGATCAGGAATTGATAGGCGAGAACGCAGACACTGTCAAACCGCGGACGCGACCGTATTTTTCGCTTTCAAAAAAACACCGTTCGCCTAATCTCCGGTCACCATGCCAAAAGACCATTCTTTCAAATTCAGCTTCGGGCCGTGGAATCTCAGCGAAGGCGCAGATCCTTACGGCCCGCCCACCCGACCGATACAGACATTCGACTGGAAACTTGCGCAGCTCAAGAAGCTTGGCTACGACGCGATGATGTTCCATGACGACGACGCGGTGCCGGATCTTGACAACAAGTCCGCCGCGCAGGTCCGTGGCGAGGCGAAGGCACTCAAGAAGAAGCTCGACGACGCCGGCGTCGCAGCCGAGATGGTCGCGCCGCGGCTCTGGTTCAGTCCGATGACGATTGACGGCGCTTATACGAGCAACTGCCCGAAGGCGCGCACCTACGCCATTGAGCGCACCAAACGCTGCATTGACATCGCCCGGCTCCTTGACACCAACCTCATGGTGCTCTGGCTGGCGCGCGAGGGCAGCTACCTGCGCGAGTCCAAAAACGCCAAGCGGAGCGTCGAGTATCTCGTCGAGGCGCTCGATGCGATGCTTGGCCACGAC
>JBAZIR010000423.1:0-5168 GCA_041651735.1 Verrucomicrobiia bacterium | reverse complement strand
GTAACCCCGGCAGTCCCGCGACGGCGTTGGTCTCAATGGACATTCCCTTCGCGCCGAGTCCGCTGAGACTCCAGTCTGTCGACTTGCCTGACGTGAAGTCGTCAATCACCGTTGCGCGATGGTCGGCACCGAGGACAGCATCAGTCAGAAGTGTTGCAGCGAGTATTGCAGAAATGCAGGCAGGCTTCATGTTCGACTGTGTTGCTTAAACCGGATGGGTTCTTCCTGCAAGCACTTCTGGTTATTTGAAACAACAGTTGAAGTTCGAAACGTTCCCCGGCAAACTCGGCGCAGAAGTCAAAGGCTTTACCGATGACGCGGTAATCCATCAGAGAGCGAGAGCATCATGATTCCTCATATCAAGACTGGCACGATTCCCAATCTCTCGCTGAACCGACGGGAGTTTCTTGCAAGCGCGGTCGCAACGGCCGCGGCATGGCCCGTTGTCAGCGCCTTCGCGCGAGGCTCCTCGAAGGACAAGAAGGACGTCGTCATTGATTGCCATTCTCACCTGAGTTTCCGCGCTTCACCGACCGACGAGGGAAACGAAGCCATAGTGCTCGACGCGGCTGACAAGCTTGGGATTGATGTAATATGTTGTTCGGTCCTCCCGAAGCGTCCGGCCACCGTTGAAGGCTTTCAGGCGGCCAATCGTGTGATGGCCGCAGCGCACAAGCGGCATCCCGATCGTTTTCTCGGATACTGTTTCGTGAATCCGGGCTGCGGCGCCGCGGCGCTGGATGAGATTCGACGGTGCATGGATCTGCCCGGCTTCATCGGTGTGAAACTCTACAACGAGTACTTCTGCACCGACCCGATTGTGTTCCCGCTCGTCGAACTCACGATCGAACTAAAGGTGCCAATTCTGCACCATGCCGGTCATTCGCACTATCCGGTCAAAGAACAGCCCAAGATGTCCGACAGTGGCCATCTGGCGGAACTGGCCAAGCGCTATCCCGAGGCCAGACTGATCTGCGGACATGTCGGTGGGGGAGGCGACTGGGAGTGGACCATCAAAGCCTTGCGGCACGCGAAGAGCGTTTATCTCGACACCAGCGGCAGCGTGATTGACGAGGCGATGATCGACATGGCTGTGAAGGTCCTGACCCCGGATCGGCTGTTGTTCGGATGCGATATGTCCTGGACGGCGGGCATCGGCAAAATTCGCGCGGCCCAATTGAATGCGGAAGACAGGCGAAAGATCCTTGGCGGTAACATGCAGCGGCTGTTGGCTCTGAGAGGGAGGCGGGCATGATCATAGATACCAACGCTTATCTCGGGCCGTATGCATTCCGTCAGCTCCGGCACAACACTGTCGACGGGCTTCTGAAGCTCATGGATGCCAAGGGGATTGCCAAAGCATGGGTCTCCAGCGCCGCCGCGATCACTCACCGCAACGCACAGCCTGCCAACGAAGAGATGGCCGAATCCGTGCGTGACCACCGTGACCGCCTCATCCCGCTGGCAGTGATCAACCCGTTCTACGCCGGGTGGCAGGATGATCTGACGGCCTGCAAGGAGCAACTCGGCATGAAGGGGTTGCGGCTGTATCCGAAGTGGCACAATTACAGCCTCACTGACAAGTGTTGTCTGGATTTGGTTGACGCCGCGACGGCCCTTTCCATGCCGGTCACCATCCCCATACGCGCGGAAGACTACCGGCAACGGAGCTGGCTGGTGGACGTGAAGGACGTCGCCCTTGCGGAAATCGTGCCGCTGATCAAGGCAAAGCCCCGGGCGCGGTTTGTGCTGCTGAACGGCGCCGGCTACACCGGTTCACCGCTGGGCAAGAAGAACAACGGTCTGCCGGCCAACTACTGGATCGAAATCTCCCGGCTCAGTGCGGTGATGGGCAGCGAGATCGAGAAGTTGGTCGAAACGCTCGGGCCTGACCGCGTCGTGTTCGGCACGGGCATGCCATTCAACGCGCCTGATCCGTCATTGGTGAAAATCGAGGTGTTGCAGGCGAGCCAGAAGGACAAGGACCGGATCTGCGGGCAGAACGCCGCCGCCCTGATAGCCTGACAGGCTAACGTGCCGCCTTTGCGCCCCCGGGCGCTGGTGGGGCGGCGGTTGCTTTGGCTGTCTCAACAAACGTCCATGCGATTTTGCCATTCTGCACTGTGGCAACCGCGAAGTGGCCGGTGATGCGCTTTTCTTTCGTGGCGCGCACGGTGAGTGTGCCGCTGTCGGGCATGGACATCACGTAGTCGGTGCCAAGAGCGGTTTCAACGGCGATGACGCCAGCCGGATCGATCAGTTTCACGCCGCGCACGAACGCTTCTGCGCCCTCGTGGCCCTCGAACACTGAGATGAACGTCTTCACGCTGTCGCCTTCGCAACGCCGCACGATGTAGGGGATGGTTGCGCCGATGTCTGTGTTTTTCCAATCGCGCTGGCCCCAGCCGTCAGAGACAAATGCGCGCTCGCCCGGCTGTCCGATGTTCCACGCCACGCAGGTCATGTTCGCATTGGATTTCCACACAGCGCGCCAGACGCCCTTGCCGTCAGCGGCGCGGATGTTCTTGAAGTCGTGAAGTTTTTCGGACGGCGCAGGCTGGAAACTGGCATCGAGCACGTCGCAAGTGTTCGTGAAGCCATGATAGACGTAGTCCTGCCGTTTGCCGCCCTCGACACGGAAGAAGTCTACGACGTAACTGCGACCGTTGCCGTGGTCGACGAGCGCTGACGTGCGGCGGTAGAGCTTGGCGTCGGGATACGCCCGGGACGATGCCTCCATTGCCTTGACATGCTCCGAGGTTTTGAAGAACAACACGTCGCCGCCGCGCTCCTTGGTGATCTGTTCCTTCTCGTCAATCACCACCGTGTTGTGCGCGACAGTGCGCACGGTCATGTGCTTCTCAGGATGATCCCAGAGATAGCCGAGGTCAGAAAGCACTTCGCGGCCCTGCTTCCAGTAGTAAAGGTTGAGGCTGTCCTGATGGTGATGGTTTCCCCAGTGGCTCGCGCTGAGTGTCAACAGGCTTTCGCGGCCATCCGCGCCGGTGCGCATGTGACCGATTCGCAATTCCGGCGGACACCAGTCGGGGAATGACAGTACCGGCGTTTCTTTGTCTTCCAAACCCGGCTCACGGTAGTAGAGAGCAAGGCCGGCGCCGGGCATCTCCTTCAGCAGTTCCCGTCGCGCGGCGTCGCCAGCGGAACCTGC
This sequence comes from Verrucomicrobiia bacterium, assembly GCA_041651735.1. Lineage (GTDB taxonomy): Bacteria > Verrucomicrobiota > Verrucomicrobiia > CAIQCK01 > CAIQCK01 > CAIQCK01. The sequence goes on along the minus strand of JBAZIR010000423.1, from coordinate 1,999 downwards.
GGACTTCGGGGAACCGACGCCCAGGGTTTCCTTCAACAACGCGAGATATTGCGGGCGGTCCGGGTAATTGCCGGCCATCAACTCGATGAAGTTAACGCCGAGGCCGGACTGCCGCATCGCGTCGGCGCTGGGCGGGTAATGGAGGTCGCCTTGCAGGCCTCGGAAGAAACACTCCCACACGCGTTCGTAAGCGGTGCCGTGGTAGAGATCGAGCGAATCGATCCGCTTGCCGGCCGCGTCGCGATAGCCGGGTGGATCGCTGTAGCCGCGAAACGCCTGCGCAAGATCCCAGATGCCGCCGAGCGTCATCGTGCCGTAGCCGGGCGACTCTGATGTCGCGCCGTCCGGCAGAAACCAGCCGTCCACGGTCTGATAGAAGCCGTCGAGACCGAACCGCACCAATTCCGGGTGGCCGACACACATGCCGACCAGCGCGGCGGCCGTGCGGTTGCTGACGGACTTGTTGTTGATGGCTTTGTCGCAGACGAGAAGAATCGAGCTTTCCAGCAGGAGGTCGCGCTCGATCTTGCGGCGATCACCGTCGGCATAGACGGGTTTGCCGTCAGCGTCTCGCGCAGTGCATGTGAAATCGTAGGCTTCAACCACCTGCCGCACGAAGCCCGATTCCATGCCCACGCCGCCTGCGCGGCCCGCGCTCCAGTAGCCGGTGTGCAGCCGGCGGTTGGGCTTGTTCGGCGGCGGGCAAAGCTCGGGTTCCGGCAGCTTGTTGATGAACGGCGACGCGACGCGCGGGTCCATGTCGGCATATTCGCCATAGCCGACGTGGACAAGCCACGCCGGGTAGCATTCAGCGAGCCGCAGCAGGATGTCGCGGCAGGCGCGGGCGTATTCGGGTTTGCCCGTGAGCAGATGCGCTTCGGCGAGCGAGCGGCAATAGCCGGATATCCACTTCACTTTTCGCGCGCGGACGTTGGCGGTAAAACTCGGCCGGCCGGTCTTGTAGCCAAAGATGACGAAGGTATCGCCGCCGCAGTAAGTGATCGTCTGCGGCTTGCGCCACCGGGTCTGAAGGACGACATCCTCAGGATATTGGTCGTTCGGGAAAAGGGTGCCGCAGACATTGCACTTGATGTGTTCGCTGTCATCAAGGCTCCACGACCAAAGACCGTGTGGATGGACCGGCTTGCCTTGCGCACGGCACGCGGGGCAGGGCGTCCAGAGCGAATCGCCCGGCGTGGTATCGGGAACCATTTGAGTAAGGAACTCCGGCGTGATGCGGCTGAGATAGCGTTTGGCACTCTTCTCGACGCCCGATGCGTAGCTCTTCGCCCAAGCGTAACGGTTGATGTTCTCCCGCGCGCGGGCAATGTCGGCGGGCTTGAACATGACACACGGGTGTTTGACCGTGTCGCGGTGTGTTTCCCACGCAGACCAGTCGAGCAGGGGATCGGTCGAAGCCGCCTGCAGATTAACGGCGGCAGCAAGGACAGATGCCGAGACGAGGGTCTTGCGAAAACGTCCGGTCACCATCTTCTGAAACCATGTTGAGGGTTGATGTTTTGTCTTTGGCATGATGGTGGACATGATCTCTCCTTGCTTCCATTCACGGCGCAACCTGCCAGACCAACAGTGTTGTATCTTCGCTGGCTGAAATCAGATGTTTCCCATCTTCCGCGAGAGCAAGCGCCGTGACGGCGTCGCCGTGTCCTTTCAATGCGGCAACTTGTTTGGCGTTGACCAAGTCCCAGCAAGTGATGATGCCCGTCCGTCCGCTGACATAAGCGCGCGAACCATCTGCCGAACACGCGAGCGCGCCCGGAGTGCCGCCCACGTTCATTTCGGCAAGCAGTTGTTTTGTCTGCAGGCACCAAAGGCGCAAAAAACCATCGCGGCTCACCGATGCCGCTCGCCGGTTGCCACCGGCGAACGCCACAGCCTCCACCCAGCTGCGATGCTGATCGAACACGGCCATCTGTTTGCCGTCGCTGACGCGCCACAGCCGCATCGTGCCGTCGCGTCCAGCACTGAGCAGCCGTTC
>JBAZIR010000422.1:0-5178 GCA_041651735.1 Verrucomicrobiia bacterium | reverse complement strand
AGCGCCTTTTTGCATCCGGTCCGGGCGGAGCCGGGTTGACCACGGCCCTCATCTGTCCGGTGTCGGGCGAGAGTCCTTTTCCCCGGCCCACGGCGGTGCTGAGTCCACGGTAATACTTCTCAAGGAAATCCTTGAGTTCCGCCGTGCCCAGTTCCGGCGCGCCGTCGGCCAGGATGACCACCACGTAAGTGAAATAGTTGCTGGAGTGGGTGTCGAACATCCCAGGGGCGAATCGGATTTCCTCGGATCCGGTGAGCTTGATGTCCGGCGCAAAACCCGGAGGGATTGCCATTCCTTCAAAGCGCCAGTCTGCGGGTTCCTTGAGAATCGAGGGGCGTTCCGGTCCGGTGGCGTGGAGTGGGGTTAGCAAAGCCAGCAGCAGAAGTGTGAAACCAAGGAGCTTCTTCATACGCACAGCCTGCCACCGCCCGCTGATCGTGCGCTACTGGAAAATTCACCTCACGCCTGCTGAAAACCACTATTGCGACGGGAACGGACCGAAGACTTTTGTGACGCGGTGGCTCTCGGAGGAGTCGTCAACGATCACGACGCGATGCTCGTCGCCGCCCGGCGAGACGCGCAGGACAATGTGGCCGTGGTCACTGGCCAGTTTCTCGATGCCGCTGATGACCTGTTGCGTGGCCAAGCCCCGGTCGTCAATGACAACGTTGGCTGTGATGACCGCAAGAATAACTGACCTTCGGAAATTCCAATCTGGACAGAGGCCGCGCGATTTGCGAATGGAGGAAAGGCAGGCAAGATGCCGTCTAATCCATTGTGAAAATAAAAACGTCAACGATTCTGGTTCTGTCGCTCGTCGCGAGCGCGCTGGTTGGTTTCGCCGCCGAGACGGCGGCTCCGCTGTTGCCCGCGGCGAGCGGGTCGCCGTTGGTGCAGTTGAGGCAGGTGATGGCGAAATTGAAGGAACTCAATCCGGGTTTTGATGGCAGGGAGACACACCGGTTCGAGGGGGGCATGCTCACGGAGCTTTCGTTCTCGTCGGCGGGGGTCAGGGATATTTCACCGCTGAGCGCGCTGACGGACCTGCGCAAGCTTTCCTGCCGTGGCACGCCGCAGAAACGGACGTTGAGCGATCTCTCGCCGCTGCAAGGGCTGATGCTGGTGGAATTGGATATCCGGGACACGGGCGTGAGCGACTTGTCGCCATTGAAGACCATGCCCTTGAAGGAACTGCGCTGCGACGTGATGGTGGCGGCCAATAAAGAATCGGTGCTGTTGTTGGTGGAGAAGCAGATGCTGGAGAAAATCAACGGCGTGTCGGTGGCGGAGTTTGTGCAGGTCGCCAATATGGCGGTGACCAAGCGCGCGGCGGAAGCTGCCAGGGAGGCCGAGCGTGCGGCAGAGGCATTTATTGCCAGTGCCAGCATGCTGCCACCCGAACGGCAGGTGGCCGTGGTGATGGCGAAGTTGAAAGAGCTGAATCCGGACTTCGACAGCCGGGAAACGCACAAGATCCAGCGCAATGTGGTCACGGACCTGGCGCTCTCGACGGTCGGCGTGACGAAGCTGTGGCCTATTCGGGCGATGAAATGGCTCAGGAACCTCACTCTCTCTCCGTGGGCGGCGAACGAGAAGGGGCCCTGTCGAACCTGTCGGAGTTGCAGGGGATGCAGTTGGCATGGCTGTATTGCCACAACAATCCGATTCGTGATCTGTCGCCTCTCAAAGGAATGCCGCTGGTCGCGCTCACTTGCGGCGGCTCGCAGGTGAGCAACCTGACGCCGCTGGCGGGCATGAAACTCACGCTGTTGAGCTGCAACGACACGACGGTGAGCAGTCTGTCGCCGTTGGAGGGGATGCCGCTGGTGGTGCTGTGGTGCAACAACACGAAGGTCACGGATCTATCGCCATTACGGGCGATGCCCTTGAAGGAGTTGCGGTGCGATTTCGTTCCGGACCGCGACGCGGCCAACCTGCGCGGCATCAAGACGCTGACAAAGATCAACGATACGCCTGCGGGAGTGCTCTGGATACGACTGGAGGCGGCGGGCCAACTGCCGAACAAGGGACGGTAGGTTGGACATGGGGCGCTGCGTGGTGGGTTTGGGCACGACAGCGCACGCATTTAGATTTTGAACTAATGCCTCTGAAGTCGCATAATACAGTTTGTGGAAACCGATGACGGGTCTGAATAGCGACCAGTAGTTGTCGAGGTTCTGATATGTTGAAGACGTGGACGTTTATCATTGGTATGGCGGCTACGGCGGCGTTCGCCCAACCGCCACCGCAACCGCCGCAACCGGAAGTCAGCCAACCTGCGTTTGCTGCCGAGTGGCGCGTGACGGCGTTCATCCGGCAGGGCAAGCAGGAGGAGGCAAGTTTGGAGCGGACGGGGATGATGGCGCGGTTTGTGAGAGAGGGGGACCATCTGCCGGGCGGCATTATCGTGCTGGACGTGAAATACGATGAGCGTCAGGTCGTGTTGGGCAAGGGCAAGGAGACTGCCATCATCCAGCAGGAGACGACGATGGCGCCGCCGTCAGCATCGCAAGCGGCCGCACAGAAACAGGCGGTCGCGGTGAAAAAGGGGAAGGTTGAGAAAGCGACGGCGATGCGGGACGAGAACGGCCGTTGGGTGGTGGCATTTCCGAATGGCAGGAATCTGGACATGCAGAGCTACGTGGACCGGCACGGTGGCGTGGCGGGCGCAATCCAGCATGTCCAGGAGTTGATGGCGCGAGAAACCGACCCGGAGCGGCTGGAATATCGGAAGCAGCAACTACAGGCTTTGCAGCAAATATCCGCCACCGGCAATCCGCCTGCGCCAGCGGAGTCATCCTACCCCGCCCGGAATCGCACCCGGTCCGTCGTGTTCTAAGCTTTGGGTTCCCGGTGCTATGGGTTGAACTGGCTGGGGATTTCGACGAGGGGGATTGTTTTCTGTCTTCGCTTACGGTGTGTTCACCATGCAGCTGAACCAGTGACTGAGAAAAAACTTCTTCTCCGTCGGCAGCAACCTCACGCTCAAACCGGATAGTCGAGAGTTTCCGGAATCATCACGCTTGTGAGTGCGATGGCGGCGCGATCCTTCGCCAGCCGCGCGCCCGTGAGGCAGCCGTCCAATTGAACGCGCAGCCGGACGAACTCTTTCGGGCCAGCCGGGGAGACGGATGGGATGGCGTAACCGTGAACCAACTCGGCGCAAATACGGCCGGTCTCGCCGGCGGCGCGCGCGGCTTGCACATGGCAGAGGTCGGTCAGGAAACGCATCTGCCCGGGCAGTCCTTCCGCAACCACGGGGTTGGCGGGGCCTTTGGCTTCGAGTTCGAGCACGTCGAGAATCTGGCAGCGCGCGGCCAGCAACCAGCACAACGCGTCGGCCAGCGAGAAACTCACGCCTTGCCGCGCGTTGTGATAAAGGGGTGCGCCGTTGGGGTCGTTGGCGTCGCGCAGATAATCGAGTGTCCACAGCCATAATTGCATGGCTGTGGCCAGCGCGGACGCGCCGGTGTCGGGTCGCTCCGAGGCGATGCGGCGCAACTCCGCGATCCAGAGCCGGAATTGGGCCACAAAAAGTTTGGTGGTCATCGTTAGCGACAACTGGCGGCGTTGGACGGCTTCAGGGCCTTCATAGGTCGCTTCCAGTTGTGCGTCGGTCCACTTGTGTCCGAGGAAGCCGGGGCAATCTTCCGTGATGCCGTAGCCGCCCATGAGGCTCACGGCTTCGCGCATCATGGTCGCGCCGTGGCCGGTGTTCCAGAGCTTGCAGGCGGGGCAGAGGACGGCGGCGAGCATTTCACGCCAGGCGAACTGCACGAGTACGTTACCCGCCAGCGCAGAGTGTCGTGCGCCATCGCGTTTGGCTTCGGGCTGGGCGTCGAGTTCAAGGAACTCGATGGCGTCTTTCTCCATCCTCATCAACGCGCGGAATTGCATGCGAGGATCTTCGATGCCCTGCGCGGCGAACGCTTCGTTCTTGCGCAGTTCCAGCGGGTCGAGTTCGTCGAACAACCGGGCGGCGGCGAAGCCGAGCGATGCGGCGGCCTCGCCGGTGGCCCAGATGTCCACGAGGCGATGGAGGGCGTCTTCCTTCGCCTGCAGGCCGAGCTCGTGGCGAGGTGAACCGGGTTCGGCCTCGGCGCCGCGGAACCGGTTGCGTTGATAGCGAATGATCGGCTCGACGGCGGAGAGCAGTTTCGCGGCGGTCATCAAACCGACGGTGATGCGCGTGCGGCGGAAGACGGCTTCGATGATCTCACTGTGGCTGTAACGCGGAATGACGGCGCCGTCTTTGACCTTGTAACCGCCGATGATCCGGCTGGCAGGCACGCAAAGGCTGAAGACCGGATCGCTCGTCGAGGACAATTGGTGAACCAGTTTCCGTGCCGGCGTGCCGCGCTCGAAAACACCGGGGTCGGTGTCTTCGAGGATGATCATGCAACTGCCCTTTAATCGCGCGTCGGCGGAGTCCACCGCGGCGGTGGCGAAGTTGGCGAACTCCATGTTGGTGATGAAGCGACCGCGCTTTTCCACCTGGAGGAGAGGCTCGCAGCCGTCGCGCCATTCGGCGATGCGCGCCTTGCCGCCGAGCACGGTGGTCTCGACGCCAACGAAAGGTAGCGGCTCCGTGAGTGCGAACGCGCCGCGAAACGGTTTGCGCTCCTCGCCGGGACGCGGCGGGCAGGCGCGGCCGAGCCAATACGCGCGCTGCTCCGGCGTGCCGCGCGCGTAGATGGGCGCGAGCGCAAGATGGCCGGCCATGCAGCATGTGGCGGCGCCGGCGTCCACCCATGCCAGTTCAAACGCCACCAGCGCGAGCGCGAGGTTCTTCGGGCCTGCGATGAAGCCGCCTTGCTCGGGATCGAGAAACGCGGCAGTCAGGCCGGCTTCGTCGAAGGCTGGCAGTAGTTGCGCTTTGCGGGCGGTCCACTCGTGCGAGTTGCGACCGCCGTCAGCCACCAACCGGGCGACGGGGCCTCGCGCGACGGCGCGAGCGGATTGGACCAGCAGTTGGAGGTCGAACCGGTCCGCGAAGCGCCAGAGAATCTGGCGCGTCTCATCACCGGGCAACGTTCGCAAAGTTTGGGTCGCTTGTTCCATGTCAGCGGATTTCATCTGGCCACAAGTGTCTGGTAAAGCTCCAGCACTTTTTTGTGGTTGCGCTCCGGGTCGAAGAGGTCGCGCACTTTGGCACGGCCACGCTCTGCCATTGCCAGT
>JBAZIR010000421.1:0-5193 GCA_041651735.1 Verrucomicrobiia bacterium | reverse complement strand
AGCGCGGCACGCTCAGCGGCAACGTCTTGACCGCGTCATGGTCCAGCACGCCACGCCACCGCTTATCGTTCTTGAGTTTCATGATGCCGGCGACGCCCCAGCCGTCGGTATAGAGCTGGCCGCGTTGCCCGACGAACAGACAACCAGTGGTCGGCAGGGTCCCGCGGCATTGTTTGACGGAGTCAGTGATCTCCTCGGGTGGATACTTGCCGCCGTCGCCCCACCAGACTGTGACGGGCGCCAGCCCCTCGCGCGCTGGATACTCGAAGCGGAAGCACCCTCGCGAGACATAGGTTTCCTTGACCGGTTCGGGAATCTCGGCAGTGACGCGGGCGGGCGGCCCGAGTTTCAGCGCGCGGACTGGCAACTGGAAGGTATGGCAGCCCTGGCCGGACAACATGCCGTTGCAGAAATCGAACCAGTTTTGTCCCTTGATGCAGCCAGGCATATAAACACCCGCCTTGAACGGCCTCCACGGCACCGGTCCCAGCCAGAAATCCCAGTTCAGTCCTTCAGGAACCGGGTCTTCGCCCGGCGGCCGGTCCTGGCTGGGTGGAAACTTGCCGCAGTAGTCCGACCAGAGATAGACCTGCTCGACCTGGCCGATCACGCCCGCCTGGATGACCTCCACGGAACGGCGGAACGACTTGCTGCTCGTGCCCTGCGTGCCCAATTGCGTCGCGACTTTGCTGCGCGGCGTCAGGTCAATCAGTTCCCGGGCTTCAGCGATCGTGCGCACCAGTGGCTTCTCGCAATAGACGTGCTTGCCTGCCTTCATGGCCCGCACGGTGATCGGCGTATGCCAGCGTGCGCCGATGGCGATGACCACCGCGTCGATCGACTTCTCGGTGTCGAGCATTTTGCGGTAGTCCTCGTAGATTTTGGCCTTGCCCACCATCTCGTCAGCGCCCTCTGCCGCGCTGGCGACGGCCTTTCGCATTTGGGCAAACCGGCTCTGGTCCACGTCGCACATTGCCACCAGATTCTCGCCCTGGCGCAGAATCTCCGTGACCAGTGCGCGGCAACGCCCGCCCGTCCCGATGGCGGCGATGTTGAGCCGCTTGCTGGGCGCCTCAGCTCCCAGCAACCTCGAAGGCAGGATCAACGGAGCGGCAATCAACCCTGTGCCCGCGAGAGCGACACGCTTGAGGAATGCCCGGCGACCGGGCCTGTGGAAAGACTCAGTGTATTTCATAATGAACCAAGGATTGGATTTGATTCTGGCCACCTGAAGAAGCGGCGCTGGATGAATGTATCAAAAACGTCCGGCAAAGTGTGTGGCCGTCCGTATTCATCACACTCACGTTAGCGGATTCAACGCGCACGACAAGCGTGCCCTTTTACAGAAATGCGTGTTTTTTTTACAGATTTTACAATGGCCCGGTCCGGGCTGGTGATGACCTTTAACCCAGAAGCTGGCGGTCGAGCGAACGATACTGGATGGCTTCGCTGACGTGGTGCGACTGGATGGCCTCGCTGCGGTCGAGGTCGGCGATGGTGCGGGACACTCTCAGGATGCGGTCGTAGGCGCGGGCGCTGAAGTTGAGCTGGGCCATCGCCATCTGAAGCAACTGGTGGCAGTTCTCGTCGAGTTTGCAGAACTGCTTCAGCTCCCGCGGTCCCATCCGGGCGTTGCAAAACACCTTCCGGCGTCCGGCGAAGCGTTGGGTCTGGACCGCGCGCCCCGCCAGGACACGCGCGCGAATCTTCTCGCTCGGCTCACCGGTGATGTCGGAGGCTATCGCCTTGTAAGGTACGTTGGGCACCTCGACGTGCAGGTCAATCCGGTCCAACAGCGGCCCGGAGACGCGCGAGCGGTAACGCTGGATCGCCAGCGGCCCGCAGCGGCACGCGCGGCGCGAGTCGCCGTAGTAGCCGCACGGGCAGGGATTCATGGCCGCCACGAGCATGAATTCGCTGGGGAACGTCATCGAGCCGACCGCGCGCGAGATGGTGACGCGGGCTTCTTCGAGCGGCTGACGCAGCACTTCGAGGGCGTTGCGATGGAACTCCGGCAGTTCGTCGAGGAAGAGCACGCCGTGATGGGCGAGACTGACTTCACCCGGCGTGGGATTGGCGCCGCCACCGATGAGGCCGGCGTCACTGACCGTATGGTGCGGCGAACGGAACGGCCTCGTGGCGACGAGCGACTGGCCCGGCGCGATCAGGCCCATGATGCTGTGGATGCGCGTCGTTTCCAACGCCTCGTCGAGCGAGAGCGGCGGCAGGATGGTGGCCATGCGTTTGGCGAGCATGCTCTTGCCGGTGCCGGGCGGGCCGAGCATGAGAATATTATGGTAGCAATGACCCAAAGTCGGTTTTTCATCACCCACCCTTCTGGGCATTGCAGCAAGTGTCATCCCGGTCACTCGCGGGTTCTGCTTTACACGGAGCCTGAGAAGAACAAGAAGTAGTGGGTCCCTTGCCCACCCCATCCTGAGATCGAGTTGCTGAAACCTGTGCATGATCGAATGCCGGTGATTCTGGATCGTGAAGCCGAAGATGTCTGGCTCGATCCACTGGTGCTGGATACGGTCCGATTGCTGCCGTTGCTGAAGCCGTATCCACCAGAGCAGATGGAGTTTTATCCAGTCAGCCAGATCGTCAATTCACCGGCGAACGATTCTGCCAGTTGTCTTATCCCAGACGAAAACAGCCCTGACAAAAAGGAGTCTTGAGGTGATGCCGGATATGGGGGTAATTTGACAATCAGCTTTGTGGGAGGTGATTCCTCAGGCGATCGGCCTACTCGGAGGTTTGGTTGCTCCTCCTGGCAACAGGGGGCCTCCCACAGTTCTCTTTTGACTGCCATCGTTGTGAAGCCAAAATGGACGGTGCAGTGATTACATGTTGGGGGCGGATTGCAAGGGAGTTGAGCGATGCTCTGCCGGGTCAAACGATGAACTCGAACGCTGTGCCTGTTCTTGCCTGCTAATTTTCTTGTATCCCCTAGCCAAAAGTGTGAAATTTCTAGCCAAGGGATTTGTAATCATGTTGTAACCATCATCTGCAGGAGGATCAATGAAACGCATATTCACCTCAGCCATGCTTCTGCTGTGTGTCCTTGGAATTGCTGCCTACGCCGGAGACTTGTGTTCGACGAATATGATGGTCGCCAAGTTCGGCTCCCCGCCTCCAGAGATCAAGAACTCCAATGCAAAACTGGAGATTGAATTCCTGAATGTGGCTCAAGGGGATTGCATCTTCCTGAAGCTTCCCCAAGACGCAGATGGTCACCGCACTACCATTCTAATCGATGGTGGCACAACTCCTAAAAGTCCTAGCCTTGATGCAGGGAGTGTTGGCATTGCTAAGTCCGCAAGAACAGAATTAAACAAGTGGTTCTCACGAGAGAATGCCACCCTTGATTATCTCATCATCACACATCCGGACCGAGACCACTACAACATCGTTCCATACATCGTCGGGAATCTTGATGTCAAAAAGGTCATTCATATCGGAGAGACGGGCGACCCCAATCTCGATGAAGGGGATAACAGATATCAGGGGCTGTGGACACCAATGTTGATGGCGGATGGGACAAAAAAATCTGGAAAACACTACAATCCCACAGAAGGAAAGAAGAACGTGACGATGCTCGATTTCTTGAACCAGGGCAGATCCCCTCATCATGCTCCGGATGTCACACGCATCGAACAGGAAAGGCACGACAAATTAAAACCCTCAAATATTTCGCTAATTCCCAATTCCCAGGTGGAATTCTACGTTCTCGCGGCTCATGTGCCTTACGGGAGCGGCCACACCGCCAGTAATACAGGGAGCATTGTGCTGCTTTTGCATTACGGCAATTTCGAGATAATTCTCCAAGGCGATGGAACCATGCTGACGGAGATGGCCATGCTGGACCACTACAAGGACAACAGCTTGGCCGTTGAAGTGTTGAAGGTTGGTCACCACGGTAGCAACGGATCAAGTTCAGATCCGTGGCTGAAGAAAGTCACACCTAGAGTGGGTATCATTTCTGCCGGAGAGGATAAGGGATATGGACATCCCAAAAAGAGTGTTTGCACCAATCTAGTGGTTCATGTCGCAACAAATGCCCCCTCCCATCAGTTCAGTTGGTATCCGGACGGAAAAAAGACACAGAGCTTTATACAAACACGTGCGGCAATCTTCAACACGCATGACAGCCACAACATTCTCATAACGACCGACGGCAAAGAACTGTTTTGGGTTCAGCCCGGATTCAGCAAGAACTAGACACGGTAATTAAGGCTTTGTGATTTCCAAAATCATATCAGGCGGCCAAACAGGAGCGGATCGAGCGGCATTGGATTTCGCCATTGAGCACAACATCCCTCACGGCGGCTGGTGTCCCAAAGGTCGAAGGGCTGAAGACGGTTCCATTGATCCACGTTACAACCTCACCGAAACGCCAACGGCCAATTATGTGCAACGCACCGAATGGAACGTCAGGGATTCTGATGCCACGGTCATCTTCACGATTTCACCTGAGTTGACCGGCGGTTCAAAGAAGACTGAGGAGTTTGCCCGGAAACACGGAAAGAAATGCCTCCACGTCCACGCCACGCTGGAAACCTCTGCCGTGTTCCTGTCCAAGTTCGTTGAGTATCACAGGGTCCAAGTCCTGAACGTGGCCGGAACACGAGGCAGCAAAGAGCCGGAGGTCCGAGCGTTTGTGAAGCGGGTGCTGGAGGAGGTATTTCACCGAGCCGAATGAGTGGACTTTGTTCTCATGTGACAACACACACTAACACTACGGACTCCCGCAACCAGCATCATTAATCAGTTTGCATTTTCAACCTTAGTAAGATTAGTGTTTGCAGACGAAAGAAGAAGGTGTCGTGAATCTGTGGATAGATAATACTGCATTTCATTCGGCTGGTAGGTGTTTTGAGGCAGCGGGCACTGGCGAGGTAGACATCAGCGGACTCCTCCAACTTGCATCCCAACTGGTAATCTCTGAAACCATTCAAATTTCGACTGCTGAATCAGAAGACGTTAACAAACGTTCAACGGCAATTCGAAATGTGATTGTAAATCGCGGTCACATGCCCCCACAGGCATTGATCCTTAAAAACGTCCCCGGGTCACGATTCAAAGCTGCGTGTAACAAAGCTGCAGACCGTTTAGGTGACGACTTTGCTTTGTCACCCGTGTCGCGTCAGCAAAAGGAACCCAGAACTCTTCACATGGCTGTTCCTGATTTGA
>JBAZIR010000420.1:0-5202 GCA_041651735.1 Verrucomicrobiia bacterium | reverse complement strand
GGACTTGCTGCCCGTCTGCGTGACCTTCAGGGTCTTCGGCAGCTTCGACTTCGCAACGCGAACCGGCTTTGTCGCCTTCCTGGCAACCTTCTTCACGGCCTTCTTCGCCGGAGCGGCCTTCTTCACCGCAGCCTTCGCAGCCTTCGCCACAACCTTCGCTGTCGGCTTCTTCACGGCTTTTACGGCTTTCACGGCCACCTTCCTGGCAACCGGCTTCTTCTCAGCTTTTGCCGCAACCTTCTTCACGGTCTTGGCTGCGGGCTTCTTGGCGGCCTTCGCCGCAGTTTTCTTCTCGGCCATCATTCTTCTCCTTTACCTTCGTCCTTTGTGTCGCCTTTGCTTTCCCCATCGACGCCTTCACGACGCCCGAGAATATCGGTCACCCGACGGCCGCGGCGTGCCGCAACCATGCGCGGACTCGCCATTCCCATCAGTGCTGCAAAAGTCGCCTTGACCATGTTGTGCGGGTTGGATGTGCCGACCGACTTGGCCACCACGTCCTGAATGCCGAGCGCCTCAAAAACAGCGCGCATCGGACCGCCCGCGATGATGCCGGTGCCCGAAGGCGCCGGACGGAGCACCACGAGGCCAGCCCCGTAATGTCCAGTCAGATTATGGTGCAGGGTGCGCCCCTCGCGGAGAGGAATGCGGACCATGTTGCGTTTCGCCTGTTCGGTGGCCTTGCGGATCGCTTCCGGAACCTCGCGCGCCTTGCCGGCGCCGTGGCCAGCCTTGCCACGCCCGTCACCGACAATCACCAGCGCGGCAAAGCCAAAACGCTTGCCGCCCTTGACGACCTTGGCGACGCGATTGATGCCGACCAGCTTCTCGATCAGCTCGACTTCCTCGCGTTCGCGCGGCGCTCCCCCACCATCCCGGCGAGGGCCCCGTTCCGAATTTTCCCTGTCTTTGCGTGCCATCTTTGGAGGACCTCGTTAGAATGACAGGCCGGCTTCGCGCGCAGCTTCCGCAAGCGCCTTCACCCGGCCATGATACATGTAGGCGCCGCGGTCGAACACCACTTCCGTAATGCCCGCAGCCAGCGCCCGCTCGGCAACAACCTTGCCAACAGCCTTCGCCGCCTCGATGCCCGCGCCCGTCTTGATGGAGCCGCGGATGTCCTTTTCGAGCGTCGAGGCCGAAGCCACGGTGTGTCCCTTGGCGTCGTCGATCACCTGCGCCGAGATGTTGCGTTCTGAACGAAACACCGTCAGGCGCGGACGTCCGCCGCCATGCCGCCGCAGCTGCGCACGGATACGCAGTTCACGACGTTCCTTAATATGCAGTTTTTTGCTCATCGGAGTTTCGCCTTACTTCTTCTTGCCTTCTTTGCGCCGGATCACTTCACCCTCGTAGCGGATGCCCTTGCCCTTGTAGGGTTCGGGACGCTTGAGGGCGCGGATCTCCGCCGCCACCTGACCAACCATCTGCTTGTCCGCGCCGCTGATGACGAGATGCGTCGGGCGGTCGGACTTGATGGTGATCCCCTGGGGAATGGCATACTTCACTTCATGGCTGAAGCCAAGCTGCAAGGTCAGTTCCTGCCCCGCAACCGCAGCGCGGAAACCCACGCCTTCGATTTCCAGCCCTTCATGAAAGCCTTCGCTGACGCCCCTGACCATGTTGTTGACCATGGTGCGCGCAGTTCCCCACATCGAACGATGTTCGTGTTCACCGCCGGCAGGCTTGACGGAAACCGCCCCGCCTTCCAGCTTCACCACGACACCTTCCGGCAAAACTACCTTCAGCTGGCCGAGCTTGCCCTTTACGGACACCTCCTGGCCATTCACCCTTGCCTCAACCCCGGCGGGCACTGCCACCGGATGCTTGCCTATGCGTGACATGCTGTTTCCCCTTCCTCAGAAGACCCGACAAAGGACTTCACCGCCTGTATTGGCAGTGCGAGCCTCATTGTCGGACATGACACCGCGCGGCGTGGAAAGGATCGAAATGCCCAGGCCATTGCAGACCCTCGGCAACTCGCTGATCTTTGAATACACGCGCCGACCAGGAGTGGAAACACGGCGGATTTCCTTGATCGCCGGAGCCCCTTCATGGTACTTGAGGGCGATTTTCATCGCAGTCACCCCGGGACGCTGTTCGTCCACGGTGTAGCCGCGAATGTAACCCTCGCGCTTCAACACATCGAGCACACCCGCCCGCAGACGCGAAGCGGGGCATTCGATCTCGCTAACCCGGGCTTTCTGACCGTTACGGATACGGGTCAGCAAATCGCCCACGGGATCAGTCAACGCCATGGTTCTTGATCCTCTCTGTTACCAACTGGATTTGGTCATGCCGGGAATGCCGCCTGCCGACGCAAGTGCGCGCAGGGACAACCTCGACATCTTGAACTTGCGATACACAGCGCGCGGGCGCCCGGTGATTTCACACCGGTTGCGGATGCGGGTCGCACTTGAATTCCGGGGAAGTTCCGCCAGCTTGAGCTGGGCAGCAAACCTCTCCTCAGGAGATGCGTTGCGGTCACAGGCGACCGCCTTGAGACGCGCCCTGCGGCCGGCATACTGCTTCGTCATGCGGGCCCGACGCTTGTTCTTTTCGATGGCGCTGGTTTTGGCCATGTCCTCAAACCTCCTGGATTCTCAATTCATGAACGGCATGTTGAAACCGCGAAGAAGCGCCTTGGCTTCCTCATCAGTCTTTGCCGTCGTGCAGATCACGATGTCCATACCGCGGATCTCGTCGATCTTGTCGTAGTCAATTTCAGGGAACACGATCTGTTCCTTGATGCCGAGGGCATAGTTGCCGCGACCGTCGAAGCTGTTGCCCTTGATGCCGCGAAAGTCGCGGATGCGGGGCATTGCAATGTTGACGAGGCGGTCGAGGAACTCATACATGCGGGCGCCGCGCAACGTCACCTTGCAGCCAATCGCCATGCCGCCACGCAGCTTGAACTGCGCAATCGACTTGGTTGACTTGGTGATCGCCGGCTTCTGGCCGGTGATCAGGGCCAACTCGGCAGCCGCCAGCTGAACCTTGCGGCTGTCGGATGTCGCTTCGCCCACACCCATGTTGAGCACGATCTTCTCGAGCTTTGGAACCGCGTTGTCGTTTTCGTAGCCAAACTGCTTCTGCAGCTGCGGCTTCACGACCTCTTTATAATGTTTTTGCAAGCGGGTCATAGTCTTCACGCCTTCCGCTCAATGGTTTCGCCAGACTTCCTGGCCACGAGCACCTTCTTGCCATCCCCCAGGAGCTTGACACCCACACGGGTCGCCTTCCCGGATTTCGGATCGACATGCGCCACGTTCGACACATGGATCGGCGCTTCCTTCGTCTCGATTCCGCTCGCGCTCATCGCCGTCGCGCGGCGGTGACGCTTCACCTGGTTCACGCCCTGGACAACCACACGGTTCTCCTTGAGGTCAACCCGCAGAATCTCTCCGGTCTTGCCCTTGTCTTTACCGGTGAGGACGATCACGTGATCGCCTTTCCTGATCTTGGACTTCATCACAGCACCTCCGGCGCGAGTGAAATGATCTTCATGAAGTTCTTCGCGCGCAATTCGCGGGTCACCGGGCCAAAAATACGCGTTCCGATGGGTTCACCCTGCTTGTTGATCAGCACTGCGGCATTGGTGTCAAAGCGCAGGATGCTGCCGTCGCTCCGGCGGACGCCCTTGGTCGTCCGCACGATCACCGCCTGGTGGACATCGCCCTTCTTCACGCGACCGCGCGGAATGGCATCCTTGATGGACACGATGATGATGTCACCGATGTTGGCGGTTCTGCGCTTGGCGCCTCCCAGCACCTTGATGCACATAACCCGGCGTGCGCCGCTGTTGTCGGCAACGTCCAAGTTGGTTTGCATCTGGATCATGGCTCAGGCCTCCGCTGCCGGCGATACAACCCGCCAGCACTTGGTTTTCGAAATCGGCCGCGACTCCTCAATCTTCACCATATCGCCCACCTTGCAGGCGTTGGTTTCGTCGTGAGCCGCATACCTCTTCGACTTTTGCACATACTTCTTGTAGACCGGGTGCATCACGCGACGCTCGACAAGGACGATGACCGTCTTGTCTCCCTTGTCGCTGACAACCTTGCCCTCCAAAACTCGCCTGGGCATCTTGCCTTACTCCTTTGCCTTGCCGGATGCAGCAGTTTTTTTCTGCCGTTCGGTCAGGATGGTCTTGATGCGCGCGATATCGCGACGCACCACACGAATGCGACTGGTGCCCTCAAGCTGTCCGCCCGCCTTCTGGAAGCGCAGGTTGAGCTGCTCTTTCCTCAGGCCCAGCAACTGCTCATTCAGCTCGTCATCGCTCTTGGCGCGAATGTCCTCGGACTTCATGCCTGTTCTCCTTCGCTCAAGCGCGCAACCATGCGCGTGGCCATCGGCAGTTTTGCCGCCGCCAGCAGGAACGCTTCGCGCGCGATATCTTCCGGAACGCCATCAAGTTCAAACATGATGCGGCCAGGTTGCACGCGGCACATCCAGAACTCCGGCGCCCCCTTGCCATTTCCCTGCCGGGTTTCCAGCGGCTTCTTGGACACGGGAACATCCGGGAATATGCGGATCCACAAACGTCCCTGGCGCTTGATGTGGCGGGTGATCGCGCGGCGGGCCGCTTCGATCTGGCGCGCCGTCAGACGGACCGCTTCGGTCGACTTGAGGCCGAATGAACCGAAGTTCAGTTTCGTCCCAGCCTGCGCAATGCCGTGGATGCGGCCCTTGTGCGCCTTGCGGAATTTTGTACGCTTCGGACTCAGCATGATTGTCTTCCTTCACATGCTCGAGAAATCAGGCCGTGGCGGCCTGGCTGGGACGGGACGACGGCTGTTGTTCGGCCATCCTCTTGTCCTGCGCCATCGGGTCGTGCGCCATGATTTCACCCTTGAACACCCAGACCTTGACACCACATGTGCCGTAGGTCGTCTTGGCAGTGCCGACGCCGTAATCGATGTCGGCGCGCAGCGTATGCAGCGGAACCTGGCCTTCACGATACCATTCCAGCCGGGCGATTTCAGCGCCGCCCAGACGTCCGGAACAGTTGATGCGGATGCCCTTCGCGCCCTGGCGCATCGCCGTCTGCACCGCCCGCTTCATCGCCCTGCGGAACGAAACACGGCGTTCCAGCTGCGTGGCGATGTTTTCAGCAATCAGGCGGGCGTCGATTTCCGGCTTGCGGATTTCAACGATATTGAGGGCCACCTCGCCGCCGGTCATCTTCGCAAGCTCGTT
>JBAZIR010000419.1:0-5247 GCA_041651735.1 Verrucomicrobiia bacterium | reverse complement strand
ATCTTCGAGACCCTCCAGAACCGTTTCCCCGAGGTGATCTTCGAGAACTGTGCGGCCGGCGGCGCGCGCATTGACCTGGGAATGGCGCATATTTTCGAGCGGGTAAACCGCAGCGACAACCAGGACCCACTGGACATGCCCGCCCTGCACGAGGGCTACTCCTACGTCTACCTGCCGGGAACGGCGGGAGGCGGCGGACACATCGGCGTGACACCGAATTTCGTCAACAAACGCATCACACCGCTGCGCTATCGCGGACATGTCGCCATGCTCGGTTCATGCTCGGTCAGTCTGGCGCTCGATCGTTGCACGCCGGAAGAAATGGCCGAGTTGAAGAAATACGTGGCGCTCTACAAGGAGCTCTGCGGGATCATCCACAATGGCGACCTTTATCGGCTGCGCAGCCCGCGGTTGAATTCCTATTCAGCCTTCGAATATGTCAGCGAGGACAAAGAGCGGGCCGTCCTCATCATACTCGGCAAAAACATGCAGCGCGCGGAAGAGCCTTATCCCACACTCCCCCGGATTCAACTGTCGGGTCTGAAGCCTGACTGGCTCTACTCTGTGGAAGGCGGCAAGCGCATGTCGGGCGAAGGTCTCATGAATGTCGGCATCGGGTTCCGACTGACGGGCGACTACGACAGCCGCGTAATTCGCATCAAGCGCGTTCATGAGAAGCCGAGCGACAAAGGTAAACAGCAATGACGAAGATAACGTGTTTCATTTTGGCGGCAGCGCTTCTCGATGCAAACATCGCGGCGGGCGGCGACGGCCGTTGCGTGGTGGAAAACAAGGCGCTCCGGGTGAGCGTGAATGAAACGAACGCCACTTGGGAAGTTCTCGATAAACGCTGCAACCGGCTGTGGCGGCAAGCCGTGGACACAACGGGTATCGTGGTGAAGAGCATCAAGCCGCTGCCATCGCCCGCCAAAGGGGCGGAGCTTCACGTGCTGTATTCATCCGGAAAGGATATCTCTCTGCCGTTGACAGTGCGGGTGTGCTTCGCGCCTGGACAGGCCGATGTTGCGTATGAGATTTCGGGCGATTTCGGAGCGACAATCAAAGAGGTAAACCTGCCGGCCCCGTTCATTCTGGATGAACCGGAGGGGCACCTCGTCATACCACACAACGCAGGACTTCTCTTCGGCGTCAACGAACTCGATTGGAATGGCAAGGCGTTGGGAGGGTTCATGTCCATGCCGTGGTTTGGGGCAGCGGACTTGGCGTCCGGCCAGGGATACATCGGCATTCTCGATACGCCGTGTGACGCCTTCTATCGTGGCAGGAAAGTGAAAGGCCCGACGCGGGAAGTGCTCTCGGTGCAGCCGTATTTCCAGCCGCAGAAAGGGAAGCTCGGATACTCCCGGCGCATTTCATACCACTTCGCCGACCGCGGTGGCTATGTGGCTCTGGCCAAACGCTACCGCGCCTACGCATTGAGAAAAGGCCTCGTGAAGACGCTGGCGGAGAAACGCAAGGAGCGGCCAAACATAGACCGCTTGGTGGGCGCGGTGAACATTTACTGCAGTGAGTTCAAGAACATCGAGGAACTGAAGCGGCTGGGCATCGAACGGGCTATGGTGTCCGGATTCTCAAAGGACAAGGTCAAGAAGATCAACGAAATGGGCTATCTGTCGTCTCACTACGACATCTACACCGACCTTTACGAACCGGGCACGCCGCCCGGCCAATGGGAACGCTGCAAGGGGTTCACCTTCCCAAGCGATGTGATCAAGCGCGCCGATGGATCGAACCAAGTCGGCTGGTGCCCGGTCGTCAATCCGAAGACCGGCAAGAAGGACCCCAGCTACGTGATCTGCTGGACCTGCGGCCTTCGCACTTTGCGGGAGAAAATGCCAGCGCGTCTGAGCGAGTCGCCGTTCTCGGCCTATTTCCTGGACTGCGTGACAGCGACGACTTTCTACGAGTGCTGCGACCCGAACCACCCCCTCACCCGCACCGAGGACTGCGCAACCCGCATCAGGCAATTTGACTACCTGTCGAAGGAACTCGGTCTGGTCGTCGGGTCCGAACAAGGTCGGGACTGGGCTGTTCCAGTGGCCGACTATTTCGAAGGGGTCATGAGTACCGCCGCCTTTTTCGCCAATCCCAAGGAGATCCACCAGATACCATTCGCATCCCTCGAACCGGGTCCGCACTTCGCCCGCTATGAGGAGTATGGCGTGAATCCCCGGCGCCAGGTGCCGCTGTTCCAACTGGTTTACGGCGACTGCTGCGAGACGACGTGGCGTTGGGGCGACAACAGCCACCGCATGCCGGCCATTTGGTGGAAGAAGGACCTGCTGGCGATGATCCACGCTGCCATGCCGACCTGGGTTCTGTGGAAGCCGCAACAGGAGCTGTTCAAGAACAATCCCGACCGTTTCAAGGCGTGCTACGACAATGTCTGCCGATGGCGTCGCGCGGTGGGTTTCTCGGAAATGATCAACCACGAGCGTCTCACCAAGGACGGTCTGGTGCAGCGAAGCTCCTTCGCCAACGGCGCGTCAGTGACCGTGAACTTTGCAGAAGAAGCACAGCCTCTGCCCGGCGGCGCGACGATTCCTGCACTGTCATTCCTGATCCAGGGCGATGCGGCTCAACTGGCGGGCCTTCCTGTCGGCAAACCCGTCCGAGCCAGTGATGACTGGCAACCTCGCCAGCCGCCGGCCAAGTAAGAACGTCAGCCGGTTGCTCAAACGCTCCGCTATCGCGCCGGCCAGTCTCCAAACCCGCTGTGGTTGGATGTGTAATTCCAGAGGAATTTGCCCGAAAAATGCGTCTGCTGAAGGCGACGGTTCTCAAACGCCGTCTTCCCCGCTAACCCCATCCACACGAACGCGATTCTTGTCCATTTACCAAGGCCCAGCAGCTGTTCCATAGTATCGACGCTATGGAAACCGAACTGATTGGAAAGATTGCGCTCGTGACCGGCGCAGGCCAGGGCATTTGCCGAGCCATCGCCACCGCGCTCGCGGCCCACGGCGCGACCGTGGCCGTGAACGACGTAAAGCGCGAGAAGACCGACAAGGTCGTTGCGGAAATCGCCGCTGCCGGCGGCAAGGCTGTGGCAGCGTGCGCGGACGTTTCGCGGTCTGATGAGGTGGAGCGGATGATCGGCGGCATCGTGAAGCAGTTTGGCCGGCTCGACATCCTCGTCAACGGCGCGCGCGTGGAACCGCCCCGCCCCGCCGGCATGTCGCCCGCAGATTGGTGGGACCGCGTGCTCGATGTGGACCTGAAGGGCGCATGGCTCTGTTCAATGGCCGCGATCGAGTCGATGAAACGCCAGAAGTATGGCCGCATCATCAATGTTTCCTCCATCCAAGCTTACACAGGCAACGCCGAGGAAGAATGGATGGCCTACAGTTGCGCGAAGGCCGGCATGGGCGGACTGACCCGCTCGCTGGCGCAGGTCGGCCTGAAACTCGGCATCACCGCCAACTCCATCGCGCCCGATTACATCGAGACGGAGGTCATGGAGGCGCGTTGGGGGCGCGAGAAGATGCTCGAATACGCCGCGGGCGTCCCTATGGGCCGCGCTGGCAAGCCGGAGGAGGTGGCTGAGGCTGCCCTCTTCCTCGTGAAGTCCGGCTTCATCACCGGCGACACCATTTTCATTACGGGAGGAAGATTCGTCATTTCAAAGTAGCCGTCACGCCCGTGTGACGACCCAGAACCCAGAACCACATCACGGGGAGCGTGATGACCACTTATGAAAATCACAGCAATCAAAACTTTTCTCTGCGACGCCTACCGCACGAACCTGTCGTTCGTGAAGATCGAGACGGACGCCGATGTCCACGGCTACGGCGAGATGACGCTCGAGTTTCACGACCGCGCCATCCTCGGCTGCATTGAGGACCTGACGCCATCGTGGATCGGCCGCGACCCGATGGACATCGAGGCGCTCTGGCACGATTCCTACCGCGACGCCTACTGGCGCGGCGGGCCGGTGCTCTCGACCTCGCTGGCAGCGCTCGAGATGGCTTGCTGGGACATCAAAGGCAAGACCCTCGGCCAGCCCATCTGGCAACTGCTGGGCGGCAAATGCCGCGACCGCGTGCGCTGCTACGCCAACGCCTGGTTCGTACCGGCAAAAACGCCCGCCGAATTTGCCAAGAAAGCCAAGGAAGCGGTCGCGCGCGGCTGGAAGGCGTTGAAGTGGGATCCCTTTGGCAGCGCCCATCGCGACATCACTCGCCCGGAACTGCTTAACGCAGTGCGTTGCGTGGCAGCAGTGCGCGAGGCGGTGGGCGACACCGACCTTCTCATCGAAGGCCACGGCCGTTTCAACATCCAGAGCGCTCTGCGTGTCGGTCAGGCGCTCGCGGAGTTCGGAATCCTGTGGTTCGAGGAACCACTTTTTCCGGAACTGCTTGACGCGCTGGCGGAACTGAAACGCCGCGTGCCCGTGCCCATTGCGGCGGGCGAGCGCGTCTACACGCGCTTTCTGGCGCGGGAGTTCATCGAGAAACGCTGCGGCGATTTCATCCAACCCGACATCAGCCGCGTGGGCATCAAGGAACTGCGCATCATCGGTGGCATGGCCGAGGCGGCGGGCATCAGCTTTTGCCCGCACAACCCCGCCGGCCCGCTCACCAACATGGCCACGCTGCACATCGCGGCCAGCACGCCGAACTTTTTCCTGCTCGAAACGATGGCGAACGATGTGCCCTGGCGCAGCGAGTTCTCCGACGAAGACGTTCACATCAAGGACGGCGAGATGCTCATCCCAACGCGTCCCGGCCTCGGCATCGAATTGGATGAAGCCGCGCTCGCCAAACATCCGCCGAAACACTATCATCTCCGCCACTATCGCGGAGACCTCACCGCCATCCGCCCAAGCAACGCAAAGGAGTGGTTCAAGCGATAGGATAGCCCAACGACAACAAAATCATAATGAGAGCCGCCATTCTTCTTGCCGGCGCAGTCGCGCTTTTCACAGCATTTCTCGATCAAGCGCACGCGGAGGGTGTGACGTTCACGGTTGCCACCGACGGCAACGATAGATGGTCTGGCAAGCTGGCGAAACCGAACGATGCGAAGACGAACGGACCGTTCGCGACGATTGAACGGGCGCGGGATGAAATTCGCGCACTGAAACGAAACGGAGTCCTGCCGAAAGGCTACGTTGTCGTGGAGGTTCTCGCGGGCCGGTACGAGTTGGCCAAACCGGTCGAGTTGACGGCTGAAGATTCCGGCACCACGGAGGCCCCCATCACCTATCGTGCCCGTCCGGGCGAT
>JBAZIR010000418.1:0-5265 GCA_041651735.1 Verrucomicrobiia bacterium | reverse complement strand
GCCCTTGTCGGTGGAGCAGAGGGCGTTTGCGCCGGTTTCGCTGCCGAGGTTGTGGGCGTAAGCCATGTTCTTGAGGCCGGAGGCGGGACGTTTCCAGACGGCGACGGGGAGCAGCCACTCGCCGGTGGTGAGGACGGTGGGCTTGTTCATCATGATGCCGTTGGCGATGCGGCGCGGCGCGGACCACTTCGGCTTTTCGTCACCGGAGTTTTTCGAGACGATGGCCCAGACACCGGCGCGGCCATCCCACCACGACGCGCCCTGCGCCCAGAACAGCCAGAGCCGGCCTTGGGGGTCGTGCCAGAGACACGGGTCGAACGCACGCACCGGGCCGGGGGGATCAATGACAAGTTTCACTTTCGACCACGATTTGCCGTTGTCGATGCTGGTGACGAGCACGACAAAATTGTCGGGGCCTTCGCCGGTGCCGCCGGAATACCACGTGGCCCAGAGGCGGCCGTTGGCGGCGCGTTCGATGCCGGGGATGCCTTGGAACGCGCGCACACTGTCAGCGTATTGCGGGCCAAGGTCGCTGTTGACGCTTGCCGGCTGGAGCGCGGGATCGGCGGCGATTTTTGCGCCGAGTTCGTCGAGTTCCTTCATCGTGAAGCGGACGCTGACGATGAACGGCGATTCGCCGGCGATCCAGTGGCCGTAGGTCGTCGTGACAAACGTGCCGTCGGGCAGCAGTTCCAAACCGGCATAGGTGCAGTCGGCGCCCTTGTGGTTGTCCATCAACCGCACGCGATACTGCCCCTCGCGGCCGTGGACGATATCGTCGTAGGCGCCAACCCATCCGACCCAGTCACCGTAAGTCGGACTCTCGTGTGTCGTATCGCGGAACGTGATGAACAACCGTCCGTCGGGCGCGTAGCGGGCGACATGGCGGTCGCCGGTGAGCGCGCCGGGCAGTTCGCGCGGCTCGCTCCACGTTTCGCCTTCGTCGTTGGAGAAAATGACGAATGAGTTGAGCCGCCGGCTATTCTCGCGCAGCAGCACGGCGATCTGTTTGCCGTCCGGCGAGCGCACAACGCCCGGCTCGCACAGGTGCGCGGGAGGGCGCGACGCGATGGCGACGGGCTGGCTCCACGTCAGGCCACCGTCGGCGGAAATGGTTTTGTAAACGATGAAGATCGGCGGCTTCTGCGACTTGCCGTCGGCGCGCAGAAACCGGCCGTCGTCGTGGAAGAGCGCCATGTAGTTGCCGTTCTTGAGCCGCTCGACGCTCGCCATCGTGACGACGCCACCGAAGTCGCCAATAGGTTTCAGTTCGCTCCATGTCGCGCCATCGTCCTCGGACATCGCCATGCGAATCGGGTAGAGGCCGGAGAACACGATAAGCCGCTTCTTGCCCGCGGCATCCGCGACGCGATGGAGCGTGGGCACTTCCTTGGACGTGGCCCAACTCGCCGGCGTTGGCAGTCGCCCGGACCAGGTGCGGCCGCCATCGGTGCTGCGCTTCATCACGATCGCGCCGCGACCGTGGCCTTTTGGATAGACCGCGATCATCGTCCGGCCGTCTTCGAGCAGCACGGTAGTTGGATGGCCGAGATATTGTCCGGGTTCCTTGTCCACGATGACCTGGCGCTTCGTCTGGTTCGCGAGGTCAATCAGCGGGATGTTGTAGCCGCGAGGTTGGGGCTTCGGCGCGGGAGTTTCGCCGGAAGCGGTGCCGGCGAGACTGATTCCAATCATACAGACGATGGCGAGGGATGTTTTCATTTTGTATTGAGCGGTCCGCAGCCGGGTTTCACTTTGCCGCGCGTGACGAGGTCGAGGTGGCGCCCGCGCCGACGTGTGGAGAAAACATTTTTCAGCGCGAAAACTCAAGCGGAAAGCGCCTGTTCGTACTTGTCTTGCGCACCGTTTCACGGGCGTGTAGATTGCGCTCGCGACGAAAGCGATCAGGAAACGGTGGTGCCCCGGCAGCCGATGCTCGACCGGAAGAATTCCGGCAAGATCGTGCTGGCGGTGCGGAGAAACGCGGCGTTAAGTTCTGCCCGTTCAAAAGAAAGGCGTTATGGCGGCCAACGAAGTCATTGCTCTGAAACGGGATTGTCAGGCGACCCAGATACCGTCCGGCCACGTCAGCACGTTGTCGGCGGGCTTGGAGGTGACGATCACTCAGACGCTCGGCGGTTACACCGTCTCGGCGCGCGGCGGACTCTATCACATCGCTCCGCACGATGCGGATGCGCTCGGTTTCGACAAGCCCGCAGTGCCGGCGAAGGCTGCCAGCGCGGGCGCGGTGGACGAAAAGGTTTTCGAGCAGCAGGTCTGGGAGGCGCTGAAGAACTGTTACGATCCGGAGATTCCCGTCAACATCGTGGACCTTGGCCTGATTTACGACATGCGCACGGCGCAATTGCCGCAGGGCGGGCGACGCGTGGACGTGAAGATGACGCTCACCGCGCGCGGCTGCGGCATGGGACCGGTCATTGCCGCCGACGCGAAGCAAAAACTGCTCGGCCTCGCCAGCGTGGAAGATGCCACCGTCGAAGTGGTTTGGGATCCGCCGTGGAATCCCGATATGATGTCGCTTGAGGGCAAGAAGCGTCTTGGCATGGGCTAGCCGCTGCGCGTGACACAAGCGATTCAGTCAATATTTCGCGTTCAGTCTCAACAAAACAAATTTATTCTTATGCAGATTCCAACACTTCCATCCTCCATCGTTTTGCCGCGCGAACTGTCGCGCTTCACCGAACTCGTTTACAATCTCCACTGGACCTGGAGCGCCGCTGCACGCGATTGCTTTGCATTCGTCCAGCCGGAGCTCTGGGCGGCGACGGGTAATCCCGTGGATTTGCTCCAACGAGTGCCGGTCGGGCGCTGGCAGGCGCTGGCGCGCGACGTGAAGTTCCTGCGTGCCTACGGCCGCGCGCTTGCGGCGCTTGACTCGCATCTGGCCGGGCCGCGCACAAGCGGCTACGACGCGGATGGGCCGGTCGCCTACTTTTGCATGGAATACGGTTGGCACGAGTGTTTGCCGGTCATGAGCGGTGGTCTTGGCGTCCTCGCTGGCGACCACACCAAGACCGCGAGCGACATCGGCTTGCCGTTCGTCGGCGTTGGCATGCTCTACCGCAACGGCTTCTTCATCCAGCAACTCGAACCGAGCGGCCGGCAGGCGAATCTTTTCCCGCACCATGACTTCAGCCGATGGCCCGTGCGGCCGGTCGCCGGCAAGAATGGCCGTGAAGTGATCGTTGGCGTCGAGTTCCCCGGCCGCGTCGTGCGCGCGAAGGTCTGGCTGGCGCAAGTGGGCCGCGTGCCGGTGTTGTTGCTCGACACCGACATCGCGCAAAACTGCATTGGCGACCGCGCCATTACCGGCCAACTCTACTGCCGCGGACGCGAAGTGCGGCTCTGCCAGGAACGGCTCGCTGGCATTGGCGGCGTGCGGGCGTTGCGCGCGCTCGGCATCAAGCCGGCGGCATGGCACCTCAACGAGGGTCACTGCGCCTTCCTGCAAATCGAGCGGCTGCGCGAACTGAAAAAACGCGGCGTTAAATTCGACGCAGCATGCCGGCGTATTACAGCCAACACCGTGTTCACGACGCACACGCCGGTTCCGGCGGGCAACGAACAGTTCGACCCGGCGCTGGTGGAGAAGTATTTCGCCGGCGATTGCCGCGAACTCGGCGTGCGGTTCAAGCGGTTGCATGAGATGGCGCTGGAACACCCGAAGCGCGGTCCGGTGAATCTCACTGCGCTGGCGCTGCGCCTGTCGAGTTGGACCAACGGCGTCAGCAAGCTCAACGCGAAAGTAGAGAACGACGTGTGGCGGCATTTCTGGCGCGGCAAGCCGGATCGGATTCAGGCGGTGACCAACGGTGTCCACGTGGACACGTGGCTCGGTTCGGAGTTGGCGGCTCTCTTTGATCGTTACGGCGGCCCCGACTGGAGGCTGAGCCTCAGCGACGCGGCATTCTGGCGCACGATGATGGCGCGGATACCCGACTCGGCGATCTGGGCGGCGCACGCGGCGCAGAAGAGGCGGTTGGTGGAGTTTTGCCGCGAGCGCACTGCGGCGATGCGCGCCCGTCATAGCGCGGCGCCGGAGGACGTGCTTGCGGCGGCAACGCGACTGCTCGACCCGGATGCGCTGACGATCGGCTTCGCGCGCCGGTTTGCCACCTACAAGCGCGCGGACCTGCTGTTCAGCGACCCGAAACGATTGCAGCGCATTGTCAATCGTTCCGGGCGGCCGGTGCAGTTTGTGTTTGCGGGCAAAGCGCATCCCGAGGACGGTGGCGGGCAGGAATTGTTGCGGCGGATTTTCCAATGGGCCGAACGGCCGGAATTCCGCGGGCGGATTGTATTGCTGGAGGAATACGACATCGCCGTGGCGCGGCGGCTGGTGCAGGGTGTGGACGTGTGGCTCAACAACCCGCAGCGTCCGCTCGAAGCCAGCGGCACCAGCGGCCAGAAGGCCGGCATCAACGGCGCGCCCAATTGCAGCGTGCTCGACGGTTGGTGGCCCGAAGCCTACGACGGCACGAATGGCTGGGACATTGGCGCGGGCAGGGAATTCGCCAATCCGAAGCGCCAGGCGCGCCACGACGCCGCGTCGCTCTACGAACTGTTGGATCGCGACATTGTGCCGCGTTACTACAAGAACCGCGCTGCGTGGATCGCGACGATGAAGGCGAGCATTGCGACCGTATTGCCGCAATTCAATAGCGAGCGGATGCTGCGCGACTACGTCCAGCAAGGTTACGGGCCGGCGGCGGGGCGGATTTGACAGAGCCGGAATGCAATGCGACACTCATCTGAATCCCAAAGGAGAACACATATATGAAGAAATACATTGGAATGTTGTGCGTGGTGCTTGTTGCGTCTGCGGCGATGATCGGCTGCGGCGGAAGCCCGGCGTCACGCGTGGAGAGCAGTTTCGCCTCGGCCGAGCCGAGCGTGAAGGACAGCGCGCAGAAAGCAGTGGATGCTGTCAAGGCCGGCAACTACGCGGGAGCAACGGCCCAGTTGCAGGTGCTGGCTACCAACGCCAAGCTCACGCCAGAACAACAGCAGGCCATCAAGGATCTGATTGCCGATGTGCAGAAGCAGATGCAAGAGAAGGCGGCCAAGGCCGCGGAGGACGCCAAGAAGGCGTTGGGTGATCTCGGTAAAAATCTAGGCAAGTAGTTTGCCTGCTCGTTCTTGCCGCAACAGGATGAAGTCGTGTTGGCGGCGGGGGAGTGCTATATGCAGGAGTCGCAAGCATTGTCTTGCGGCTCCTGTGTTGTTTGTGGAGATGGCGAATCT
>JBAZIR010000417.1:0-5282 GCA_041651735.1 Verrucomicrobiia bacterium | reverse complement strand
CACAGCCAAATTATCAGCCGCCGGGCATTTCGCAAATGTGTCGCTGATTGCGCAAATGAGCAGTTGGCCTTATCGGGGTGGAGCCTTACATTTGAACCAGACGCAAGGGAGCTTGCGGGTCAGTAGAGACCCACAGAGTTTCCAAGCGCGAAAGGTTCATATGAAAAACTGGAACTTATACCGCACATTGCGAGATAACTTATATCTCACGCCCGCTCGCCTGGGCCTTATGGTCTGCGTGGCGATGACGGTTTGGGCGATGGTTTTCACCACAAGAGAATGCACGGAGACTCATGGCCCTGTTTTGGGGAAAGCCGGTTACATACAAAGTGGCACGAATTTCCAGGTGGCCGTGCATGAGGCTTGCAAGAAACAGCCGGTGGAACCGCTT
Organism: Verrucomicrobiia bacterium; assembly: GCA_041651735.1. GTDB lineage: Bacteria > Verrucomicrobiota > Verrucomicrobiia > CAIQCK01 > CAIQCK01 > CAIQCK01. The sequence goes on along the minus strand of JBAZIR010000417.1, from coordinate 4,891 downwards.
TGGTTCTACTAAGGATTTGGGATGACTTTCAGATGGATACGATGACGAACAACGGCGTGGGGCCATGTCGGCTGCAGAACCCAATCTTCAGTCACCGAGCGCAGTGAGATTAGCCTCGAAGGAGTGCGAGCTATGAAGAAGAAAACCATCAAGAAAACCGCATCAGTCAAGGTAGTCGCGGACGGTTCAAACTGCGTCACGCTGGTGTTCCCTGAGGGAACGGTCTTGAAGGGGAAGAAGAAGCTCTCAATCAAGGACGTGGCCAAGGTGTTGAGCGCCGTAACGACCGATGAGGTCAAGGGGCAGTGTTGGGTGCACAGATTCGAAGTGCGCACGCCAACTGCGATTGGAGGCGTGCGGGGTTGATTGTGGATTGAGTGAAACGATGTGCAAGGACGGGGTTCGCGCCTTGCCCTCAGCGACTCATCATGTCATTGGGCATTGTGCAGCAGTAGTGTTCACCACACCGCCATTTGTCACTTGACGTACCACGGTCGCAGGCGTAGTGGCTGTGCAGGTTCTTGTGGAATTGGAGCAATGGATGCGATAGCAAATAATGACGTGGGATCATATCGGCTGCACGCCCCATCCTCCAGTCACCGAGCGCAGTGAGATTAGCCTCGAAGGAGTGCGAGCCATGAAGAAGAAAACCATCAAGAAAGCGGCATCAGTCAAGGTAGTCGCGGACGGTTCAAACTGCGTCACGCTGGTGTTCCCTGAGGGAACGGTCTTGAAAGGGAAGAAGAAGCTCTCAATCAAGGACGTGGCCAAGGTGTTGAGCGCTGTGACCACTGATGAGGTCATGGGGCAATGTTTGATGCACAGGCATCGCCATGTCCCTACGGCGGTTGGGGGTGTGCGGGGTTGATTGTGGGGCGTGATCATCGTCAGTTGCCCATGACTGCCAAGGAGTTGTTTTGTTTGTCTGGAGGTTTCCATGAAAACCATCCACGTCTGGCACGAATAGAATACAACAGATTCCACGGTTTACGCGAAGATCACATCATTGTATTGCAGGCAACCGCGTGACGCAGGGGTGCGCGCTACCAGCTTGCCGACTGAAATTAGTGTTTCCATCGGCTGAGAATGCGGGCATAGGTCTGGCCAAGTCTGAATCCAAGTGACTCCACCCATTTTCCGTACTTCACCGCCACTGGATGTGACAGACGATGAGCCACAAGGATGCATACAACCGCTGTATTGAAGATGATCGCTCCCCAGGGAGGATTCATACCCATAGCGTTTCCTCCGAAAGCGTAGAGAACCACGAGTTCGAACCAGGGAAACCGATATTCGTCAGGTTGCGGCGACTTTTGGCGGTGATTGTACGCGATCCATTCGATAATGGTGATCGCCACAAACACAATCAGAACCAGAAATACCATGGTCATGTCTTCGGAAAAGTGGTGGGCGGTGCAGGGTTCGAACCTGCGACCGCGTGCGTGTAAAGCACGTGCTCTACCGCTGAGCTAACCGCCCGTCACAGCACAGTGAGTGAAGCACACGTGTTCGGGAAAATCCACCGCATTACCGCAAGAACACCTTCCGTTTCAGTTCTCGTCAAGCCGCAGGCAGACGATTTCTTCCGGACTGCGCAGGTAGAGGCGGTTGCCAACAAGCGCGGGGTGCGCCCACACCTCCGGTGAACGGTTTTTCTTTCCCTGGAAGACTTGCAGTCTCGAAATGACGCGGCAAGCCTGAGACTCGGCGGCAAAGAGCAGCAATTCGCCGGTGGTGGTCGTGGCAAGGACACGGCCGTTGCCGCCGATGAGGCTGGCGTATTCATTGAAGGCCTTGTCCTCGAAACGCCAACGCGTGGCCAGCGCATTGACGGGGTCGAGACAGAGCAACACGTCATTGATGACGCCAAAGAGCAGGCCGTTGACGATGATCGGCGTGGAGATCTCAGGCTTGAGGTCTTCGTTCTGCGCAACGGATTGCGGGCAGATGGCACCGTCGGCGTTGAACGCATGGAGCCGCGTGCCGTTGTTTTCGCTGGAGAGGATCAGACGTTCGCCGAACTTCAGCGGTGTCGGCACGTTGTAGTCGCGCGCTTGCAGCGTCACGCTCCAGAGGCACCGCCCGGTTTCCGGGTCCCAGCCACGAATGGACTCGATATCATAGCCGATGAGTTGACGCTTGCCGCCGAATACATCCAGCAGCATCGCGGCATGGGCCATCGGCTTGCCAGCCGTTTTCCAGAGTGGTTTGCCGGTGTGACGGTCCAGTGCGACGACCGCAGCTTCCGTTGATGCCGTGCCGGTAAAAAGCCGGTCGCCGTCAATCATCGGGCTGGGACAGAATCCCCACGTGGGCAGTTTCCCGCCGAAGTCGGCCAGCAGGTCACGCTTCCACAAAACCCTGCCGGTCTTCAGTTCCAAGCAGTGGAGATAACCAAAGGCACCGAGGAGATAGACTTTCCCGCCAACGATGACTGGCGTGGCGCGCGGGGTGTTGGTGTAGTCCATTTCCTCCGGCGCGGGATAGGTCAGTTCCCAAAGTTGCGCGCCTGTGCTGGCGTCAAGACAGCGCCAAGTGTCGTCCTTGGTGCCGCTGGTTTTGTCAGCCACGATGAGGAATGGCGGCTGCACCGCGATGCCAGCCATTGCCGGGCTTTCCATTGTTTTGCGCCAGAGGAAGCGTGCCTGAGCCGGAAGCTTTGAAGGCATGTCGCTGCGGATGGCATCGCGGCGAGGACCGCCGCGCCAGTCGGTCCAACCGGCGTCATTGGAGACGGGGCAGGGGACGAAACCGTCACGAGTCTCAAGTTTCTGTTTCAACTGCGCGTTGCCGCCGACGGCGAGCAGCGCTTTTGTGATTGTGGCCGCATCCGACAGGGAGACACGGGAGGTGGCAAACGCAGTGATGAACGGCACCGGCGCTGTCTGGCCAATCACGCGAAGCGCGCCTTTGTCAATGGTGCCGCAGCCTTCCAGCAGCGCCATTGCGTAACTGGAGATGACGCAGGCGTCAGCCTGTTTTTCGAGCACCGCCAGGCCGGTCTGGTTGCACGTGGCCAGCGTCTCGAGTTTCGCGGGAAGCGGCAGACCAAGCGACTTCATCATCGCGAGAGCAGCGGCATGTTTCTCGTCGCAGTCCGTGGGACCGAAGAGAACTTTTCGTCCCTTTAGATCCGCAATGCTCTTTGCGGAATCGTCACTTCGCACGATGAACAGCCCGGTGAGTGACGTCTTGCCTTCACGATCTGTCAGCATGACCAGTGGTGTGATCGCGATGTTGGCCCCGGCCGCCTCCGCACGAATCACGGACTGTTTGCCAACAATCAGGTCGAGTTTGTTGTTGGTGACGCGTCCGGCTTCGGCGAGGCTTTCGTTCACAAACATCTCGACCGGGCGGCCCAGCTTTTCGCTCATGAAAGTGGCGAGCGCCTGATAATCGCGCTGGGCGAAACCCTGCACACACGCGCAAGCCAGTTGCTTGCTGAGTGGGTCCATCACGACCACGCGGAGCGGTTCGCTTGCGAAGGACGGCGGCGTGAGCAGGCTGCAGCCGACTGTGAAGGCCAACACCGCGAGCGGAAGGATCAATGGCTTTGGAGAACCAGAAAGAAACGCGGTAACAGTCATGCGCTATCGTCCCAAGGCCGGTCCGGTGAGCACGTAGATGATGTTCGCGGGACTATCCAGAAAATAGACCCGGCTGCCGTCCTTGTTGGTGGCGATGGCCACCTGCACACAGCCGACGTTGGGCGATTTTACTAACGCCACCAGCGTGCACTTGCCGTCGGGACTCCATCGCTTCACGCGGTAGAGGCTTGCCTCGGATGTGTAAATGGAGCCGGCAGGGCCGAAACAGATGTTCTTCGGCTCGCAGCAGCCGCCGTAGCCATCGAGCGTGCCGGGAGCACGTCTGCCGAACTCCCCGAGTTTCTTGCCCTCGCGGTCGAAGCGCATCACGTGGTGCCGCGCGTTCTCGACAACGTAGAGTTCCTTGCCGTCGGTGCCGATGTCCTGGCAACCGCAGCAGCCGCGCAATCCGCTGACAATCTCCTTGCAGTCGCCCAAGTCCTTGTTGAAGCGGAAGACGGAGAACGATGTGCCGGAGCGAGAGCAGACGAAAACATCATCCTTGATGGCAGCCGCACCGGGCGAACGCGAATACTTGCCCGCGACAGGCAGGTCGGCGGTCTTGAGCTCTTTGCCGTCACGACTGACGAGCACGACCTTCGTGGCGCCCGTGACGATGCAACTGCCGTCGCCGCGCACGGCGATTGCTTGCGGCGGAAACGGCATACGCCACGTCGCCTTAAGTTGATCGGTGGGCGAGATCACACGAACAACACCGCCGGATTCGTCACAGGCAAGGATGTCACCGTCCGGATTGAGACAGAAATGACATAGGCGCGTGGCTTTCGTTGCCGAGCTGACACCGATCTTGGCCGTTTGCTGGTGCGTCGGAGTCGGAGTGTCAGCGCAGGCGAGTGTTGCCGCGAGCGCCAATGCTGTCATGAGCGGGATCCGGTTCATGGTGTGGTGTCCTTATCTTCAGTGATACCGCGTCTGCGCCTTGCTGTTCTTTCCCGATATCGGCAAACACAGCCCAGTGTCGCCTTTGACTCGCAGAGTATACGCCGACGCCAAGCTGGTTGTCAGGAGATTTATCAGCGTTTTCGCGTGCGCTGGCATTTCGCTAAACTACGACGCTCAGTTCCCGGCTTTGGGTTTCTCACTTTGCGCAGCAGCCGTTGCGGGTGGACGTCGAACACAGCGAAAACCGATGGCGTCGCGGGCGAAACACGCGTCCTGGAAGCCGGGGCTTTCGTAGCGCCGGGCGGCGGATCGGCAACGCTCGGCAGTGGAGTTCCAAGCGCCGCCGCGGAGGACGTACCGCTCGCCGTCGTCAGGACCTCGCGGGCTGGCGGCGGGGCTTT
>JBAZIR010000416.1:0-5310 GCA_041651735.1 Verrucomicrobiia bacterium | reverse complement strand
GGCACTTCAACTTTCGGCATTTCAACGACCGGCGGCGCGGGCAAAGGTTCGACCTTCGGTGCTTCCACCTTTGGTGGCTCGATCTTCGCAACCTCGGTCTTCGGTGCCTCGACCTTGGGCGCTTCGACCTTCGGCATTTCAACCACAGCCGGCACGGACGGAGGCGGCGCGCTCGGCGCTTCCACTTTTGGGACTTCGACCTTTGGCGTTGTGACTTTCGGCACTTCTGCTTTCGATGGTTCAGCCTTTACCACTTCCACTCCCGGCGGCTCCGGCTTGACAACGGTAGGCGTGATAATCTTCGGCGGCTCGATCTTCTGCGGCTCGGCTTTTACGATTTCAACTTTCGGCAAACCGGCAATCGGCTCGACCGGCCGCTTGGGCGTGGTCTTCTTCGCCGCGGGCTTGTGCGGTTTCGCTTTGGCCGTTTTTGCCGGCGTTGCGGCTTCTTTCAGCGCTTTCGCCTTCGCAGCGGATTTGTCAGGCGCAGCGGATTTCTCAGGTGCGACGGGCACATCAACCGGCGGCGGCGGCGCAGGCATCACGACCGGTGCGGCGGGCGGAGCCACCGTCTCAGGCGCAAGTGGCGCAAGTGGCGCAGGTTGAACGGGAGCTGGGGCGGTGCTTGGCGTTGTCGGTTGCGCAGACGCCGGAGCGGTCGAGGGAGAAGCGGGCGGCGCCGGGGGGCGCGCCGGGGCCGAAGCAGCGCCGGGCTGGAGGAATTTGGCGGCAACGAAGGCGAAGCAGTTCGTCGTGGGTTTGATCTTCACCCAGTCGTCCTGAGTTTGCTCAGGTTGAATCACGTCGCCCTTGCTGATCTTGCCAACGACGGTGTAACTGATGCCCGGACCGGCGCGCAAGCGGACGTCAGTCTTGAGCACGGTAGTGCCGGCAGCGTCGAGCATGTTCTTGTGGACCCAGACGCGAGCAACGGCCGGCATGTGAATTTTCGCAAAGATCACCGTTTCAGCCGCAGCGGCGGCAGGGAACGGCTCAGCCAGTTCCACCTGGTCGCCCTGGTTGAATTGAAGCAGCACTTCGGAAGTAGCCTTGGCGGCAGCGCGGACGTTGACGCGGTCGGTGGTAACGGTCGCCATGTCGGCGGCGGAGGCGGTCCACGCGACAAGCAGCGTGCTAACCCATGCGAGATAATTTTGCCAACTCTTGATCATTAAGCAGTCTCCATTTGCCGGGCTTGAGATCGCCCAGATTGATCGGTCCGACGCTGAGCCTCTTCAACCGGATCACTTCACGACCCAGTTCAGCCAGCATCACACGAATCTGGCGCTTCTTTCCCTGACTAAGAACCATTTGAAACGTGGACGTCTCGCCGGCGGGCCGCACGCCGAATACCTTGTCGGCCACCATGCGCTCACCGCCGATGACCATGCCCTTTTGCAGCCGCTCCATTTCCGCGGCCGTCAGCGATCCATGGATGCCGACCTCATAGATCTTCGGAATCTTGTGACGCGGATGCGCGATCTTCTGTGCCAATTCGCCGTCGTTGGTGACCAACAACAATCCTTCGCTCTCGCGGTCCAGCCGTCCGATGCTGAATACGCGCGGCCAATCCTTTGGCAGCAAGTCTATCGCGAGCTTCTCCGCATGTCGGTCGCGGCTGCTGCACGTGTAGCCGACCGGCTTGTAGAGCACGGCATAGGTCAATCGTTGCGTGCTCAGCGGCCGCCCGTTCAACGTAATACGGTCCGCAGCCGGCTGCACGCGCGAACCGAGCGCGGCGACGCGCCCGTTCACACGGACACGGCCCGCCACGATCAACTGCTCGCAAGCGCGCCGCGATCCCAGACCCGCAGAGGCGAGAAATCGCTGCAAGCGCACGCCAATAGACTCGTCGGAAGTCTTCACGGCACGAAGCCGGAGTAAGACGATTGTTATTCGGGCTTGGTCTTCGGCAGACCGAACACGCGGTCGCCGGCTTTCCACTGCCCGCGCTTCTTCATCAACTCGACACGTTCAAACCGCTTCAGCACGTTGCGTTTCGCTTTCAGCGTGCTGGATGATTTCAAACTGCTATGCAATCCCATAAATCCGTTTTCCTTATTTCTTGAACAACCTTGCCACCAAGAATCAACCCGTGGCTTCTACCATAGCACAGCACGCCTGAAAATACTTATTTGCAGGCTTGTGCCTCGTGCAACCTTCGCATGTCAGGCGGTATCCGGCATCCCCTCGCTCATTTTCGCCGCCGCCTGTTCCCACTTCGCCGTGGCCTCCGCGAGATCGTCGGTGACACCGCTCAATTCGCGGTTCACCGCCACAGCGCGACCGGGCTGTTGATAGGTGTCGGGATTCTCCAAATCGGCAGTCAACTCCTTCTGCCGCTGTTCCAACCGCGCGATGACCTTCTCCAACCCGTCCACGACCTGCTGCTGCGCCCGACGCTCGCGAGAGCGGGCCTGGCGCACTTCGGCTTCAAGCCGTTTCTGGTCGCGCAATCTGACTCGTTTGTCATCGGGTGCAGCTGCCGCAAACGCGGCCTCCTTTCCGCCAGCCGTGAGCGCGGCTTGGGCGGACGTGGCGGCAGTTTTGTCGAGGTAATACTGGTAGTCGCCGTGGTAGTGCGTGAGTTCGCCCGCATTCACGTGCAGGACGTGACGCGCCAGTTTGCGAATAAAATAAACATCGTGACTGATGAAGATGAGCGTGCCCTCGTATTGCCCCAGCGCGCTGATGAGCGCGTCAATGCTCGGCATATCGAGGTGGGTCGTCGGCTCGTCCATCAACAGCAGGTTCGGCGGATCGAGCAGCAGCTTCACCAACGCCAGCCGGCTCTTCTCGCCGCCGCTGAGCACAGCCACCGGCTTGAACACGTCATCGCCACGAAACAGAAACGAGCCAAGCACGGTGCGCGCGGTTTCCACGGAAATCATCTGCTTCGTGTCGAGCGCCTCCTCCAGCACCGTGCGCTCCGGTTTCAGCATTTCCACGCGATACTGGGCGTAGTAGCCGGTCTTGATATTCAAGCCCGGCTCGCGTGTGCCGGACTGGAACTGCAACACGCCAGCCAGGATCTTCAGCAGTGTGGACTTGCCCGCGCCATTGGGGCCAACGAGCACGATGCGCTGGCCACGCTCGGCTTCGAAGTTCATGCCGCGATAGACGACGTTCTCGCCGTAAGCGTGATGGATGTTCTTCAACGAGATCGCGCGCAGGCCACTGCGGCGCGGCTGCGGGAAACGAAACTTGATCGTGCGCGTGTCGTTCACCGGCGCCTCGATCTTCTCCATGCGTTCGATCTGCTTGAGCTTGGCCTGCGCCTGCGAGGCTTTACTGGCCTTGGCGCGGAACCGATCGGCAAACTCCTGCAGCCGCTGGATGTCGCGCTGCTGGTTCTTGTAAGCGGCCAGAAGCTGCTCCGCCTGCGCTGCGCGCTGGACCAGATACTCGTCGTAGTTGCCGCGGTAGCGCAACAGCCGGTTCTGGCGGATTTCCACAATGCTGCCGACGAGTTGGTTCAGGAACTCGCGGTCGTGCGAGATCATCAGGACCGCGCCGGGATACGTCTTCAGGTATTCCTGAAACCACCGCAGCGCGTCGAGATCGAGGTGATTCGTCGGCTCATCGAGCATCAACAGGTCGGGTTGTTGCACGAGCAATCGCGCCAGATGCGCACGCATCACCCAGCCGCCGCTCATCGCGCTCGCCGGCCGGTGGAAGTCCTTCTCTCGAAACGCCAGCCCGCGCAGGATCGTCTTCGCCTTCGGTTCGAGCTGGTAGCCGCCCAGCGCGTCGAACTGCGACTGCGCCTTGTGAAAATCTTCCGTCCCGGTGGCCTCGCCGTCCTCAAACGCCTTCAGTTCCCGCCGCAACGCCGTGATCTCCGGCGTAATCGCCGTCGCCAGTTCCAGCACCGTCTCGTCGCCGACCGGCACGTTTTCCTGCGGCAGATGGCCAACCGCCGCGCCGCGCTCGATGGCCACCCCGCCCTCATCAGGCGTGTCGTGGCCGAGAATGAGCGAGAACAACGTGGATTTGCCCGCGCCGTTCGGCCCGACCAGTCCAATGCGGTCGCCGCGGTTAATCTGGAGCGTCGCGTCCTCGAACAGGACGCGCGCGCCGAAAGCCTTTGTTATTCCCGAAATCGTCAGCATAAAAAGCCGCGAAGGTTACGAGCCGCCGGGGAAGCTAGCAAGGCCAGAATCAATCAATCCGTCCAACCGGTTCCAGAAACTCCTTCATGGACAAACTGGATTGCCAAAACTACAGTCTCGCCAGTTGCGGCTGGATGCGGCAACGGGATCGAAAGCGAGGTTCAGCACAAGTTGGTAAACAGCCGCAGTCACGCATTTGCATCTCTGGCTGCGGGACCGCGGTGGCAACGGAGACCGAACATGCAGACACCTGATCGCACTGAGCAAAAGAACCCTGCGGTGGATGCCGCGGCGATTGAGCGGTTGCGAGAGATTGGCGACGTGGCGTTTCTGAAAGACGTATTCTCCGCATTCGAGAGCGACACAGCCCGGCGACTGGCGGCAATGCGCGAGATGCTCACGACGGGTGACGTCACCGGACTGAAGCGGGCCGCGCACACGATCAAAGGCAGCAGCCTGAATGTCGGTGCCAGCAACCTGACGGCCATCTCCCTGCAAGTGGAACAACTGGCCGGTTCCGGGAAGCTGGAGGGAGCCGTCGAACTGATCACCCGGATGGAGGAGGAGTTCAAGCGGGTCGTTGTGGAGTTGAACCGCTACACACAGGGGTAGTTTGACGAAGAGGTTTCCCTTCCGCAAACGCATGAGCAACAACGGTCGTCAGTAGGAAAGAAACACCATGAGCACCAAGGTATACAACATCCTGCTAGTGGAAGATAACGCCGTGGACGCGCGCGTGATCACCGAGGCGCTGACCAAGACCGGCGAGGGAGCTTTTGCAATCCAACGCACCGAGCAGCTCAGCGAAGCGCTGGAGAAGCTGCGCACGCAGGCGATTGACCTGGTGTTGCTGGACTTCATGCTTCCTGACAGCGAGGGCATGGCAACGTTCACGGCGGTTCGAAAGGAAGCGCCCAACGTGCCCGTCGTGGCGCTGACAGGCGTGAGCGACGAGAGCATCGCCATCGAGGCGGTGCGGCAAGGCGCGCAGGATTTTCTGGTCAAGGGCCAGGTGCAACCCAAGGCGTTGCACCGTGCCCTGTACTACGCCATTGAGCGGCACAAGGCGCAAGTAGCACAGTTGAAACAGATCCAGGAAGGAAAGACCGGAAAGATGATCGGCGTCATCGGTGCTCGCGGCGGGGTCGGCACCACCACCGTCGCCCTCAACGTCGCCACCGCGCTCGCCAAGAAACAC
>JBAZIR010000415.1:0-5316 GCA_041651735.1 Verrucomicrobiia bacterium | reverse complement strand
AGAGAGATCCCGCGCCGAGCACAAAGCCGCTTCTCGTGGCGACCTGCTGCTCGGCACGTTTGGCGGCATCCGGCCGTTCAACGGCTGGTTCGACCGCGTGCGCATCTTTGGCGGGCCACTCGACGAGAAAGCTGTCCGCGAGATCTTCGACACCGACGTTGCCTCCGCGAAGCAAGCGCAGCCGGCGATGGTATTCGATCTCGCTCGTCCGGCGGCAAAGACACACCGGTTCCAGTTGAAGCGATCGGACATCCCCTTCTCGACACGCTGGCAGAAAAACAAGCAAGCGCCCGCCATCATGGAATCGTTCCACACGACGCAATGCCTGTGGGTCTATGGCACGGGAACAAACTTCATCCAGCAGATCAAGGGCATGGGCATCGGCTATCAGGGCACGCTCAACGGCCTCCAGGGCCAGGAGCACTCGATAACAAACCGTTCCGCGCGCGGCGACACATCGGGCCGGCACGAGGACCTCGATGGCAACAAAAACACGCCGTCGTGGATGGTCACGTTCGGTCCGAAGACGTTCACCGGCTGCTGCAACCATCCCGCCTTCCGCAAGCTGTTCTTCGAGGCTGCCAAACGCCATCTGGACGCCGGCGTGGACATGTTGCACGTGGACGACTGGGCCATGAACGCAAGCTGGGTGCTCAACGGGGCCGCCTGTTTCTGCGAACACTGCCGCGCCGGTTTCCGCGGGTGGTTGAAGAACCACTGTTCGCCCGACGAACTGCGGAAACTCCGCGTCACCGACATCACCACGTTCGATTACCGCGAGCATTTGAAACACAATGGCGTGCCGGACGCGGCAACCTACAAGGAGAAGTTCCGCGAGCTGCCGTTGACGCCGCAGTTCACAGACTTCCAAGTCGAGAGCATGAGGACGTTCTTCCGCGAATTCCGCCACCGCCTCGACCAGTGGTCACCGAAGAAATACATTCCCGTATCGGTCAACGCGCTGCTGATCAACCTTCACGCTCATCACAACCTCTGCGGCGTTGACGTGGTGGATTTCTTCACTGGTGAATCCTCGCAAAACGCCGACTACCAGACGGAGGCTGAATACGTTTTCGCCGCGAAAGCCGCGGAGGCGTTTGGCATGTCGCAGGTCGTCTCCCCCATCCCGCGCAGCACGGCCCGGACGCGCGCGGCACTCGCCACAACCTGCGCCTTGGGCCAGCTTCACCTCGTGCCGTGGGACATCTACATGGGCAGCGACGCCACGGGTGTCCAGCCGCGCTACTTCGGCACGCGCGAGCAATACGGCGATCTCTACGATTTCATCCACGAACACAAGGCGCTCTTCGACAACCATGAATCCGCGGCGGAGGTGGGCGTGCTCGCCAACGCCGACGCGCCCGGCAAAGGCTCACTCCTGCAATTCTGCAAACAGCTCACCCGGCAACAGATTCCTTTTCATCTGATCCTCGGCGCGAGCCAATACGCCCGCGTGCCGGTGCGCGCCGCCGATCTGCGCGCCGCGCGAATGCTGGTGCAGTTCAGCGCAACCGACTCGTTCTGCAAGGAGGACCAAAAAACGATCCAAGCCGCGCGCGAGTCAGGACTGGTGCGTTTCCTTCCGCCATCCGCCGACCTCGCAGCGGCAATAGAACTGCGCGGCATGGAACTGCTGCGCGTCGAGGCGCCGGAGGGAGTCTATGCGTTCCCGCGTGTGAACCGGGCAAAACGTTCGGCGGCAATTCATCTCGTCAACTGGAACCTCGCGGCCAATGGTGAACGCGCGGAGACTTACCGGAACGTGACGCTGACGCTGCTGCAACCGCAACGCTGGGGCAAGTTCGCCTCCGCAACATGGCTCCAACCGGGCCGGAAGCCCGTGACGCTGAAACCTGAACGTCACGACGACTGTGTGCGGCTGACGCTGCCGCAGATCGAGGCGTGGGGCGTGGTGGAGATCAAGTGACGAGCTTCACCGCAGCGGATTGCAGTGGACGCAGGCCGGCAACAACTGGCAAGAAGAGTATATGAGCAAAACCAAAGACAAGATTCGCAAGGGCCAGCCGGCGATTGGCGGCTGGGTCATGACCGGTCATCCGGCGGTCGTGGAGATCATGGCCGGGGAAGGCTTCGATTTTCTCGTCGCCGACATGGAACACACGGCGATCAACGTTGAGACTTTTTACCACATGGCGCTCGCCGTGAAAGGCACCGACTGTGAACTGATGGCGCGTTTGCCCGCGTGCGACATGGTGCTCGCCAAACAGGTGCTCGACATGGGCGCGGCCGGCATCATTGTGCCGTCGGTGAACACGGCCGCCGAGGCCGCGCAGACGGTGGCCATCGCGAAGTTCCCGCCCGAGGGCGTTCGAGGCGCGGCGCTGTGCCGTGCAACTGGTTTCGGCCGGAATTTCGACGAGTATTACAGCAACCACAACCGCGAAGTGCTGGTAGTGGCAATGCTCGAACACATCAACGCCGTCAAACAGGTGGACGCCATCCTGGCGACGCCGGGCCTCGACGCGATCCTGATCGGCCCGTATGACTTGTCGGCCTCGATGGGAATTCCCGGCCAGTTGCAACATCCCGACGTGCTCGCGGCGCAGCAGGTCATCCTTGCCGCCTGCCGCCGGCACAAGGTCGCGCCGGGCATTCACGTTGCGCCGGTGGATCCCGCCGACGTGTCCAACCGCCTCTCGCAAGGATTCCTGTTTGTGCCATGCGGCATCGACACATCGTTCGTGCGCGAAGGCTGCCGCACGATGTTGAAGGCGCGCAAGGTGTGAGCACGGAAACGATTCTGGTCACGGAGTTGGAGTTTCGGAAAGCCGGGGAGGTTTTCCGCGCCGCGAAAGATGTGCGTTGCGAGCCGGTGCCGGCGGATGAGACAGCGCTGACCGCCGCGGTCATCTCGCATGGCGTGCGCGCGGTCATTGTCGGCGTGACGCCGTATCGTGGCCCGTTGTATGAAGCGCTCGGCAGGAAGAACGGCGCGATCATCGCCCGCTTCGGCGTAGGCCACGACAGTGTCGACAAGCCGCTCGCGCGCCAGCACGGCATCGTCGTCACCAACACACCCGGCGTGCTCGACATCAGCGTCGCCGAACACTCGATATGGCTGATGGGCTGCCTGGCCCGGAAGATCGTCCGACTGGAAACGCGGTTCCGCGCGGGCGAGTTTGCCGGCGAGGTGGGCATGGAGCTTCGTGGCAAGACGCTCGGCATCCTCGGTTTTGGCGGCATCGGCCGCAGTGCGGCTTCGATTGCGCACTTCGGTTTCGGCATGAAGGTCATCGCTTGCAGTCGAAACAAGCCCGCCGAGCCACCGGCGCGTTTTGGCGTCGATCACTTCACGACCGACGTCGAGGAACTTTTCCGCGTCGCAGATATTGTCAGCATCCATCTGCCGGCGAATGCGAACACGCAGCGATTCGTCAATGCGGCGCGGCTGGCGTGGCTCAAGCCCGGCGCGATGCTCATCAACACCGCCCGTGGCGCGCTGCTCGACGAGGAGACGCTCTACGACGCACTCGCCTCCGGCAGGCTCGCGGGCGCGGCGCTGGATGTGTTCGAGCACGAACCGTATGTGCCAGCGCGGCCGGACAAGGATCTGCGCAAGCTGGAGAACGTCGTCCTCACGCCGCACGTCGGCTCCAACACCCGCGAAGCCAATCGCAGGATGGCGGAATCGTCATTGGAAAACGTCCGCTGTTTCCTCGCCGGGAAACTCGATCGACTGACCCGTGTGGATCAACCCTGACCGCAAGACACTGTGAATCCAACCCATCCCACTCACGTCCGCTACAAGGTGATCGCGCTTGCGGTCGCGCTGGCCGCCGTCACTTATCTCGACCGCGCGTGCGTTGGCACGCTCGCGCCGGACATCATGCGCGACCTCAAGCTGAGCAAAGACCAGATGAGCTGGGTTTACAGCGCGTTTGCGCTGGCCTACGCGCTGTTTGAAATTCCGACGGCATGGTGGGCCGACCGCCGCGGCACTCGCAACGTGCTGACCCGGATCGTGTTGTGGTGGTCGAGCTTTACGATGCTCACAGCGGCAGCGTTTAACTTCGTGTCGCTCATCGTGACGCGCTTCCTCTTCGGCATTGGTGAGGCGGGCGCGTGGCCGAGTGTGGCGCGGACTTTCTCGCGCTGGGTGCCGAGGTCGGAACGCGGCACGGTGCAGGGCATCTTCTTCAGCGGCGCGCATCTGGCAGGCGGCGTGACGCCGATGATCGTTGTGGTGCTGACGCAGGAGTTGCACCTGAGTTGGCGGATGGTGTTTGTGCTTTTCGGACTGGTGGGCGTGGCCTGGACGGTTGTGTGGTATCGCTGGTTCCGCAATGATCCGAGCGAACACAGGCAGGTGAATGCGGCGGAACTGGAAAAAATCACATCCGAGCGCGAGCCGGCCAACGGCCATCACGAAGGTTGGGCGTATTGGAAGCAGCTCCTCAGCCACCCGAACACATTGCCGCTCTGCCTCATGTATTTCCCGAACAGCTACGCGTTCTACTTCTGCATCACCTGGCTGCCGACGTATCTGAAGGAGAGGCACGGCCTCGACGCGATGCAACTCGGCCTCTTCTCGGGTCTGCCACTAATTCTGAGCGTGGCAGGCGACCTCTTCGGCGGTGTAACCACCGATGTGGTAACAAAACGTTTCGGCCTGCGCATTGGCCGTTGCGGCGTCGGGGCGTTCGCCTATGTGCTGGCCGGCACCGCGATGATTCTCGCGGGTGCCGTGCACCAGCCCATGCTGGCTGCGACGCTGATCTCGGTGGCTGTTGCCGCGAGCATGTTCACCCTCGGCGCGTCGTGGAGCACCTGTCTCGACATCGGCGGCAACCACGCGGGCGTCGTCAGCGCTGCAATGAACACCTCCGGCGCGCTCAGTTCCGTCATCAGTCCATTGATGGTGACGTGGCTGTTGTCGCGCTTCGGTGATTGGAACGCGCCGTTGTATGTGATGGGTGGCCTCTTCCTCGTCGGCGCCGTCTGCTGGGGTTTCATCAATCCCCGCAAACGCATCTTCGACTGACGGCACTTCGCGCAACCATCCGCCGGCCCAGACCCGGGTGATGCAAACGAGGACAGTGAGGGCAACTCACTGCCACACTTCTGTTATCAAAACGCCGTGGCGGCTTTGCTGACTTCGAGGTAACGCGCGTAGGCGTCATCCCATTTCGCACGGTCGCTGGACGGCTCGTAGGTAAAGACGGGGAAGGACTGACGCACGACTTCACGGGCTTCGTCGAGGCTCTTGATCTCCCGGCGGGCGATGGCCTGCATGAGAATGTTGCCGATGGCGGTGCCTTCGATGGGGCCGGTGATGACCATGCGGCCAGTGGCATC
>JBAZIR010000414.1:0-5348 GCA_041651735.1 Verrucomicrobiia bacterium | reverse complement strand
GCGGCGCGATCACCAGCCCTGCCCCCCCCTTCGCCGCCTTCCACGCGCGCAAATCCTCGAACGTGTGTATCCGATCCACCTCGGCCTGCGTGATGTTCAGGCACAAAACCTCCCGCCTCTCCACAAACACCTCACAACCGGGGATCAGCAATATTCCACGATCCCGCGCCAACGCCGTCAACGCCGGGTCATCCAGCACGCACCCGTGAAACGTAAACGCCAGCACATCGAACTTCAGCGCCGCTGCCTTCTCAATCACGTCCCGTGCACTGTGCCTGCAACAATCCAGCGGATCCTCACGCGTGTGGATATGAAAGTCGCATTTCAGCATCACCCGTCACATTACCGCAACCCTCACCTGACTCAAGAACAACCACAGCAACCTGTCTGGCTCCGCTGCTCCATCATCGACCCAAGCCCGTGTTTCCTGCATAAGGCGCCGTTGCTGTTCACGTCGTAGGCGCAGGAGAGTCACAAACTTGCGAAGTCAACGGTCTATGCTAACCTTAAATCGGTAGGATAAGCTTTCGGCAGAATCCACGCGTCGCGTGCGTGCGGTGGTAGAGCAACACGCAGTAACAGGATCGGCCCGTGGCTTTATCGAATGAGGTTCAAGCAGACCTGATACTCTCGTCCGACCTCAGGTGTGCGTTTGGAACGGCGGGCCAACCAAGAATGCATGGCCCATGAGCGGCAATGAATGAAGCAATGAAGTAGACGTAACGAACCTAGCAGCAGGACACCGAACACGCGGCTCCTCCCCTCCATGGCCGCGCATATCCCCCTCCTGACGGGACGAGTCAGGCCGGTGTTCTGCATCGTCCCGAAAGCCCTGTGTCGAAAGGCGCGGGGCTTTTTGCGCTCTCCAAGAAAACACTTCTCAGCAAGGCTTAAAGATGCAAATCTATGGTCCAGATTGTTGCGTCATGAATACCACACCCGGCAACCAACCAACGAAACGCGCGCGAACAACCCACACAATGAGCCGGCGGCTCTGGCTCAAACACGCGGCAGCAACCACGGCAGCTCTTAGCGGCGTTCCTCTGTTCATCCCCGCCTCCGCGCTCGGCGCAGGAGATCGGCCCGCGCCCAGCAAGCGGCTCACGATGGCCATCATCGGCATCGGCAGCATGGGCTTGCGCAACTTGAAAGGTTTTCTCAACGAGGATGATTGCCAGATCACAACCGTGTGCGACCTGGACGCGGCGCGGCTCAAGGCCGGCGCGGAAGAAGTCAACCGACATTACAGTGACACCGGCTGCGCGCAGATTCATGATTTCCGCGAGGTCATCGCCCGCAAAGACATTGACCTGCTCTGTCTCTCGGTGCCGGACCACTGGCATTCCATCCCGGCCATCATGGGCGTGACGGCTGGCAAGGACATTTACGGCGAGAAGCCGCTGGCGCTGACGGTGGCCGAGGGCCGCGCGATGGTGAGCGCGGTCAATCGGTTTGGACGCGTCTGGCAGACGGGCAGTTGGCAGCGTTCGGTGCCACATTTCCGGTTTGCGTGCAATCTGGTTCGCAGCGGCCGCATCGGGCGGGTGCAAAGCGCGGAGGTGGGCATCGGCTTTGGCCCGACCACCGGCGTAGAGCCAATCATGCCGGTGCCAGAGGGGTTCGATTACGAAATGTGGCTCGGTCCCGCGCCGTGGGCGCCCTACACAGAGAAGCGATGCCACTTCAATTTCCGCTGGATCAGCGACTACGCTGGCGGCCAGATCACCGACTGGGGCGCGCATCACATTGACATCGCACAATGGGGCCTCGGCACCGAAGAAACCGGTCCCGTTGAGGTGGAGGGCGTCGGGAAGTTCCCCACGGAAGGTTTGTGGGACACGCCAATCTCCTACCGCTTCGAATGCCGCTTCGCCAGCGGCCAGACGATGACCGTGGCCAGCGAGGATGTTTTCAAGAACGGCGTCCGCTTCTTCGGCGAAAAGGGATGGATCCACGTGGACCGCAACCGCGTGGACGCCGAGCCCAAGAGCCTCATCCGCGAACAGTTCAGCAACGGCATGTCGCGCAACCTCGCCGACCGGCAGGGTCACCGGCGCAATTTCCTCGACTGCGTGAAAAGCCGCGGCACTCCCATCTCGAACATTGAGGTGGCGCAGCGCTCCATCACCGTCGGTCACCTCGGCAACATCGCGATGTTGTTGGGCCGCAAGGTTCGCTGGAACCCAGCCACCGAATGCGTCATCGGCGACGACTCCGCGCAACAGATGCTCTCGCGCACCATGCGCGGCCCGTGGATGATTTGAGCGGGGAAAATTTCTCACTTCTCCAATGTCAGGTCACCCTCTGAACGGCCTTGACAGCGCGTTATACAGACGCTAAATAGTCTATATGAAGACGCTGACAATCACGCAAGCCCGCCAGAATCTGAGTCAATGGCTGAAACAGTGCGCCGCGGGCGAGGACATTGGCATCATCTGGCAGAACAAGATCGTCGCGTTGCGGCCCGTAGAAGTCGTGTCGGCTGATTTCGCCCAGCGCGAATACGGCGTGAGCGATGCCGACCTCAAGGCATTCGCCGACCGGACCGACCGGGAACTCCGGCAGCAACGGAAACATGGCAAGCTGCGCAAATACTCTGGCAATCTGGAGAAGGACCTTTGAGCAAGGATGTCCTGCTGACCGACCGCTTCCGCGCTCAGGTCAAGGAGCTCGGTAAGCCTGAACGCGTCGCGATCGGCACCGCCATCAACGAACTGCAGGAAGCGTTCGGCACACCCCACCTTCATCGCGGACTTGGAGTTCGCAAGCTGATTGGTGACTACTTCGAGGCGCGTGTTGGATTGGGCCAGCGGCTGGTCTTCAAGAACGAGCAAGATGCCCTGATTCTGTTATTCATTGGCAGCCACGACGCCGTGAGGGATTTTCTCAGAAACAAGTAGGCGTCAGCAGCAACGTCCCCCTTCCCGCTAACCGCATCCACACGGATGCGATTCTTGTCCATTTACCGCCAGGCGCGACGCGAGCATACTGGCGGGCATGAAGACACTGGCGATTGTCGGATTGGGTTGCGCGTGTTTGTTTGGCGCAGTGCTTGGAGCGGCGGCTGACGAGATTGTGTTGTTCGACGTCGCCACGACGCCGTTGAAGGGCGTTGCCTCACAGGCAGGTGCGAAATTCGAACTGCGAGACGGCTTGCTCCAGATCAGAACAAAAGGCGAAACCGGCTTTCCCGGCATACGCGTCAAGGGCACGTGGGATCTGTCGAAGTGCAATCAGTTGACGCTGGAACTGGCCCTACCCGATCGCAAAGGCGAGTTGCCCATTACTGTGCGACTCGACAATGCCAACGCAGGCCGGCAGTCGCAAAACATGTTCGTTGACCGCCTGAAGATTCGCGGCAAGAAGGCCGCCAGCTATACGATGGCGCTGCCGCCGCCGTTGCCATACGGACAGGAGATCAACAGCAAACTCTCCGGCATGAAACGAGGTCCATTTGCAACGACGGGCGTGGTGGCAGACTTGGATGCGTCGAAGGTGGTCAGCGTGGCAGTCTATATCAAGGAACCGAAGCTGGACTGGGTGTGGGGCGTCAAGCGCATTGTCGCACACACCGGTCCCACACCAAAAGTGCCGGAGTGGATGCTGCTGCCACCGGACAAATTCTTCCCGTTCATCGATACGTATGGCCAGTTCAAACACAAGGACTGGCCCGGCAAGACGCACTCGGACGAAGACCTGAAGAAATCGCTGGAGACCGAGCGCGCCGACCTCGCAGCGCATCCCGGTCCCGACGGATGGAACAAATACGGCGGATGGGCCAAAGGGCCGAAGCAGAAAGCGACCGGCCGTTTCCGCGTCGAGAAGATCAACGGCAAGTGGTGGATGGTTGATCCCGAGGGATGCCTCTGGTGGTCACACGGGCCGGTGCGCGTCACCTCCTCGTCGGCGGTGACACCCTTGGACGGGCGCGAGTTCTACTTCACCGATCTGCCCAAAGCCGACTCGCCATTTGCGCTGTTTTACACGACGCGCGACGCGCTGCTCTGGCCGTATTACGTGGCGCGAGGCATCCAGCGAACGTACGATTTCTCCTCGGCGAACGCCTTCCGTAAATATGGCAAGGACTGGGTCTCGCGATACGCCGACCTCGCGCACCAACGGCTGCGAAGCTGGGGCATGAACACCATCGCAAACAGTTCCGACGTGCGCCTCTGCCGGCAGGGACGCACGCCCTACTGTGACCGCTTCGAGTTGAAGTCGCCGGACATCGAGGGCGCTCATCTCGGCTGGTGGAAGTTCAAGGACCCGTTCCATCCCGAGTTTCGCACCAACTTCCGGCGGCAGCTTGAGCAGCGAAAAGAGGAACTGGATGACCCGTGGTGTTTCGGATTCTTCGTGGACAACGAGATCAGTTGGGGCGGCGAGACTGCGCTGGCCGACTGGACGCTGCAATCGCCCGCCACACAACCCGCGAAGATCGAGATGATCAACCGTCTCAAGCAGAAATACGATTCCATCGCCAGTCTCAACGCAGCGTGGAAGACGAGTTACGGCGATTGGAATGCACTGCTTCAGGCGCAGCAAAAACCGCCGACGGGCGCGAAGGATGACTGCGTCGCTTTCACTGCCGCCATGACGGAGGCCTATTTCAAGAACATCCGCGACGAGTTCAAGGCCGTTGCTCCGAATACGCTCTACCTCGGATGCCGCTTTGCAGGTTCAACCAAGGCTGCAGTCCAGATCGGCGCCAAGTATTGCGACGTGATCAGCTACAACCTCTACCGGCACACACTGGATGATTTCAAACTGCCGGAGGGCGTAGACAAGCCGATATTGATTGGCGAGTTCCACTTCGGCGCGCTTGACCGGGGCATGTTCCATCCGAGCCTGATCCAGGTCGAGGACCAAGCCGCTCGCGGCAAGGCGTATGCGGCTTACATCGCCTCTGCGCTGCGTCATCCAAACTTTGTCGGCGCGCACTGGCATCAGTTTGGCGAGCAACCCACAAGCGGGCGATTCGACGGCGAGAACCTGCAGAATGGTCTGCTGGACGTGTGCGACACGCCCTACCCCGAGACCATCGCCGGCGTCCGCGAGGTCGGCTATAGCCTCTACGAAATCCGCAGCAAAGGAAGAGAGTAAACACGCGGCAGCTGCACGCTGCACACGCCGACAGTCCTTATCGGCCGCGAACGCGGGCGCGATACTCGCGCGGTGTCATCTTCGTGGCGCGTTTGAAGGCCCAAGCCAGGTATTCGCGCGACTGAAAACCGGAGGCGTCAGCCACCTCGGGAACGGGCATGTCGGTGTCCGCCAGCAGTTGTTTGGCGCGTTCGAGGCGCACCCGGCGGATTTCCTCGGCCGGGCTTCGACCCAGTGTTTGCTGG
>JBAZIR010000413.1:0-5352 GCA_041651735.1 Verrucomicrobiia bacterium | reverse complement strand
GGCCTTCGCCACTTGGATGGTCTGGAAGAAGCTCGCGACAACGACCACTGGGATGAACTCTGGCTCACGGCTTGATGGCGCGGGTGCCAAGTTGCGCCCCGTGCACCGGCTTATGGCTGGTTTACGTCCTGGCGTTACTGTGGCTATTGTGTCTGACGGGATGCGTCACCGATCCCGACGACAGGAGGTTTTTCTATGATTCCTGGCGGCTGAAGAACACGAATCAGATCGCGTCGGATTACGCGCGGTAGTGCGCCAGCTTCAACTCTTGGCCGGCATCGGGCTGACGGCGGCCCGCTTGAAACGCCACGCGGCAAAGGCCACGAACGCCATGTCCCCCAGCACGAACGTCGCGACGTAGCCGAGACCGCCGCTGCCGAAACCGTAGGAGTGCAGACCGGTGCCGAGCACGAAGTTGACGCCATACCACGCCATCAATACGGAATTGAAACAAATGCATGCAGCGACGTTGAGTGAGAACGTCGTCAGCCAGCCGCTGTAGCGGCCGTGGAGAACGATGAGGTAGCTAAGTAGTGCGATGAGCGACCAGGTTTCCTTCGGGTCCCAGCCCCAGAACCGGCCCCAGGAGTAGTTCGCCCACAATCCGCCCAGTCCCGTGCCGATGGCGAGCAGCAGCACGCCGATTTGCATTGCGCGGTAGGTGTATTGCGTAAGCGCGTCAAGGGTTGGGCGGGCATCCGGTTTCCAGAGATGAAGAAAGAGCGAGACATGGCCGATGGCCCACGTCAGAAAAAGCGCAGCATAGCCGAGCGTGATCGTCAGCACATGCGTCGCGAGCCAGAAGTTGTCCCGCAACACCGGGGTTAGCGGTTGGATGTGCGGGTTCAGGACGTTGGGAAACTGTTCGGCCAGCAACAGCACGATGACCGCGCCAGCCGCCGCCGCCGCCGCGAAGTAGCGCGAGCGATACATCAACTCGAACACCAGCGCGAACAACGTCGCGCCGAAGGCGACCCAGATGACCGATTCATACATATTAGTCACCGGCGGCCGGCCAGCGATGAGGCTGCGATAAACGAAACCGACGATCAACATGCCGAGGCCGGCAACGAAAAGCATCATGCCGCTCCAGTAACAGATCGGACTGCGCAGTTTGCTTGTCATCACCAACGCCAGCAGTGACACCAGGAACAGTTGCCACGACCAACGAAACGGCCGCAGGTGGTTGTAGGTGATCTCGCGCTCCAGCGTTGGCTGGTCCGGGTAAACCTTCGGACTGAGCTGGCGCAGCAGCGCGGCAAACGCTTCGCAATTGCGCGTCAGCGCCGCCGCGTCGCTTTCCCGATACGCCTTGCCGATGGCGAGAAAATGGTCGCGGATGTTCTTCGCATCCTTAGGCCAGTAGCTCGCCATCTTCGCGTCATCGGCGGGCGAAATCCAGGGCGCGTCAGGATCATTCGGATGTGGCACCAGCGCCAGTGCGCTGCTGTCCACGAGCGACTCGACGTCGTGGAGCCTGGCTGCAAGCGTGTTAACCTCGTCGCGGAGCGGATTGCGGGCCCGCTTGCTTTCCGTGGTTTGCGATTCGTTCAACTCATCGAACAGCGGACGGAGCTTCGGATTCTCGGCCAATTCGCGGTAGCTGAAGTAACTGTCCGTTGTGGGCAGGCCCAGCCGTGATTTCAGCGGCTGATGACCGAGCCGGATGATTTTGTGGCCGGTCCACTCCGCGTTGCCTTGGGTGAACGCCAACGAAAACGCCACGTCAATCGGATCGCGGCCGTTGAAGTGTGTCTTGCCAGTGATGCGTTGCACGATTTCTCTCGCGAACGTGTCGAGCGGCTTCTTGCGGCCGCCTTCCTGGACGGCGAGCTGGCTGGCAGCGGTGAAATCCGGTTGCGCCTGCGCCACACATGCCACGGCAGCCAACCCGATCAGAATGCTTGTCATCCGGTTTCTCATGATGTGCTCACCGCGGGTCCGGCGCAGACGCAGCCGAACCGAAAAAGTAACTCCGCATGTAATACATAATGAACATGCCCGCGCAGAGGGTCCAGAAGCCGAGGAACTTCAGCGGCCAGCCGGGGTCCCACGTGACACCGAGCGTGGTTTCGTTCGGCTCGCCCGCCTGGCCCTCGCGGTAACTGGCTTGCGAGAGCTTGAATCCGCGCACGCCGAACCAGTCCGCCGGATACGTGACGGGGTTGTTCATCCACACCTCGCGCTGCGCGGTGATGCCGCGTGCGTTGTCCTCGATGGTAATGAAACTGCGGAAGTCTGCCGGCATATCGGTGCCTTCGTAACGCTTGGCCCGGAACTTGTCCAACTTCACCATGAAGCCGAGCGGATGCGTTTCCCAGCCATAGCTGAGCGTTACGCGCGCGTCGCCGGCGGTCAACGGTGTTGGCTGGCCCCAACGCACCCATGTCGGTTGCGAGGAGGCACTGCCCTTGTGCAGCACAACCCGCAGCGCTGGCGAACGGCGGGCATCGCCCGGAAGCATCGGCGAAGGCTGCAATTCCATGCGCAATTTTGCGTCCGGCACGAAATCAAGCACTTGAAGCATCCAGTCAGCGAGGCCGGTTTCGATGGCGGCGTCCTTTTTTAATTCGCCGGTCTTGAACGCGCCTTTGCCGTTGTTGCTGGTGTAACGCAGTTGGCCGCCAGGGCCGGTGATGAGGACGAGTTGCGCGCCGCGCGCCGCCGCACTGGATCGATAGGTGGCCGAGATATTCTTGCCATCGCCCTTGGCAGGGCGGGCGATGTTCATGCCAGGATGGTTGGCGAAAAGAAAGAACCGGATCTCCGTCTCGGGACCCGTCACGAGCATCAGCACGGCAGGATTGTTCGGCTGGTCGCTGACAGAGACTGGTTTGTGGGTTTTGCTGTCGAGACGGAAGTCGGCGAAATAGTCGCGCACGTCCGCCGTAAAGCCGGTCGCGCCCAACGGGACCCGCTTGCCCAGCACGTCGTCGAGTTTGAACTCGAAATGTTTGCCCGCGACGTCCAGCGACAACGTGCCCTTGCCGTTGGGTTCGGTGGCAGGAGGAGGCGCGGTGAGGGCGGCCAGTTCCTGCGGCGTTCGAGCTTCGGTCACCCTCAGCACAGCGGGGCCAACGCCCACCTCGGTGCGGTTGGGATCGCGCGGCAACAGCCATTCGTCGAACGCAGCGGCATTGCCCATCGTGGCGCTGGTGAGCTTCACGTGGAACGCCGGGTTGGCTTCACTGGCGCCGCGCTCGACGACGAGCGATTCGCGGGTGTTGGCGTGCGCCTGTTGGACCTCCAGTTCCAGACCGCCGCCGAGCCGGTAACGCGCGCCGCCAGCCGGCACGGGCGCGTTCTCAAAGTCAAATTCGATCCTGCGCAGTATTGCGCCTTGCGGATCGGCGACGCGCAGGCTCTCCTGATCGATGACCACGGTATTGGCGCTGGCACCCTCGGTCAGTGTGATATGACCATCCACGCCAAACCGGAAGCCGACCATCGCACCGGCGAGCAGGATGATAATGCCGAGATGCGTGACGACGAGACCGGTCTGCTGGCGTTTCCACGGGTAACGCAGAAGGGCGGCGGCGGCGACGTTGACGGCGAGCAGTCCCAGCAGCGCGCTGAACCAGCCTGCCTGGTAGAAGTCGCGCTGGGCGGCGGGTGTGCCGTGGAGCGATTCATACACAGTGCCCCACGCCAGCGACACCGCCAGCGCAGTGAGCGTGACGACGGCGATTTTCAGGGAACCGAGCAGCCGCAGAAGCGGACCGGACGAGCCGTTCATTGGGGATGAAAATAGACGATCTGGGTTGGTTTGCAAATAAAACCAACCCGCATCGCCTGAATCCGGATTGCTGGCCCGGTTTATCGAACCCAGAAGTTCACCACCCGGTTGGTGTTGTCCCTCAAGCCGGGGGCAGTGACCAAGTACTGCACTTGATATATGCAGTTCGATAAGGAGCCAGGGAAGTGAATCTTGCAACCGTAAACGGCATCCTCGTTGAGAAGGTCGTTCTGGGCAGGGGTGCCGTTGTCCAGCATCACGGTGTCCAATATGTTCGTCGTCGGGTAACCCAAGGGTGATCCCGCCCACGAGAGCAGTGTGAAACGCGCCGTCACTTGCGCGGACGGTATCCGCTCGCCGGCGTCATCCACCACGATGACCCTGAAAGTATTGGTGATATTACCCTTCATAACGTCCACATTCTGCAATCCGGTGAACACGCCGTTGGTGATGGGGATGGACGTGCTTGAGTAGGTGAGTTGATTGCGTGGCCAGAGCGGGAAGACGTGCGGAATACCCGTGGTCTTGCCGAGGGCGGGTTGCTTGGCCTGAAGCAGCGAGTTGGCGTTCAGGATGCCATAACCCTGGCTGCTGTCGCAGGCTGTGTCGGGTACTTGCGTGATGGCGCCGGTTGGGCCAACGATTGTTTTGATGGGCGCTGTGTGTACGGAGAAGAGGGCCATCTGTGCCCAGACCTGCGCCTGGCTGAGATAAGGTTTTTTCTGCAGCAGCAGGGCCGCCGCCGCAGTCACATGCGGCGCAGCCATCGAAGTGCCGGACATATAGGAGTAATTCGTATAGGTGGGCTTTGGAATAGTCGGCGGGCCGTGGGCGACGCTGTAGGTCGGGAAGGTGGAGAAAATCTGCCCGGAGTTGTCCGATTTGCCGCCCCAACTCGGTCCACCATCTCCACCGGGCGCGCAGACTGTCATCCACGGGCCGGTGGTCGAAAACGGCGCGGTTCCGCCGGTGGGGCCATGCGCTCCAACAGCTACCACACCGGAAAGAACAGCAGGGTAGTTGATCACTTCCACGCCATCATTGCCCATGCTGGCAACGCAAACGATACCTTTGATGCCACCCACAGTCTGAGTTTGAGCGAATTGGATGGCGTTTGACACAGTCGTTCCCGCCGCTCCTCCACCGAAGCTCATGTTGATGACCCGACATCCATTACTGCAGGCGACTCTAATACCCGCGACAATCCAGGCATCCGTGAGGCCGCCAAGTCTGTTAGCGGCCTTGATCGGGTAGATGATGGCAGTCGGCGCAGCCCCAGCCACACCCACGGCGTTAAACGTCCGGGCCGCAACGGTGCCCGCGACGTGGGTGCCGTGGCCATTATCGTCGTTGGGAGCATTGTTTGCAAAGGAGTAGGGTGGGTGAGAGACGCCATCGCCACTTACCGGAATAGCAGGAACAATCGTCATCGTAGGATAGAGATTGCCGGCATTGAACACCAACGGGCCATTGGGAGAGATTCTCAGGTCAGGATGAAAACCGGTTAGATCAATACCGGTATCAATAACGGCCACTCTCGGCCCAGTGCCCAAACCAATGCTGGATACCTGACTCCACGCGCCCACAAAATCAGACCCGGTTGTGGCCGTGACTCC
>JBAZIR010000412.1:0-5363 GCA_041651735.1 Verrucomicrobiia bacterium | reverse complement strand
CAGATCAGCCGCCGCATGTTCGTCAAGGGTCTCGGTGCCGCCGGCATTGGCGCATTGGCCGCGCCGTTTGTTTTTCCATTGCGGACGTTTGGCGCCGCGTCGCCCAGCGCGAAACTCAACATCGCGGTGATTGGGACGGGGATTCGCTCGCTTTATCTGATGCAAGAGGCGCTGCGGCAGGGCGGCAACGTTGTCGCCCTTTGCGATGTGGACGCCGCGCAGATCACGGACACAAAGAAACAAATCGCCAAAAAACTGCCGGGCATCGGCGCCGCAGCGATGGAGAAGGTGAAAGTCTATAACGACTACCGCAAGCTGTTGGAGGCGGAGAAATCGTTCGACGCCGTCCTGATCGCCACGGGCAGCCGCTGGCACGCGCCGCTGACTGTCGTGTTCATGAAAGCCGGCAAACACGTCTACTGCGAAAAGCCGCTGGTGAACAAAGCCACCGAAGCGCGCGAGCTTGCTGCACTGACACGCGCGAGCAAGGTCGTCACCCAAACCGGCACACAGGGCGCCAGCGCGAAGACGTTTCGCCGCACGATGGAGATCATCGACGCCGGCCTGTTGGGACAGGTGCGCGAGGTTCATCTTTGGGCCTGTATGTTTCCAATGTATCCGCCGAGCCATGACCGTCCGCCCGGCGAAGACCCTGTGCCAGCGGGCCTCAACTGGGATTTCTGGCTCGGCCCCGCGCCGTTGCGGCCGTTCAAGAAGGGCGTCTATCATCCCGGCTCGCTCAAGTATTTGTCCTGGTTCGACCTCAGCAACGGGATGCTCGCCGGCATGGGCTCGCACACGTTTTCGCTGCCGGTCCGCGCGCTGAAACTCGGCGAGCCAACCCGGGTCGAGGCCGAGATCTCCGAGCCAATCAAGGAAACCTACATCTCTGCCGGCCGATTCCGGTACGAATTCGCAGCGCGGGGCAACCTGGCGCCCGTCACCCTCTGGTGGACGGATGGAGACAAGTATCCGCCCGAACGCGTGACCCAAAACCTGCGGGCCATGAGTGGCGAGGTGCCCAAGCACGGGTGTTTGTTCCTGGGCGAGAAGGGCGAGATTTACGCCGACGGTTGGGGCACGCATTGTGTGATGAAGTTGAAGGGCGACAAGCACTGGCGCGGTGTGCTCGACCACGAAGCGGCCAAGGCGGTGCCGGTCACTCTGCCACGCGTGGAAGGCGACAATCACATGATCGAGTGGTTGGAAGCCTGCAAGGGCGGTGCGCCGACGTTCACCAACCTGGAAGTCGGCGCGCACTGTTGTCAGGTGTTCCTGCCCGGCATCATCTCGCTGAGGCTGGGCCGGCCGATCGAGTGGGACGCCGCGAACCTGAAAGTCCCCGGCGCGCCCGAAGCTGACCCGATGATTCAGAAGAACTACCGCATGAAATGGATGCTGGCGTGAGGATGAACATGAAACGCAAACAATGGTTGTTGGCCGCGTCGGTATCTTTCGCTGTGATTGCCACCATGCTGTGCGGCGCGACGTGGGCTGCGGGGAGTGGCAAGTCCCAGACCAGGATTCTGGTTCTCACGGGCAACGAGTATCCCGGACACAAGTGGAGGGAGACCGCGCCGTGGATCGCGAAGTTTCTGATGGTTGATCCGCGACTGACGGTTTACCTGAACACGGATCCGGCGTTCCTGGCTTCTCCGGAAATTGCCAAATACGACGCCATCGTGTTGAACTATCTGAATTGGCAATCGCCCGCTCCCGGCGAAAAAGCCCGCGAAAACCTGAAATTATTCATTGCCGGCGGCAAAGGGCTGGTGCTGGTGCACAACGCCGTTGCCGCTTTCGGTGACCAGCGGGTGATGCGCGACGGCAAGTTTGTTCGCGTTGATGAATGCGGCTGGCCGGAGGTCAAGGAGATATTCGGCCGGGCATGGAACCCGAATCGCCTTCGTGGACACGACCCGAATGGCCCTTTCCGGGTCGAAATCACCGGGACCGATCATCCGATCACAAAGGGAATGAAGCCGTTTGAGACCGCGGATGAACTCTACACCTGTTTGCTCACCAATGGCCGTCCGGTCGAAGTGCTGGCCAAGGCGACTTCGATAGTGGACAAGAAGGAATATCCGATGGTCTTGGTGAATCACTACGGCCAAGGCCGCGTGTTCCTCTGCCTCTTGGGGCACGACGTGAAGGCCCTCTCAGTTGAGGCGGTGCAGGAACTCTACCGTCGGGGGACAGCTTGGGCCGCAGGACTGCCGCCTGTTTGTCCATAAACCGCTGAGAACCTGTTACACCCATAGCCAATGACATAACAAGATTTGCTCCGCTGAGCGCTGGCTGGTAAAGAAGTAGGGCATGAAGCGCAGCGAAGCGATGTCGGTGACTTGGGTGTCGTTCATCTATATCACCATCGTGCTCGGTAGTGCGATTTGGGCAGCGGCGGCAGGCAAGTCCCAGCCCACGCCGCTAACGCCGGCTCCCGGATCGGCACTCGTGGACAAAGCCTTGAAGGCGATGGGCGGCGCAGAGGAGATCGTGTTCATTGTCCGCGGTTTGTATGACGATGGCCATTACTACGCCACCTTCGGCCACTGGTCGTCGGATCCGAACAAGATGATGCACTCTCCGGACGGGTCGCGGCTGTGCAAGCTGAACCTTCGGACCCGGCAAGTGACTGTCCTGCTGGACGACCCCAAAGGCGGTTTCCGTGACTTGCGTGTTCACTACGATGGCGGGAAGCTCTTGTTCGCATACCGCAAAGGGGGCACGAAGCATTATCATCTCTACGAGAGCAATGCTGACGGAACCGGTTTGCGGCAGTTGACCTTCGGCGATTGGGATGACGTCGATGCGGATTATTTGCCCGACGGCGGCATCGTGTTCGTCTCAAGCCGCTGCAATCGGTTCGTGCCCTGCTATCACACGCAAGCGGGCGTGCTCTACCGGATGGACGCCGACGGCAGCAACATCCGCCTCCTCTCTGGAAATAATGTTGGCGATCACCACCCAGCCATGCTGCCGGACGGTCGCGTGCTCTACACCCGTTGGGAATACGTGGACCGCGCTCCGCAAAAATTCCACAGCTTGTGGACCATGAACCCCGACGGCACCGATCAGATGGTTCTCTTTGGCAATTCGGTGTCGCCGGCTGGAAAGTATGTCGTGATGATTGACGCCCTGCCGATCCCCGGCAGCGACAAGATTGTGACGGTCTTCTCGCCGGGACACGGATATCGCGAAAGCGCGGGCCACGTGATGATCGTTGATGCCAAGGCTGGGCCAGATGATTGGACTCGGGCCACGCAGATCAGCCCCAAGAGGAAGTTGGCGGAACTCGGCTGGGCGGGCGGGCGGGAAGGCTTCCGCGATCCGTATCCCTTGTCCGGCGATTGCTTCCTTGTCACTGAGAACAAGAGCCTTCTGATCATGGACGGGCAGGGGACGATTCAGGAGATCCATCGGGCCGAGGAGATGATCCATGACCCGCGCGTGATCCGGTCGCGCCAGCGCGAACGCATCATCCCGCCACGCTCCGATCCGGGCCAGTCCACCGGGCATCTGTTTCTGGCCGACGTCTATCAAGGGCGCAACATGAAAGGGGTCAAGCCCGGCGAGATCAAGAAACTCCTCGTGCTGGAGGACCTGCCCAAGCCGGTCAGCTACTACTCACTGCCTGGCACCATTAGCATGGACGGCACGCACACGCTTCATCGGATCCTGGGCACTGTCCCGGTGGAACCCGACGGGTCGGCCTCGCTGGAAGTGCCCGCATTGAGAGGATTGTATTTTGTGGCACTCGATGAACAGGGCATGGCTGTGAAACGCATGCAGAGTTACGTCACGGTGATGCCTGGTGAAACACTCTCGTGCGTTGGCTGCCACGAGAACCGCACGGTCACCTCGGCTCGAAATGGCACGCTCGCGACCTTGAACCGTCGTCACAGTCGCATCGAACCGATTCCTGGTGTCCCCGAGGTGTTCGACTACCCACGCGACATTCAACCGATCCTCAACAAGCACTGCGTCCGTTGCCACAACTCCGGGAAGCCCGAAGGCCGCGTCGTGCTTACAGGCGATCGCAACGAATGGTTTTCGCTGAGCTACTACGCGCTCTTTGCCAGCAAGCAGATCAGCGACAGTTGGCGATATGACGAGGACGGGAACCATCCGCCCCGCGATTTCGGATCGTCTGCCAGCGCGCTGATGAAGAAGATCGACGGCAGCCATCACGATGTGCGGCTGTCCGATTTGGAACGCACACGGGTGCGGTTGTGGATCGACACAGGCGCCACCTATGCAGGAACCTACGCAGCCTTCAACAGCGCGGACGCTGCCGTGGCGGGCGCGTTATCGAACAACCGTGACGTCGCCATCGGGAAGCCCGTTGGGCCGATTGTCCAGCGCCGCTGTCTGGCGTGCCACGGCTCGGTTGCCAATTTGGGGCAGCGTCATATCAAGGGACGGGTGAATCTGCCCAAACACTGCTGGAATCTCTACAATCTTTCCCATCCGGAGAAGTCCATGATCCTCATGGCTTCGTTGGCCAGAGAAGCGAGTGGCTACGAGTGGTGCACAACCAAGGATGGCCGGCCCGCTGGCGTTTTCCGCAATACCCAGGATCCCGATTACCAAGCCATCCTCAAGGCCGTTCAGATGGCCAAGGAACGACAGGAAAAGATCGGCCGGTTTGACGTGCCGGGCTTCCGTCCCAATGAGCACTACGTCCGCTGGATGAAAAGCTTCGGCATTCTACCCCAGAGCTTCGACGCGGCCAAAGACCCCATCAATCCCTACGAAACCGACAAGGCATACTGGCGTTCCCTGTGGTATCGCCCGCCCGCTGTGAAAACCGCCTCAGTGGCCAGTCAAGTATCCGGAGAAGAATGAGACACGGACATGCGGTTCTGATTGCGGTCTTTTGTGCCGGGATGTGCGCAGCGGAGACGCCGGTGCGGCCTGTGGGCAAGGAGTGGCCGCCGATTCCCGCCATGTTCAGTTGGAAGGTTGATGGGCCGGAGCCGGAAGGCTACAAGTCATTTCTGGATGTGGCCGCCGCGCATTCTCCATACACCCTGTTTACAACCACCCTGCGGACAGAGATCACCGACCCGCTCGTCCACGACCAGGTTGGAAAGGCGGCGCGCTATGCAAACTCGCTGGGGTTCAAGATGGCTTTTGACCTCGATGTCCGACTGGCGCGGCGCACCTTCCGCGAACGTTATCCAGATGAGCTGCAGGAGGAATTGGTCCTCAAGAACGTGGAACTGCCGCCAGACGGCGCGGCAAAGGTGGCCTTCGAGGGCAGGGACCTGACAGACCACATGACGGGCAATACGATCCCGTATCAGTGTCTCGCGACGCGTCTGGTGCGAGTCTATGCGTTCGCGCGGGGGGCGGACGGC
>JBAZIR010000411.1:0-5369 GCA_041651735.1 Verrucomicrobiia bacterium | reverse complement strand
GCCAGCTTTGCGTTTGCAAGGGCTCGGAGATGCTCGATTCTGCCATCCATCGTCAAGGCGGACCTGTATTCTTTGCTTTATCGCTCGTGCCGTTTTTCCTACTGTTGGTCGTTCTTCGAAAACTGGATCGGGCTGCTCAAGAAGCAAAACCAAGACTCGGTGGAGATTAGCATGCGAAGACTCTCTCAATGGATTCCCATGGCGATGGCAGCGGTGTCGTTGATCATCGGTGGAGTCAGTTGCTCTCCGACAGCCAGCAAAGCCCGCCACATGGAGCAAGCGGACCGGTATTTCGACGCGGGCGACTTTGACAAGGCGGAGGTTGAGTACATCAGCGTTCTTCAAATGGATTCGCAGGATCCCCATGCCCTGGGCCGCCTCGGTCTTGTTTGTTTTGAACAAGGCCGTCTGGAGAAGGCCATGCCCCTGTTGCACAGAAGCTTCGAATTGGATCCAAACAATCTGGACGTGCGTCTGAAGATGGGCCTCATCTATCTCGCGATGGGTAAACTGAAGGAGGCTCAGACCGAGGCGATCTCTGTGATGGAGCGAAGACCGCAGGACGAAGAGGCGCCCATTTTGCTGGCCGAGGCATCTGTGGCACCGAAGGAGATTGAGGAAACCCGGCAGCGATTGCAGAAAATGCTGCAAACGGCGGGCGAAAAAGTGCCTCTGCAGATCGCTTTGGGAACCCTCTCGCTTCGGCAGCGCGATTTCAAAGCCGCAGAGGCGGCCTTCAAACGTGCGCAAGCTCTCGACTCGAAATCGAGTGCGCCGTATTCGGCGCTCGGCAATCTGTACTTGATGCAGAACGACCTGAAGAATGCGGAACAGGCTTTCCAGATCGCTGCGGAACGCGCTTCGTTCAGATCGCCGAAACGTCTGAGATACGCGCAGTTCAAGATTCAGAATGGGGATTTGGATGCGGGGAAGCGCCTGCTGGAGGAGATGATTCGAAAGGCTCCGGACTACCTGCCTGCTCAGATATCGTTGGCGGAGACTGCGTTCAAGCAGAAGAAGCATGACGATTGCGATGCCTTGCTGAAGAAGATTCTGACGCGCGATCCGGTCAACTACGAGGCTTCGCTATTGAGTGGCAGGTTGAGGTTGGCGAAGGGTGAGACTGCCAGGGCCATATCGGA
Source organism: Verrucomicrobiia bacterium (assembly GCA_041651735.1). Taxonomy (GTDB): domain Bacteria; phylum Verrucomicrobiota; class Verrucomicrobiia; order CAIQCK01; family CAIQCK01; genus CAIQCK01. The sequence goes on along the minus strand of JBAZIR010000411.1, from coordinate 4,227 downwards.
GTTTGAGGGGATGTTGCATCGTTATCCAAAGGCCGCTTACGTGCGTTATCAGCTTGCGCTGGCTTTGCTGGCGGATAACGAGACGGGGAAGGCCCGGAGTGTCCTCACGGAGGCTGTGAACCTGAATCCCGATCTTGTGGATGCCGCGCTGCTTTTGGCGGAACTCAGGACTAGAACGGGCGACATCAGTTCAGCGATTGTTCTCTTGAAGCAGATCGTTCAACGGCACCCGGAGACTGCTCAAGGCTGGCTGCTGCTGGCTGAGGCCTATCGCGCTCAAAACAATCCCGACGCCGCGCTCGATGTGTATGGCAAGTTTGAGACCCTGTTTGCGAAGAATCCGGACGTGGCTTTGCAGGTGGGATTGGTTTATCTCCAGCAGGGCAGGAAGGACGAGGCTCGCAAGGCGTTTGAGAAGGCGGCCAAACTCATGCCGGGCTATTTGCCTGCGCTGGACCAATTGGTTGGCATGGACCTGGCAGAGAAACAATACACGGCAGCGCTGCAGCGCATTGGGAAAGAACTGGAGAAGACCCCCAAACAAGCGCAATTGTATTTCCTGCAGGCCAGGGTGTTCCTGACGCAACGGGACGCCAAGCAGGCGGAGGGCGCGCTGCGGAAAGCGGTGGAGTTGCAGCCTGACTTTTACGCAGCTTATTTTTCGCTGGCCCAACTCTACGTGACCTCGAACCAGCGCGAGAAGGCGATGGAGGAACTCTTTACCGTCGTGGCAAAGAACCCCAGGGATGTCGCGTCTCTCATGCTCATTGGCATGATCTACGACTACGAGAAGGACTATAATGCCGCCCGCGACGCTTACGAGAAACTGCTGGCTGTGAATCCGAAGTTCGGGCCGGCGTTGAACAACCTCGCCTATTTGTATTCGGAGCATCTCGGCAATCTCGACAGGGCTTACGAGATGGCGGGCAGGGCCAGGGATTTGCAACCGGGAGATCCGTTGGTCACGGACACTTTGGGTTGGATTCTCCACAAGAAGGGCCAATATTCAACGGCGCTGAACCTCCTTCGGGAAACGGCGAACAAGCTGCCGAATGAGCCGGAGGTCCAATTCCATCTGGCGATGACGCACTACATGATGGGCGAGGAGGAGCCCGCACGTCTGGCGTTCCAGCGCGCGCTCCAGTTGAACAAGGAGTTTCCCGGCAGCATTGAAGCCCGGCAGTGCTTGAACGTGCTGGCAGTGAATCCCAGCACAGCCAGCGCAGAGGCGCGCGCGGAGTTGGTGAGCAGGATGGCGGGGAAACCGAATGATCCGGTTGCGCTCCTCCGTCTCGCTGGCATCTACGCGCGTGAGGGAGCGTTCGACAAAGCCGTTGCGACATACGAGGCAATTTCGAAGGCGAACCCGAAGAATCCGAGGCCGATCATCAGTCTGGCGCTGCTTTATGTCGGTCGCCCTCAGGGCGCGGCCAAGGCATTTGAATACGCCAAAGCCGCGTATAAACTGGTGCCGGATGACCCGGCGGTTTCCAGCCTGTTGGGCCGTCTCGCCTATCAGATGGGGGATTACAAATGGGCGTTGAGCCTGTTCCGTCAAACGGTGGCCAAGCAGCCGGGGAATCCCGAATTGCTCTACAGTCTCGCGGAGGCTGCCTACAGTCTTGGTCTGATTGCGGAGGCGGAGACAGCGGCGCGAGGTGCGCTGCAAGCGAGGCCGGCTTTCGCGCGGGCCGGCGAGGCCAGCCGGTTCCTCAGCATGGTCGCGCTCTCTGCGAATCCCGCCCAGGCTCTGGCGGCGGAGTCCCAGGCTGAACAGGTTCTGAAGTCGGACCCGGCTTGCGTGCCGGCGCTCATGGTGATGGGGGCCGTCAACGAGCAGAAGTCGGACATCAAGGCAGCCAGGCAACTTTACGAGAAGGTGCTGGATCGCTATCCGGATTTCGCGCTGGCAAGAAAACGATTGGCCATCTTGGGAGCCGAAGACCCCGGTGATAACAGCCGGATTCTCGATATGGCGATCAAGGCGCGGCAGACGTTCCCGGACGACATGGAACTGGGCAGGGCGCTGGGGATCATCAACTGCAAGCGGGGTAATTACCGGACGGCGGCGGATCTGCTGAAGCAAAGCGTCAGCCAACGCCCGGACGATGCCAAGGCGGCGTTCTATCTGGGCATGTGCCAGTACTCGCTCAAGAAACCGGATGAGAGCAAACAATGGCTCCAACGCGCCTTGACCCTGAATCTGCCCGACGAACTTGCCGCGGAAGCCCGGCGCGTGTTGCAGACACTCAAGTGACGACGGGCTAGTTCTCCGCTGAATGCAGCCCGCCGGTGCCGGCGCGGAACTCGATGTTCGTGCGCTCCGGGTTGTCAGGCAGCGACTTGGCGCAGTTCCAGAGACACGCGCCGCAGTGGACGCACTTCTCCCGGTCGAACGCCGGCACACCCTTCGGCCCCGGCGTGATCGCCTGTCCTGAACAAACCTCGATGCAGATCTTGGTGCCGCAACTCTCGCAGAGGTTTGGATAAAGGAACGCGACGTGGTCTGCGTAGCCGGCCGGCGCCTGCACCTTCCCGCCCAGCAGCAGCGCGTCCTGCTGCGACACCAGCAGCTTGCCGTCGTATGGAATCTCCGGCCAGCCACTGCACTCCATCAACGTTGCATGCGCCGACACGCCCCTCGCCGCGCACGCGTCCTGTATCTTCCTCACCTCGTCGGCTGGGATTTTCCCGCGGTAGTATTCCTCTATGCTTGGCAACCGCTCATGCGGAGCGAGTGTCTGCCCGGGAATGGCGACTTTCCCCTTCGTGAATCCCGCCAGGCCCATGCCGACCAAGCCTGCCACCACGCCGTGATGGAAGCCGTCGCGCGCCCGTTCCGCCTCGCGGCCCTCGCTCTCGATCCAACTCGCCCGGCGGCGTCTCGCATAGGCCTCTTCGAGGTTCTCCTTCGTAAACGGCTTCTTCGCCTGGAGCAACTCGATCACGCCCTCGGCCAGTTGCACTCCGCTCAGCCACGCTTCATCTACGCCGGAGCCGGTAAGCAGGTTCGTGGTGCCGGAGCCTTCGCCCACCCGCGCGTAACCGTTGCCGACGAGCCACGGCTCGCCGCGCTTGCCGGATTCCCCCAACGTCTTCGCGCCCCACGAGCGCAGCGTGCCGCCTTCCAGATAGCGCCAGAGATACGGGTGCGTCATCCAATGCTGGAGATAGCGGTAGCTCGTCCGCACCGGGCTGTCGAACCACGACGGCACGAAGATGCCCAGCGACGCCACGCGATCCGGATAAACATACATGAACCCGAATATCTCAGGCTCCGGATAGCCGAACGTGTGAAACACCGTGCCGGGCTTCAGGTCACAGTCCTCGCGCAGATTGACGACCATCTTCATGCCCACGGCCCAGTCGCGAGTATGATGCCCCGGCGGCATCCCGAAATGCTGGTCGAGCTGCTGACCCACCGTGCCCACCGGCCCATCGCCCACCACCGTCAGCGCCGCGCGGATGTCCATGCCGGGCATGAAGCCCGCCTCCGCCTTGCCTTGCTTGTCCACGCCCTGATCCAGCAGCCGCACACCGGCCACGCGGTCCTGCTCGATCAACGCCTTCGCCACGGGCGTGCCCGGCCAGACCTGTACCGCCCCCGTCGCCATCACCTGTTGCCCGACCCATTGGTTGAACTGCCCGAGCGAGAAAATCAGCCCGCCGTGCTTGCTCAGGAACGGCGGGATATAAGGCAGCTTCACCGCCTCGTGTTCATAGGGCAGCATCCACTTGAACGCCCTGATGAACGCATCGCCGAGCCGCAATGTCGCCGAGCGCCGGCTCGCGCCGACCGGGTCGAGCAAATAAAGCACTCGCTCCTCCGTCACTGCCGCCGCTGTCGGAATCTGGGCTGGGTCGAGATCGGGGAACGACACCCGCAGCCCGCGCCCGCGCGTCACCACGCCCGATACACCGAAGCCGATGTCGTCCGCGCGCTCATAGCACATCACCTGCGGCGGCATTCCCGGCGCGACGGCGCTCTCAAACCGCGGCGTGCCGTCCGCATTTGTCAGGTTGCGCGACAGCGTGGTCAGGAACCCGCCCGTGGCCGGCCCGAAGCCGACGCAGACGATGTCCACGTCCATGCCTTGCCGCTCGATGGACGGTTGCGGTTGTTCAGTGTTTGGTGTCGTCATAATGTTTCACCCAGCCGGCATTCCCGGCTGACAACAGTAGCATAAGATTCCCGCCCTCCTAATCCAGCCGTTTGTTTCGGTGCGG
>JBAZIR010000410.1:0-5400 GCA_041651735.1 Verrucomicrobiia bacterium | reverse complement strand
CCATCGTCGAGGCGGTTGGACCGGCTTCGCTCGACGGGAATGCCGAACCGCTGAGGCCGGGCGCGCGCGTGGCTGTGGACCCGGCGCAACCGTGCCATCATTGCGAGCCCTGCGAACACGGGCATCCGAATCTCTGCTGCCGGCTGGCATTTTGCGGGAACTATCCCTATGGCGGCAGTTTTTGTGAATGGATGCGGATGCCCGCGCGCAGTTGTTTCCCTGTGCCGAAGAGCATCGACGACGAAGCCTCTGCGTTGCTGGAGCCGCTCGGTGTTGCGATGCACGCGGTGGATTTCTCGAAACTGCGCGTCGGCTACAGCGTTGCCATCATCGGAGCGGGCCCCATCGGCTTGTTGATCCTTCAGCTTGCCCGGCTGGCCGGCGCCGATCCGGTCTTCATCTCTGACAATCTCCCGTGGCGGCTGAAGCTGGCGCAGAAGTGGGGCGGCATCCCGATTCATTGCGAGAAGGAGGACCCGGTCAAGCGTGTCATGGCGGAAACGCATGGTCGCGGTGTGGATGTGGCCATCGAGGCCGCGTGGGCGGATCATTCCGTCGAGCAAGCGGCTGAAATGGCGCGGCTCGGCGGACGGCTCGTCCTCGTCGGCATTCCGGGCGGCGATCAGTTTTCGATGAAGCATTCCAACGCGCGCCGCAAAGGGTTGACCATCATCATGAGCCGGCGCATGAAGCACGTTTACCCGCGCGCGATCCGGCTGGCCGAGCAGGGTCGCGTGGACCTCCACGGCCTTGTCAGTCATCGCTTCCCGCTGAAGCGCATCGTCGAAGCTTTCCAGTTGAACACGGCCTACAAGGACAAGGTCGTCAAAGTGATCATCCAGAGCTGAACGGAGCATCTCCATGAGCGCCCAATACACCATCGGACTCGATTACGGCACCAACTCGGTGCGCACTCTCATCGTCAATGCCGCCAATGGCAAGGAGGTCGCCTCCGCCGTCTGGGAATATGCCCACGGCACCCACGGCGTCATCCTCGCCCGCGATCCGAATCTCGCCCGCCAGCATCCCGCCGATTACCTCGAAGGCGCCGAGATCACGATCAAGAAGGCGCTCGCGCTCGCGAAGAAAACGGTGCGCGGTTTCAAGGCCACCGACGTGATTGGCATCGGCGTGGACACGACCGGCAGCACGCCCCTGCCCGTGGATGGCAGGGGCATCCCACTCGCGTTCGACAAGCGGTTTGCCAAAAATCCTGCTGCGATGGCATGGCTCTGGAAAGACCACACCGGCGTCATCGAGGCCGGCGAGATTACCGCGCTAGCGAAGAGCATCCGGCCCCAGTATTTGGCGAAGTGCGGTGGCACTTATTCGAGCGAATGGTTCTTCAGCAAGATTCTCCATTGCCTGCGCTCCGCGCCGGAGGTGTTCGACGCCGCCCATACGTGGGTCGAGTGCGCAGACTGGATTCCCGCGATGCTCACGGGCACCGAAGCGCCGGACAAATTGATCGTCGGCGTCTGCGCCGCCGGCCACAAGGCGATGTATAGCGACACGTGGGGCGGGTATCCCGACGCGGAGTTCCTCGGCGAACTTGACCCGAAGCTCGGCGCGCTCCGCTCGCGGCTCTGCGCGAAGGCGCACACGATTGACCGCGCCGTCGGCAAACTCACAGCCGAATGGGCCAGGCGCACCGGCTTGCCCGCAGGTATTCCTGTGGCGGTCGGCGCGTTCGATGCGCATCTCGGTGGCGTCGGCTCCGGCATCGCGCCCGGCACGCTGGTGAAGATCATCGGCACCAGCACCTGCGACATGATGGTGGTGCCCGTCGGCCAGCAGCTCGCAGATATCCCCGGCCTCTGCGGCATCGTCAACGGTTCGATCTTGCCCGGCTTCTACGGCCTCGAGGCGGGCCAATCAGCCGTGGGCGACATCTTCAACTGGTTCGTCAACTACATCCAGCCGCTCGGCAAAGCCGGCTCGCACGAGGCGCTCACGGCTGGTGCTGCAAAGCTCAAACCCGGCGAGAGCGGCCTGCTTGCGCTCGACTGGAATAATGGCAACCGCACCATCCTTGTGGACCAGCGGCTCACAGGCCTGTTGCTCGGCCAGACACTCTACACGACGCCTGCGGAGATTTACCGTGCCCTCATCGAGGCGACGGCTTTCGGCGCGCTGACGATTATCAATCGTTTCGAGGAATACGGCGTGAAGGTCGGGCAGATCGTCAACTGCGGCGGCATAGCCGAGAAGAACCCGCTGGTGATGCAGATTTACGCCGACGTGACCGGACGCCCCATGAAGGTCTCGCGTTCCGCCCAGACCTGCGCGCTCGGCGCGGCCATCGCCGGCGCGGTGGTTGCGGGTGCGTATCCTGATTACGCCTCGGCTCAGAAGGCGATGACTGGCATCAAGTCGCGCGTGTTTCAACCGAAGCCGGAAGCGCACGCCATTTACAAGGAGCTTTACGTCATCTACCGCAAACTCCACGACGCGCTCGGCACGAAGGATTGGGTTGGCAACTTGTTCGACGTGATGAAGCAGCTCATCGAGATCCGCAGCCGTGTTCGGAAGTAAGGAACAGCGGCAACCACGGAATGCACGGAATGCACGAAAGGGAATGGTTGTGGAGTTGATTTACAAGGCGGAGAGTTACGCCATTCTCGGCGCTTGCTTCGAAGTGTATGAAGAGAAGAGCAATGGTTTTACGGAGCCGATTTATCAAGAGTGTCTGGAGTTGGAGTTCGGGTTGCAGAAGCTTCCCTACCCGAAGCTCGAATACGAGCGAATCGTTTTATAGCTGTTAGCTTTCGTGTATTTTGTGCATTTTGTGGTTCCAAATCATGTTTGAAGAACTCAAGGCTCAAGTCTGCAAGGCCAACCTCGATTTGGTGAAGGAAGGTTTGGTCATCCAGACCTTCGGCAACGTCAGCGGGATTGATCGCGCCAGCGGGCGTATCGTCATCAAGCCGTCGGGCGTCGGCTACGATGTGATGAAGCCGGAGCACATGGTCGTTGTCGCGCTGGACAGTGGCAAGGTCGTCGAAGGCGACTTGCGACCCAGCTCCGACACGCCGATACATCGGGTGCTTTACCGCGCTTTCAAGGACGTTGGTGGCATCGTTCACACGCACAGCCTCTTCGCGACAGCTTGGGCACAGGCCAGACGCGGAATCCCGGCGCTCGGCACGACGCACGCGGATTACTTTCACGGGCCGGTGCCTTGCACGCGCGCGATGACACCGAAGGAAATCAAGGGCGACTACGAAGTCGAGACGGGCAACGTCATCGTTGAGCGGTTCCGCAAGCTCGCCCCGTCGGAGTTTCCCGGCGCGCTGGTGGCGAGCCACGGACCGTTCGCATGGGGCAAGACCGTGGCGAAGGCCGTTGAGAACGCCATTGTGCTGGAATATCTCGCGCGGCTGGCCAGCGAGACGTTGCGCCTGAACCCGCGCATTGGCACGATACAGCGGGCGTTGCTGGAGAAACATTTCTTGCGGAAGCATGGCTCGGGCGCGTATTACGGACAGAAGTAATTGTGGCAGATACGGATCACACGAAATGAAGAACACAACGTCGATCATTGGAGGAATCCTCATTATGGTCAGTTCAGTTTGCGGCGAAGTTCCTGAAATCAACAAGCAACCTTGGGGCAAAGCCGACGGCAAGGCGGTTGAGCTTTTCACGCTCAAGAATTCCAAGGGCAGCGTGGTCAAAATCTCCAACTACGGCGGCATCGTCCAGTCGGTCTGCGTGCCGTGCATGAAAGGCAAACTGGGGGATGTCGTACTCGGCTACGACACGCTCGCGGAATACGTGAAGGAGACGCCTTATTTTGGCTGCCTCGTTGGCCGCTACGGCAACCGCATTGCGAAGGGCAGGTTCACGCTCGACGGCAAGGAATACACGCTGGCGATCAACAATGCCCCCAACGCGCTCCACGGCGGTCTCAAAGGCTTCGACAAAGTCGTGTGGGACGCCAATACTTCCATGACAAAGGCCGGCCCGACGCTGGAATTGCACTACGTCAGCCGCGACGGCGAGGAGGGCTATCCCGGCAACCTCGACGTGACCGCCACCTATACGTGGACGGACAACAACGAACTGCGGCTCGACTACAAGGCCACAACCGACAAGCCGACCGTGGTGAACCTCACGCAGCACTCCTACTTCAACCTTGCGGGGAAGGGTGACATCCTCGGCCACGTCGTGATGATCAAGAGCGACAAGATCACGCCGGTGGACAACACGCTCATCCCGACGGGCAAGTTCCTGCCGGTGAAAGGCACGCCGTTTGACTTCAACAAGCCAACGGCCATCGGTGAGCGCATCGGCGCCGCCGACGAGCAGATCAAATTTGGCGGCGGTTACGACCACAACTTTGTCATCGCCAAGGGCTCCGGCCTCGGCCTCATGGCGCGCGTGACCGAGCCGACGACCGGCCGCATGCTCGAAGTCCTCTCGACAGAGCCGGCAGTGCAGTTCTACAGCGGTAACTTCCTCGATGGACACATCACCGGCAAGGGTGGCTGGGTTTACAAGCAACGCAACGGCTTCTGCATGGAGCCGCAGCACCATCCCGACTCGCCAAACCAGCCGAAGTTTCCATCGGTCGTGCTGCGGCCGGGCAAGACCTACAAGAACACGATTGTTTATCGATTCGGGCTGGTGAAATAAGGCAGTCCTCTCGCTAAACGAGAGGACACAGACAAGGATATTCCCTCTCGCGAACGAGAGAATTACTTATGATGACCACATTGACACCTCTGCTCGCCGTCAGCGGCACCACAACGCTGACGGGCCTGGACTGGATCGCCATCGCCGCTTACTTCGGCGTGCTGCTCCTTGTTGCATGGAAGGCCATCACGAAGGAAAAGGACAACGCCACCGATTACTTCCTCGCCGGGCGCAATCTCGGCTGGTGGATCATTGGCGCTTCCATCTTTGCGTCGAACATCGGCTCCGAGCACATCGTCGGTCTGGCTGGCTCTGGTGCAAAGGACGGCGTGGCGCTGGCACACTACGAGTTTCATGCGTGGTGCCTGCTCGTGCTGGCGTGGATATTCGTGCCGTTCTATGCGCGGTCGCTGGTATTCACGATGCCGGAGTTTCTGGAGCGCCGCTTCTGCACGCGGTCTCGTTACGTGCTCTCCATCGTCTCTTTGCTGACGTTCATCGTCTCGAAGATTGCGGTCGGCATTTTCGCCGGCGGCGTTGTGTTCGGCGCGCTGCTGCCGGAATTGCGCCTCAACATCGGCGGGGCGGAGATTGACAGCTTCTGGATCGGCTCGGTGCTCGTGGTGGTGCTGACGGGACTTTATACGATGCTCGGCGGCATGAGGGCCGTGGCCTACAACGACGCCGTGCAGGTTGTTGTGCTCATCGTCGGCTCAACCCTGCTGACGATTTACGGTCTCATCGAACTCGGCGGCTGGAGCGAAC
>JBAZIR010000409.1:0-5410 GCA_041651735.1 Verrucomicrobiia bacterium | reverse complement strand
TCGGTGGCCACATCCCAATAGTTTGCGCCGCAGAGTTGCGCGCCGGGAAACTCCACCGCTAGCTGGCGTTGGGCGAGGTGGAATCCGTCCTTGTTGCCGCCGTGGCCATTGAGCACAAACTGGCGCTTGAAGCCATGCCGCAGGAGGCAACGCATCGGCTCGGCGATGAGCTTGATGTACGTCTCGTTCTCCGCGCTCAACGATCCCGCCATGCCGAGGTGATGCAGGGACGCGCCGAGCCATTGCACCGGCAGCAGCAACACGTCCTTGGGCAACGCCGCCTCGACGCGATCCGCAATGGCGCCGCACAGTATCGAATCGGTGAAGAACGGCAGGTGCCGGCTGTGCTGCTCCAGCGCGCCGATGGGATGAACGACGACAACGTCGCGCTTGAGCTTGGCCACGTCGGGCCACGTGAGATCGGCTAGTTTCATGGGGTCGCCTTCAAGGGTTCGAGGTCCAGTTTCCGATACACAATCTCCGCCTCCTCCGTCTGGATCAGGATTCGGCCCTGGGTCATGTTGCAATCCTTCGCTTCGTTGACCAGCGTGCCATTGACGAAGTAGGTGAAGTCGCCACCGCGCACAATCGCCTCGACCCGCGTCCACTCGCCCATGGGTGACTCGACATCCTGTCTGCCGCGGAAGCCAACTTCGTCCTTCCAGTCGGGGTCGCGACCCCACCAGTTCAGGCGGAACGCCTCGAACGGCCGTAGTTCGGCGTTCTTGTCAAAAACCGGCTCGCCGTCGCGGTCCTTGCTGTAGCGCGCGCGAAGCGTCGTGCGCGAGAATGTGCCGTCCTCCATCCAGCCGCTCAACACGAGGATGTCGCCCACGCCACCCTCGATAATCTGCAGTTCGATGCCCTTCATCCAGGGCGACTCAAACTTGCCCGAGAACTTCGCCTTGGGGGACATGGCGCAGTTGCCCGGCCGGCCCGTGCAGTGCAACAACAAACCGTTGTCACGCGCCTTCTTCTCGCGCTTGCCTGACGTAGCCCCCGTCCAGCGAAACTCCATGACCAATCGGTAGTCGCGATAGCTGTTCTTCGTGATCAGCCCGCCATAACCATGGCCGGTGACGCGCAGCAATGGCCGGCCCGCGGCGTCCTTCTCCATGCGGAAAACCTTCTCCGGGTCGTTGTTCAAACCGAGCCCGGCGATCCACGTGTCGAACTGCGCCAGACAATCCGGCGAGTCATTCACCAGGTGGATCACCTGCTTTGGCGTGATGGCGGCGGACTCGCATTTGTCGGCACCGAGGACTGACAACGCCATTATTTGAAGAATTGCTGCGATGAAACATGTTCTCATGAATGCTTTTCCTTGGTCACACGTACTGTCGATTTATCATGTCCCGCCGACAATCGGATACCATTCCGGCCTGCGCGGGTCTTGATGGAAACGGGCGTAGTAATCGCCCTTCTCCTCGAAGTACTTTTCATAGCGGCGCATCTTCTCCTCGTCGAGCTTTACTCCGAGGCCGGGACCCGTCGGCACGGCAATCTTGCCGTCCACATATTTCATCAGGCCGCCTTCGATGATGTCGTCGGTGAGGAAATGATAATGCGCGTCGCCGGCAAAGTGCATCTCCGGGATTGTCGAAGCCGTATGCAACATCGCCGCCAGTTCGATGCCAAACTCCGCTCCGCTGTGCATCGCCACGCCGAGGTTGAACGTGCGGCAAACTGCGACGAGGTCCTTCACACCGCGCGGACCTTCCCAATAGTGCAGGTCGGTGAGCACAATGTCCACGGCCCCGAGACGAATCGCGGGACCGAGGTCATCGAACTTGTTCGGATACATGTTCGTCGCGATGGGAATGCGGATGGCTTTGCGGACGGCTGCATTGCCTTCAAGCCCCCACGCCGGGTCTTCGAAATACTCCATGTTCATCGGCTCCAACCGGCGGCCGATGCGCGTGGCGGTGGCAACGGACCACGTGCCGTTCGGGTCCATTCGCAGTCCAAACGACGGCCCCAAGCGCTCGCGGCAAAGCTCGACGACCCGCGCTTCCTCATCCGGCGGCATCACGCCCGCCTTGAGCTTCATCGAGTTCACGCCGAGCGTTTCGTGCAATTCCTCGCAGAAATCGGCCATATCTTCGGCACATTTGTCGTCGCCGCCCTGCGGCCGGTCATAGCGCCAGAACAAGTAGGCGATCATCGGCACCGCGTCGCGCACGCGCCCGCCAATCAGGTCTGACATCGGCCGGCCCAGCACCTTGCCCTGAATGTCGAGGCACGCCATTTCAATGGCCGCGTAGAGCCGTGAGTTCGACAGGTAATAGATGCTCCGCAGCACCTTGAGCTTGATGACTTCGAGATTGAACGGGTCGAGTCCCAGGATGCGCGGTTTCAATTTCGCCATCGCGCCGCGCTGGTCGCCGCCCCCCATCTCGCCGAGACCGACGATGCCCTCGTCAGTGATGATTTCGATGACGGTCCGCAGAAGATATCCCGGGTGGACGCCCGTGTTGTGTCGCAACTGGGCGTTAAGCGGGATGGCGACCGTGCGTGCCTTTAGATCAATGATTTTCATTGCGGGTCCTAAGCGTGGCGTGTTGATTCAATTCGACGGCTTTGCGGGCCACGAGCCGCTGCCATTCGTCAAGTTGTTGTTTGCCATGGCCGTGAATCAGCCCTGTAAGTGTCAGCGCGCCTTCGATCCGCCCCTCGGCGTCCAGCAACGGGGCCGCAATGCCAAAGATATCCGGCCGGTAGGTTCCAAGATCAATGACCACGCCGCGGCGGCGCACCTCCTTGACGCGTCGCAGCACGTCGGCCGGCTTCTGCCATTGCCAGCAATCCGGAGGCGCGACTCGGACGACTCGCGCAACCTCCGCGTCATCCAACCCGCTGAGCAATACCGAACCGGACGCGCCGAGCGTGAGATGGAACCGCGATCCCGCTCGCACCGCCAGCGCCATCGGCTCGGCCGAATCCTCCCGCAACACCGTCAGCGCATAGTCGTCTTCGCGGGTTGAAATCTTGCTGGCGACGCCAGTGCGAGCCGTCAATTCCTGCAACGCATCAGCCACCTTGCGGCTCAATAGCTCATGGCGCTGGATACGGTGCAGCAGCGGGAACAGTCCCACGCCCAACTCGCAGCAGCCATCTGCGCGCACTCGAATCCATCCTGCCTGGGCGAGAGTCTGGACGATGCGGTAGCAGGTGGCGGGGGCGATTCTGAGCGTGCGAGCCAGCGAGGTGGTTGTCGGCTCGCACTGTCCGTCCGCAATGGCATTCAGCACCTGAATTGCCTTTCGCAACACTGGAATCTGGTAGGCTCGCGTCATTTCAATAGAGAATACGTTCTCTCAATACAGAATATAGGCAGACCCTGTCAACTATTTTTCCAGGAGGCGGCATCGAAATCGGAAGGCCGCGTCATCCGGCGGGCTCCGGACATTTGTCCAAACATGAGCCGGCTGCGGCGCATGCAAAGCTTGCGCGCGACTCGCGGTGCGGTAAGCTAGCGTGAACGAACTGAGAAAACTCAATAACCAGAGAATAACATGCGCCAATATCTCGTGCTTTCAGCCATTGGCCCGGATCGGCCGGGTATCGTAGATGCCATTTCAAAGCTGATCTTCGACCACGGCTGCAACCTTGAAGACAGCCGCATGGCCATCCTTGGCGGCGAGTTTGCCATTGTCGTTCTGGCAGCCGGCGACGCAGATCAGATTGCGAAACTCAGGAAGGACACGCCGGCTTTCGGCGACAAAAACGGCTTGATCATCACCACCAAGCCGACAAGCGCACCCGGCGCCCGCGAGTTGAAGAGCGCCCAACGCTACACAGTCCACGCCGTCGGGCTGGACCACGAGGGCATTGTCCACCAGATCACCCATGCGCTGGCTTCGCTCGGCGTGAACATTGAGACGCTGGATAGCACCACCGCGCCCGCGCCGCACACCGGCGACCCGCAGTTCATCCTCGACATGCAGATTCAGCAGCCCTCGCAACTCACTGAAGAACAACTGCGCGAGAAACTCACCGAAGCGTGCGAGGCGGTGAACGTGGATGTCGAAATCTCGCCCGTGGAGTAGCTGACGTCCGTCAACCGTTGGCTATTTGTTTCGGATCTTCGTCCAAAAGCCAGAAACTGCCAACCGGCAGCTTGCTCAAATCGTCTGCGACAGGAAACCGCCGTCCACGCGGATGTCCGTGCCGGTGACGAAACTGCTGGCCTTGGCGCTCGCCAGGAAGACGCACGCGCCAACCAGTTCCTGCGATTCGCCAAAGCGGCCCATCGGCGTATGACCCCAGATTGCCTTGGTGCGCGCCGAGGGCGTGCCGTCGTCGTTGAAGAGCAGCTTGCGGTTCTGCTCGGCAGGGAAGAAACCGGGCGTAATTGAGTTCACGCGCACACCCTTGGTGGCCCACTCACGGGCGAGGAACAACGTCAGACTCATGACGCCGGCCTTGGCAGCGCTGTAACTGACCACGCGCGACAACGGCAGATGGGCGCTGACGCTGGCAATATTGATGATACTGCCCTTGCCGCGCTTGCACATCGCGGGGCCGAACTCCTGGCATGGCAGCAACGTGCCGCCAACGAGATTGAGATCGAAATTCGCGCGCCAATCATCCGCCGCGATGTTTTCGAAAGGATGGTCATTCGTCACGGTGACTTTCGGGTCGTTGCCACCGGCGGCATTGATGAGAACCGTCGGCGCGCCCAGCATCGCATGGATGCGCTCGTGCGCTTCGGTGAGACTGCGCCGTGATACGGCGTCGGATGAAAAGAACCCCGCCTGGCCGCCCTTGTCGCGAATGGACTTCGCGCGCGCTTCGCCGCGTTCCTGATTGCGCCCAAGCACGGCGACCTTCGCGCCCGCCGCCGCCAGCCCCTCTGCCAGTGCGCCGCCCAGAACGCCCGTGCCGCCGATGACCACTGCGACTTCGCCTGTAAGATCGAAAAGATTCATGTTTGTTGTTCCGTTGGTTTCCTGCCAGCCACCGCGTTTCTGCGCCATCCGCCGGCCCGTGTCAAGGCGCGTTGTGGTTTCGCCGTAGTCTCAGCAACAGTCCAGGCACTTCACTCTTGTAACTCTTGTGCTAATTTTGAACAGTAAGCGCAGCAGCCAAAGAAGCAAAGATGTCAGACGGAAGCCTAATCTTTCCAGCAACCGTGAAGCAGGCGACAACCATTCTCGCCGCCCTCCTGCTGGCCACCGCCAACGTCTTGCTCGGCGCGCCGGCACGCGTGAACGTCGGACCGGACACCGAAGAGCCGCCGGACGACCTGATCTGCGAAATGGGCGCGGAGCCGGGCGCGGAATCCGTGGACCCAAGCCGCTGGAGCGGGCGGTTCGGCGGTATTGGCATTCAAATCGGGTTCAACGGCGATGCCGTCACCGTCGACGAAACGATGAAGGACGGGCCGGCGGAGAAAGCCGGCATGCGC
>JBAZIR010000408.1:0-5411 GCA_041651735.1 Verrucomicrobiia bacterium | reverse complement strand
TCCTCCGTCCAGCGGGACTCAAACTCAACTCGAAGCTTCTTGGCTTTGGCCCTGGCTTCCTTGCCTTCCGCCGTGCCTTCCCAACGCGGCTTTACGATTTCCGTCTGCACGACGCCGCGCGGATAAGGCGGCGCTGGTTTGAGCCGCGATGCCGGCAGTGTGCGCTTGATGCCCAAGCTGGCAAGTTCTTCGATAAGCTTCGCAATCTCAGAGTCGCCGGCTGTAACGATGGCCGGGCCGAGTTGCGCGCACAGTTCACCACGCCGCGTATTGAATCCAGCGTCATGTTTTGCGTGGGCATTCTGCCAAGCGGTTTCCCAAGCGGCTTCATCTTCGGCGGTGAATCTTTGCAGGAACACGAGCGACGCCTTCACCGAAGCGTCCGAAGACTTGAAAGTATCCTCCGGCAGACTGACGACGGCCAGCAGCTTGGCCTTGCCTTCCACCCAGCGGCGCAGCCAGCCGAGTGAAGGGTTATTCAAGTTGCCATCAGGTAAAACGATGGCGAGACACCCGCCGGGCTTGAGCAATTGAAGGCAGCGTTCCACAAAGACGATTTCGGTCGGACGGTTCGGCTTATCTTTGCCGATCTCAAACAGGTTCAGAATCGGTTCGTCGGCTTTGGCGGCATGCAGGATTCTCTTGTGAGCCTCCTGCCATTCCGGGCCGTAACGCTGGCGGCATCGTTGTAAGTAATTGGCTGATTCGGGAACGCGGCTTTGTTCGGTTGCTCCAACCTTCTGGTCTTCGCCAACGTTGCTGCCGAACGGTGGATTGGTGAAAACGATGTCGAAACGTCCGGGGAATACGCCGTTGATGTCCAGCAGCCCGTCGTGGTAGTGGATACCGCCATGACCGTCGCCGTGCATGATCATGTTCATCTTGCTCGTGCGGGCCGCGCGGGATTCGGCGTCCGTGCCGAAAATATAGTCGTGAGCCAAGCGGTAAATGCGACTCGGCGGGTCTTTCTGTTCAGGTTCCAGGTCGCAGTTTAACGCTGCGAACGCTTTGGCAATGGCTTCTTGTTCCTTCCATTCCGGCAGGTTCAACGCCTCGATTTCCATACGAGCCGCGTCCTTCTTGGCTTCAACGTCTGCTTCGATCTTGGAGCGCACGTGCTCAAAGGCTCGAATGAGGAATCCGCCCGAGCCGGAGCACGGGTCGCAGACAAGCTGTCCCTCCTGCGGGTCGAGCATTTTTACCATAAAATCCACGACGGAGCGGGGCGTGAAAAACTGACCGAGTTCGCCACGGAATGTGTCGCCGAGGAATTTTTCAAACGCGATGCCCTTCACGTCATCGCCAGTGGCGGAAAGATTAAACTTGGCGAGCTCCTTGACGATACGCCGAAAAGTGGCATCGGAAATCTCGTCCAACTTGTCCTTTTCACTAAACAATTCGTCTGGGGAATAATGATCCTTTGTCTGCTCGAAAAGCTGAACATGGACCGGCTTGTCATTCGGCAGTCGGGTTTTTTCCCGCAAGTCCAGAAATTCCGTCGTGAATGTTCCCCAAGTGCCGGTGCGTTCGATATACATCTTCACAAAAAGAATCTTTGAGATCGTGTCGAACGCTTCGCCGGGTGGCATCTTGTGGTTGTCGCGGAGGATGCAGTGGCAACGAAACAGCAGATCGCGGAACTCGTCACGGCTGAATTCTCGCGTGGCTTTCTTGATTGCCTCGATGCGGTTTGCGTCGCTCCAATCCGACGCCTTGGGCAAGACGGTGATAGGAACAAGTTCGCCAGGCAGACCAGGAACAACGCGAAAGAACGCGGTCTGTCGTTCGTTGTGCATCACCAGAAACTCAGCGCCGGATGCGCGCGCGTAGCTCTCACCCTGAAAGAAATCCTTCGGATGAATCGTCACGTTTTCGGCTTTGCATTCGACAACGATTTTGGGCGACGGGCGGGGCTTGGCATTGCGGGCGGCGGCTGTGTCCCAAATCGCAATGTCAGCTTTCGGGCTTTTCCGGCCGTGCTGGGTCTTCTGCTCGTCGAGCATCTGCTCGAACGCGTATCCGTAGTGGTGGTGCAGGTGTAGAATAAAAGCTTGGCGAACGAGTTCTTCAGGCTTGGGATCGCGCCAGCCGCCAGCACCGTTGTTTGCCAGCGGACATTCGAGACGGCCCTTGGCATCGCGTTTTGGTTTCGGCAGGACGGAGGTCAAAGTTTCTTCAACTTTTCCCGGTGTCTCCTTCGGTTCGTCGTAAATAACCGACGGTCGTCTTTTTGCTTTTGGCATGGCTCCAGTCTCAGTAAGTCGCCGCAGTGTATGGCGGCGAGCGGAACGCGGCAAGCGGGAAGGGGCAGCGGCAAGCAGGTTAAGAGTGGGGCGCGAAAAGTGAAGAGTTCCGGAAGCGGCGAAGCGAATAGCCGTTGGTGAATGATGGATGGGAATTCGCCGTAGAATCACGGAGGGCGTGGAGAGGGGAAAAATAGCTCTGCGTTCTCTGCGCCTCGGCGGTGCGATCCGGTTTGAAACCACAGATGCACCCGGCGGACGCGGATTTTCTTGTGGCAGGCGGAGGGTGGGCGGTGGCAGTCTCTCCGGGCGAGGAGATAAGAATGAAGAACATATTGTTGGCGGTGACGATGGCGGTGGCGTTCGTCGCGACGGCGGCGGAGAACCCGTCGGCGGCATTCATCCAGCGGACAATGAAAGCGCTGGAGGCCTCGACGGCGGAGAATCCCGCACACGTGCGGGTGTTATTCTACGGGCAATCCATCACCGCGCAGCGATGGACGGAGATCGTGCAGAAGCAACTTGAAAAACGGTATCCCACCGTGAAGTTCGAGTTTCGCAATGCGGCCATCGGCGGTTACGTGTCCAGCGTCCTCATCCGCACGGCAGACCATGACCTCTATTCGTGGTATCCCGACCTGCTGTTCTTCCATGTCTATGGGCCGATGGACAAATACGAGGAGATCGTGAAACGCGTGCGCGAGCGCACGTCGGCCGAAATCGTCATCTGGACCAGCCACCTCAACATTGTCTCGAAGGACAAACCCGACCAGATCAACACATCGCACGACGACCGGGCGGTGCTGATCCGCGCCGTGGCGCCCAAGTATGATTGCATGTTGATCGATCTGCGCGAGAAGTGGCGCCGGCATCTGGCGGCCAACGGAATTGCGGTCAAGGATATGCTCTCCGATACGGTGCATCTCAATCCCAAGGGGCTCGACCTCTACGCCAAGCTGATCGGTGAAGAACTGGTGCGCGCGCCGAAGCTGGGCGACAACCCCACGGCAGCCGGCACGATCACGACCTTCGCGGCCGGCGGACCAGAGGTGACGCGCGGTCCCGGTGGCCAGCTCACGCTGCGGTTCACAGGGAACCGCGTCTTGGCGGTCTCCGATGGCAAGGGCATGGCGGGCGCCAAGGCGACCGTGCTGTTGGATGGCAAACCCTTGGACGGCATGAAAGAACTGTGGGCGATCTCGCGGCCGAGCGTCGGTCCGGCGAAGATCTGGATGCCGGCCATCAACAATATCGCGTTCGAGCAGCCGTTGGTGGAGGAGGACTGGACGCTGACCTGCCTGCCCGATTCGACACCGGACGGCAAGAAGATCCACTTCAAAGTGCAAGGCAGCGTGACCGGCGAAGACGGCGAGGGGTGGAACACGGAACGATTCGTCTCTCGTTCGCGGCGTGTGGTCATCGAGCCATCCGATTGGCAGATTGCTTGGACGCTGGGTTACAAGAAGGCGACGTTGCCTGAAGGTTTCAAAGTGACTTGGCGTTCGTACCCACTGTTCGCCCATGTCTACGAACCGGCACCTGCCGGGACGCGCACATTACTCGTGCAAGGTTGCACGAATCGGCCACATACGTTGACCCTCATCCCCGAGGGCGGCTCGCTGGGAATCGGCAGCTTCGTGGTGCATGCTCCGCCCTCGCGATTTGCGGTCGACAAAGACGCGAGCAAGTCCAAGTAAGGCAACGCTCGTGGTGCATAAGGCGGTGGCCCGTGCTCGCCAGTCTCGTCAGGGTGGCGGTCACAGGCTGTCGGGTCATGAAGCCGATTCGCAAGCCAATCCGGGGTCCAGAAAATCCAGCGGCGGTGCAAAAAAATGCCTTGCATCACGGCGGGCGGCATTTTATTTATCAAATAGTATTTCGGTAATAAAACAGCGCCCCAAGACTCATGAGCGTGGCTGGGAATAGTGATTGGAGAGAAAACCGAATGAAGACGAGAATGATGGCACTCTTGGTTTTGACCACGTGGGCAATGTTTCCAACTGTTGGAGAATCCGCCGAGGCGCTCAAACTCGACAAGCCGCTGATCGCTCACTGGACGTTCGATGAAACGATGGGCGATGTTTGCCGTGACGCGAGCGGCAACGGCTGCGATGCGACGGCGGAGCGGGGGGCGGCGGGTTTCGAACGAGTGGCGGGCGTGTTCGACGGCGGATTGAAATTCTCAGGCCGCCACTTGTTGCGATGTGGTGAGAAGCCGGCTTTTGGAAAGCTGGCGAAGATGTCGTTCAGTGTGTGGGTCCAGCCAGCGGCGTTTGACCGCTACAACGAGATCTTCCGCAAGGAGGACGGCGGGCAGCGGGTGTTGTTCTCGTTTCAGGAAGACGGCCACGTCCTTTCCCTCGGTCTCAACATCAACGGCTACACCGAGTGCGACGCGAAGATTGAACCGGCCCAGGTGGCTGACGGCTTGTGGCATCATGCCGCGGCGACTTTCGATGGGGAGACCATGCGCGTGTATCTGGACGGCGCTCAAATCGGGGCGTTTGGGCGGCCCGGTGCCGTTTCAGCAGGCGGCTCGGCGCCCGGCAGCATCGGTTCCTGCAATGGCGGCGAGTGCTTCCGCGGCCAGATGGATGAACTGCGTATCTATGCCGACGCGTTGACGGGAGAGGAAGTCAGGCGGCTCTATCGCAACGGTGTCGAGGTGCTCGCACGCTCATCGGGAACGGCGCAGGCGCTGGTCAAGGCGATCTACGCGCCTGGCAAATCATTTGCCGAGACGCTGACCGGCACGCGCCGCAATGTGGCCGAAAAAGGAGTGCGGCTTGATGCGAAAGTCACGGCAGTGCTGCTCCAGCGGTTGCGGGCGGATTACCCGGAAGAGTGCCAACAGTTCCAGCTCTGGACTCTTGCCAATCCAGGCAGCTATCTCCGCTCGAAAGGCAATGAGTTTCATGTCGAAGTGACGGCCCGGCTGGTGGAGATGCTGACGGAATACAAGCCTCTGACCGACGCCCAGCGGAAAAAGCAGACTGCCGACGATCAGAAGAGATGGGATGAGGCGGCTGTGATTGAGAAGAAGTTCACGGCGCTGAAGGCACGCGGAGACGCGGCGCAGTTCTCGCCGGAGTGGATCGAGCTGATGTTCGAGGCTGGCCGGCATATCGTCTGGCGTCCGCAAGTGCAGGAAGCGGTGGCACCCTACGT
>JBAZIR010000407.1:0-5421 GCA_041651735.1 Verrucomicrobiia bacterium | reverse complement strand
GGCCGGAGAGCTTGAGGATTTCGCCGCACTGGACGCTGGCGAGGTTGCCGACGACAGTGACCGGCTCGCGGCTGTTCTCCGGCTGCAACGACGCGACGGTGTAGTGATTCTCCTCGTTGGCGTAGAGAATCCGTTCCAGCGTGCCGGTGATTGTTTCCTGTGATGCGTCTGCAGCCATCGGCCCGATGGTAGCGGAGAGATGGATGCGGCACAAGCCAGCCGGGAGGATTGAGCGCGGCCTCCTTCGATGCCATCAACAAGCTTGCTCTTACGGGTGACCGAAGTGTAAGTGTCTTTTCGCATTCGCAAATCGGTTGAGACTGAAGCGCTTTGAACCTGGAGAACTGAGATGAATCGCAAACCTTCCTGTCGTGACGTTATGAACAACAGCCTGCTCGCACTGTGCGCGGGCATCTGCGTTTTGCTCACTATCCCGCAACCCGGGCGTGCCGATTCCGCCGCTGCGAAGCCACAGGTGCAGGCGCGTGTGGACGCCGAGTATGGCTCGCTGTTCGAGTTTTACAAAGACCTCCACTGCCATCCGGAACTGTCGCTTCACGAGGAGCGCACCTCAAAACAAGTCGCCAACCAACTGCGCGCGGCCGGTTTGGAGGTCGTCGAGAAGATCGGCGGCTACGGCGTTGTGGGCGTGCTGCGCAACGGCAGCGGGCCGGTGGTGCTGGTGCGCGCGGACATGGACGCGTTGCCGGTGAAGGAACAGACCGGTTTGCCTTACGCGAGCCAGGTGAAGACGAAGGACGAGCATGGGCGCGAGGTAAATGTCATGCACGCGTGTGGCCACGACATTCATATGACCTGCCTCGTCGGCGCGGCGCGCGTGCTGACGGCGCTGAAGGACCACTGGCAGGGCACGGTGGTGTTCGTTGGCCAGCCGGCGGAGGAGCGCGTCCGCGGCGCGCGACGGATGCTTGAGGACGGATTGTTCACGCGATTCCCGAAGCCGGACTTTTGCATCGCGCAACACGTCTCCTTCGACATACCCGCGGGCGCGATTGGCTGCACAGAAGGTTTTGCGCTCGCCAACTCCGACTCGGTGGACATCGTTGTGCATGGCGCCGGCGGCCATGGCGCGATGCCACACAAGAGCAAAGACCCCATCGTGCTCAGCGCGCAGATCGTGCTGGCGCTGCAAACCATCGTCAGCCGCGAGATCGAGCCAGTGGAACCTGCGGTCATCACGGTCGGCTCCATTCATGGCGGCTCCAAATACAACATCATTCCCGACGAGGTGAGGCTGCAGTTGACGTTGCGCTCCTACTCCGACAAGGTGCGCGACCAGCAAATCGCCGCCATCAAACGCATCACACGCGGGCTGGCTCTGGCGGCGGGCCTGCCGGAGGACCGCGTGCCAGAGGTGAGCGTCGCGCCGGAAAACGCGAAGGCCACCTACAACGACCCGCCGCTCACCCAGCGGCTGATGCGCGTGTTCGGCGCGTGGCTCGGCCAGGACGCGGTGAAGTTGCGGAAAGCCTCGATGGGCGCAGAAGACTTCGGACTTTACGGCCGCACCAAAGAGCGGGTGCCGATCTGCATTTTCTGGCTCGGCTCGGTGGACCCGAAGCGCGTTACGGAAGCGGAGCGCAGCGGCCAGCCGTTGTCATCGTTGCACTCGCCGCTCTACGCGCCGGTGCCCGAACCGACGATCAAGACGGGCGTGACCACGATGACCGCAGCGGTGATGGAACTGCTGGGCAAGCGATAAGCGGGGATGCAACCCGCATTCTTGAAGGCACCTTCAGCGTTCTCGCTGCTGATGACGCCTCCTGAAGCGCATCAGGGCTCTTCTCTTCCGCCGCAAAAAAAGGCTGACACGGCTTGTGTCGGTGGCTTTCAGCGAGTATTCGTGTATCTGTATCCGAGCATGATTGGACGTGAGAACCATTGAAGAAATGGAGTTCGCCATGAATAGACCTCCGAAACGCAGTCCCCTTCGTGTCCCTCTCTTCCTTGTTCTTGTCCTGATCGGCTCCTGTTGGCTGGCGCAACCGTGCGCGACACTTGCCGCCGAACAACCGAACATCCTCTTCATCGCCATAGACGACCTCAACGATTGGGTCGGCTGCCTTGGCGGCCATCCGCAGGTCAAGACGCCCAACATGGACCGGCTTGCCGCGCGCGGCACGCTGTTCACCAACGCCCACAACCAATCGCCGCTCTGTAATCCTTCCCGCGCCAGCCTGCTCACGGGCTTGCGCCCCTCCACCACCGGCATCTACGGCCTCGCGCCCGGCATCCGCGACGTTGAAGCGCTCAAGAACCACGTCACGTTGCCGCAGACATTCACGCGCGCGGGCTACACAACGTTCACTTGCGGCAAGATCTATCACGACGGCTCGATCAAGCCGAAGGACCGCGCCGCTGAGTTCAACACGTGGGGACCTGCGCCCGGCATGGGCCGTCCGCCGCGGCCCATCGCGAAGCTGCCCGAGCCGCGCCATCCCGCAATGGACTGGGGCGTGTTTCCGGAAAAGGACGAGGATGCGGCTGATTACAAGATCGCCAGCGCCGCCGTCGAAGCGTTGCGGACCGCGCCGAAGGACAAGCCGTTCTTCGTCGCGTGCGGCTTCCGGCTGCCCCACGTGCCGTGCTTCGCGCCGCAGAAGTGGTTCGACCTTTATCCGGAGGACAAGCTCATCCTGCCGCCGGTGCTCGACAACGATCGCGATGATACGCCGCGCTTCTCGTGGTATCTGCACTGGGCTTTGCCCGAACCGCGGCTGAAGACGCTGAAGGCCCTCAATGAGTGGCGCCCACTGGTCCGCGCCTATCTTGCCAGCACAAGCTTCATGGACGCGCAGCTTGGCCGCGTGCTCGACGCGCTCGACTCCACTGGCCGCGCCGGCAATACCCTTGTCGTTCTCTGGGCCGACAACGGCTGGCATCTTGGTGAGAAGCTCATCACTGGCAAGAACACGCTCTGGGAACGCTCGACGCGCGAGCCGCTCATCTTTGCCGGGCCGGGCATCGCCCGGGGCGCGAAGTGCCATCGTCCTGTCGAACTGCTCGACATCTTCCCGACACTGCTGGAATTGGCCGCGTTTCCTGCGCGGAACGATCTCGAAGGCCACAGCCTCGTGCCGCAGCTCGAGAACGCGAACGCTCCCCGCAAGTGGCCGGCCATTACCACCCACAACCACGACAATCACGGCATCCGCATGGAACGCTGGCGTTACATTCATTACGCGGACGGCAGCGAGGAACTCTACGACATGCAGGCCGACCCGAACGAGTGGACCAACCTCGCCGCCGACCCGAAGTTCGCTGCTGTGAAACACGACCTGGCGAAGTGGCTGCCGAAGGTGAACAGGAAACCGGCGCCCGGCAGCGCCCATCGCATCCTCACCTACGACCCCGCGACGGGTGAAGCGGTTTGGGAAGGCAAACCCATCGGCAAGAACGACCCCATCCCGGATTGATCCAGCGGCTGGAAATAGGAGGCACGATCAGGTTAACTTCGATCACTGCACCGGCAACATTGGAAGGACCATGATGAAACACAACAGATGGCGAGCAGTCCTGGCGAGTGTCCCGATTTGGTTGGTCATGCCGGTATTCGCTGACGACTGGCCGCAGTGGATGGGACCTCAGCGGGACGGCGTCTGGCGCGAGGCGGGCATCGTGAAGGCGATACCGGCTTCGGGGTTGCCGGTGAAGTGGCGGACGCCAATTGGGTTGGGTTACGCCGGGCCGGCGGTGGCGGGCGGCAAAGTGTTCGTCATGGACTACATGCGGCAGTCCGGCGAAGCGAAGAACAATTCGTTCAGCACGGATGAACTGGGCGGCACCGAGCGCGTGCTTTGCCTCGATGCGGCGAACGGCAAGCTGCTCTGGAAACACGAATACGCGCGACCCTACAACATCGCCTACGGCAGCGGGCCGCGTTGCACGCCGACGGTGGATGGTGACAAGGTTTATGCGCTTGGCGCGGAAGGAAACCTCTGGTGTCTCGAGGCCGCGACTGGCCGCGTGATCTGGAGCAAGGATTTCACGAAGGATTACGGCGCAAAGACAGCGACGTGGGGTTATGCGTCGCACCCGCTGGTCGTCGGCGATACGCTCTACTGCGTGGTCGGCAGCAAGGATGGCGTCGCGCTGGCGTTGGACAAGAACACGGGGCGCGAGCGTTGGCGGGCGTTGCCGGCAGGCGCGCCCGGCTACTGTCCACCGAGCCTGATCGAGCACGACGGCAAACGGCAGCTGCTCTTCTGGCACGGCGAGTCGATCAACAGTGTCGAGCCCGACAGCGGCAAGGTGAACTGGTCGGTGCCGCTCAAGCCGAGTTACGGCATGGCCATCGCCGCGCCCTGCAAGGCCGGCTCATACCTGTTCGCGTCGTCCTTCAAGGAGGTTGGCGCATTGCTGAAACTTGGCTCTGGCGCGTCGGGCGCGGAGATTGTCTGGAAGGGCAATCCGAAGAATGCGCTCTACAGCGGCACCGCGTCGCCGTTCATCGAAGGCGACGTGGTCTATGGCTGTGACGCGGACAGCGGCTCACTGACGTGTGTGCGGCTCAGCGACGGCGAGCGGCTCTGGCAGACGACCGTGCCGACGACGGGCGCGGAAAAGAAGGGCCGTTACGGCACGGCGTTCCTCATCAAGCACGGCGACAAGTTCTTCCTCTTCAACGAACTGGGCGACTTGATCCTCGCGAAACTCTCGCCGAAGGGCTACGAAGAACTCGGCCGCTTTCACGTATTGGAGCCGACGAACAAGACCTTTGGCCGCGCGATGGTCTGGAGCCATCCGGCGTTCGCGCAACGTTGCCTCTTTGCCCGCAACGACAAGGAACTGGTCTGTGTGGACCTCACCGCGGCGGCAGGAAAGTAGCGTATCAGCGCCCAGTCGTTCACCACCAAGACAAATCACAGGAACAAGAAACATGAACACATCACGACGACAGTTATTGAAAATCGCTTTTGGAATGATGGCAGGCTGTACCGCCCGCGCTGCCTGGGCCGCCGCGCCATCCGCAGGGCGGAGCAAGCTTCCCATCGGGTTGCAGCTTTACGCCGTGCGGGGCGAGTTCGCCCGCAGTGTGCCTGAGACGCTCAAGACGGTCGGCCGGCTCGGTTACCAGGGCGTGGAGTTTTGGGGTTACGGGGGAACGCCGAATGTTTACAAGGAGTACAGCGCCAAACAGCTTCGTCAAATTCTCGACGAGCACGGCCTGAAGTGCTGCGGGATGCATTTGCAGTTGAAAGCACTGGAGGACGCGCAACTCCAGTGCACGATCGAAAACAACCAGGTGCTTGGCAACCGGTTCCTCATCGTGGCCGCCGCGAAAGAAAAGATGGGTTCGCTGGAGAGCATCAAGCAACTGGCGGAATTCCTGAACCAGGCTCACGAAAAATGCAAGGCGCAGAAAATGCGCGTCGGCTATCACGCGCATGCGTTTGATTT
>JBAZIR010000406.1:0-5434 GCA_041651735.1 Verrucomicrobiia bacterium | reverse complement strand
GCTCACCCGCACGGACCCGTAACGGTTGACCGCCACGACGCCGGCGATCAAACCTTCGAGGATGCACGGGCCGTTGGGCGCCGGGATGATGCCCATGCCGCGCGGCAGAGACATTGAAATGGTCGCAGCCAACGGCGACCCGCGCTCGGAAAGAACCCACGTGGCAGGCTCAAGCCCTGGTTGCAGCGGGACAAATTGCGTGCCGGCAGCGAGCCACGCGCCCCTTCTGCCCGACGTGTCGTAGAGATTGAAGCTCGCCCTGCGAAGAAGCGCAGGAGCAGGACTGTTGCCGTCTGTCTCAACACGCAGGACAATGCGGTTTGATAGTTTGAGCTCGCCCATCGAACCGATGGCGGTTCGCGTCTGCGTCAATTCCTCGTCCGAGCCCGAGCCCGTCAGCAAGCGGCTCGCAGTGTCTTCAACCCACGCCTGCAACTCCGTCAGCCGGACATGTCCGCCGAAACCGGCAACGCTGACGACCCCCAACATCACCCCCCACACCCAGACCGGTGCGACCCGGCGGCGAATCGTCCACAGCAGCCACGCGCCGAGCACCACCACTGCCGTGTAGAAACGGGGATCGCGCGCATTGACTGCGCTCGCGGCGATGAAGCAGACCGCGAAATAGCCATAGGACACGAACCAGCCAATCCGTTTCACCGGTCCGGCATTACGGCCCTTCCGGTGCAGGAACATTGAGAAGGTGCTGAGTTGGACGTGGTCCTCCGCGCTGTAAATCGTGGCGACGACGAACGGGAAGAAGATCAATGGCAGCCAGGATATGAACTTGAACGCCGCATAGACCACATTCGTCGTGACGAAGCTGTAGGCGATCGCGCCCAGAAACAGCACGTAAGACAAATCCCAGAAACGGTTCATATCCGTCTCGGAAAAATCCCAGCGCCACCGGATGAACCGTGGCAGTTCCAGGATCAGCGCGCCGGCCGCGCTCAGCGGCAACAACTCGACCTCCCACCCCCAGAACAGGAGCGTGAGGCCGAGCAGCAAAGGAGGCATCCTCACCATCGCGAGAGCTCCTCCTGGATTTTTCCGGCGCGCAACAGGTGGAAATGGCGCGGCTCGTTCTTCATCGGGCCGGGATCGAGCGCGCCGGTCTGCCCCGCGCCGGTGACGACGCACACACGCAACGGCACGCGCAGCCCCTGCAACAACTTCACCAGCCGCTGCCGCGGCGCATCCCACGACAGAAACACGCATACGCAGCCGCTCACCAGCGGCGCGTGGCGCAGCACCAGCGATTCCAATGTCGGGAAGGATTTGTCGGCGCACGTGCTGACACCCGCCAGTATTTCCAGCATCCGATCGACGTGCCCGACGCCGCGGCCCGCGGTGAAACAATAAGCTTCCGGCCCGACGAACAACAAATCCAGTAGCGACTCCTGCGTCTGGATCGTGCAGACGAACGACGACGCCACCGAAACCGCTTCCTCGAAAGCTTCCTCCTCCCCGCCCGCCGCGAACGTGTCGAGGATCAGGGCGTGCCGCACGAAGAACTCGTCCTCGTGCTCGCGAACGATCAGCCGGTCCGTCTTGGCGACGCTCTTCCAATGAATGTGCCGCAGCGGATCGCCGGGGCGGTAGTCGCGCAACGCCACGAACTCATCCGACTGGCCCACCGAGGTCGCCTGCGCGACGCCGGCGGTTTGATACTGGCGGGTGCCGGGCATGGCAATGGGCGGGAGAATGTAGCGCTTGGGCAGAATGCACAGCGATTGCGGCAGCGGCAGGCGCCGGTGACCGAGCATCATTCCAAAAACATCCGGCCGGGCCAGCATCATGCCGGTGAAATGAACGCGCCCTCGCCGTTGCGGCGTGAACTCGACGCGCACCTCCACCTCGTCGCGCGGCGGCAAGTCCGGCACGGCTTGCGTGCCGATCGTCGCCGGTTGCTTCCGTGCCACCAAATCGCGCCAACGCGAAGCGCCGATCAAGCCGTCGAGCCACGCCACCGCGTCGCGGGCCTTCCGGGGAGGTTGGGCGGTAAATTCCTGCCACGAAGGACGCGGATCCTCCAGGTCCTCCAGCAAGACCACGCCCTGCTGCAATCGCGGCGACTCGTTCTTCACCCTCACGGCATAGGTCACCGCCCGGCCCGCCGTCCCGAAACGCGGCAGTAGTCGTTGGACGGAAAACGTGCCCGGCTCGAACCTGCGAAGGATAGTCCACAGAGCCGACACGCCCAGCATCGCCGCCAGAAACGCGAACGCTTGATAAGCCGTCGTCTGGTGGGTGTCGGCGCCGATGGCCGCCGCCAGCATCATCAAACCCAGCGCAAACTCCCCCCCGCGCGTGAATCGCCGGCTCAGCCAGCGCGCACTCGCAAACAGTCTGCGGTAACTGCGATAGAAAAACCGCCGGAACATGGCCGTCAGGCCGGCACGGGAATCCGGCGCAAGATCTCCTGCACGATGCCGCGCGCCGTCAGCCCGGAGAATTTCGCCTGTGGGTCAATCAACAGCCGGTGCGCAATCACTGGCGCCACGACCTCCTGGACATGCTCTGGCGTGACAAACTCGCTGCCGTCAAACAGCGCCATCGCCTGCGCGGTCTTCATCACCGACAGCGAAGCGCGCGGGCTGGCGCCGAGTTGGACGCCGCTGGCGCCGCGCGTGGCCGCCACCACATCCACGATGTAGCGTTTCAGTTCCTCACTGATGCGGACCTCCATCACTGCGCGGCGCAACCGCAACAAGTCTTGTTCGTTGGCGCACGGCTCGATGAGGTGGAGCGGATGGTTGTGCATCTGGTCCGTGAGGATGGCCACTTCCTGCTCCGCGGCCACGTAGCCCAGTTCGAACTGCATCGCAAACCGGTCCATTTGCGCCTCCGGCAACGGATACGTCCCGCGAAACTCGACAGGGTTCTGCGTTGCGATGACGAAAAACAGCTCAGAGAGGGGCCGCCGCTCGCCTTCGACACTAACCTGGCCTTCGCCCATCGCCTCCAGGAGCGCGGATTGTGTCCGCGGCGAGGCACGGTTGATTTCGTCTGCGAGCAGGATATGGGTGAAGACCGGTCCTTCGTGGAAATGAAACTGGCGGTCGCGCTGGTCGAACACCGACACGCCGACGATGTCCGACGGCAGCAGGTCCGGCGTGAACTGGACGCGTTTGAACTGCACGTTGATGGAAAGCGCCAGGGCCTTGGCCAGCGTCGTCTTGCCGGTGCCGGGAAAATCCTCGAGCAGCACGTGTCCGCCGCTGGCAACCGCCGCGAGCAGCCGCCGCGTGGCCGTCGCCTGTCCCTTCATCACCTTCTCAATGTTCGCCGCGATGGCTCGGTAAGTTTCGCGAGGGGTTGGAGAATGGTTGGCTGTCATCCCGATTGCCTCCTTCCCATAGCGCGAAAAGTAGGCGCAGGCAAGAACGTTGATGAAGGAGGAGCGTTCATCGCGCGAATGCCGCCGCTCCATACGCAGGATAAAGAATTGCGTGCCAGCGCCGACGCCAGACACCTCGCGGCGCAGTTCCATTTTGGACCTTGCCGGCGGCCATCTGGCGTTGATTCGCCTTGAGTTTGCCGAGGCATCTGGCTAGGTTCGTAATCCATCCTATCCTCGTACCGACATACGCGAACCAAGATTGAACCTGTAAACCAAAGGAATCGAAATCATGGAAAAGTGGCCTATCGGTGTGTTCACCAGTATTGATGCGGGTCTGGGTGTGAAACTCGAAGTCGCACGGGAGTTGCGCGTGCCGACGATGCATCTACACGCTCCTGCCCAGAGCACGCGGACTCCGGAGAACGCCAAAGAGTTTCTGGCAAAGCTCAAGGAGGCTGGCATTACGTTGACTGTGGTTTTCGGCGGGTTCGAGGGCGAGAGCTACGCGGACATTCCCACGGTCTCCCGCACGGTCGGTTTGGTGCCGCGCGAGACGCGCGCCGCGCGAACGCAGGAGATGAAGGAGATTTCGGACTTCGCCAAGCTGCTGGGCTGCCGCGTGATCGCGTTGCATCTGGGGTTTGTCCCGCACGACGCCAAGGATCCGTTGTATGGCGAGGTCTTGAAGGTGACTCAGGAGGTATGCGACCACGCCAAGCGCAACGGGCAAAACCTGCATCTCGAAACCGGCCAGGAAACACCGGAAGCCTTGCTGCAATTCTTGCATGACGTGAACCGCGACAACCTGTTCATCAACTTCGACCCGGCGAACCTGATCCTCTACGGCACCGGCAAGCCGATCGACGCTCTGAAAAAGGTTGGCCGCTACGTGCGAAGCTGCCACTGCAAGGACGCCAAATGGGCGACGTGGCCCGGCAAGGAATGGGGACAGGAAGTGCCGCTGGGCCAGGGCGATGTCGGGATGGAACAATTCTTGCGCACGCTTCAGAGCCTTGGCTACGACGGCCCGCTGACCATCGAGCGTGAGATTCCGCAGGAGCCGGCCCGTCAAAAGGCAGAGATCGGCCACGCGATACAGTTGCTCACCGAATTGAAGAAGAAGATCGGCATCTGACAGTAAACCGGTCTTTCGGTGCAACGAAAACGCTGACGATAGGGTCGTCCCTTGTTGGCTGGGCTTGAGCCTGACGGCGGCTTGCAGTGTCATCTGCGCGCCCATGCCGGCCGGCCCGGATGCTTCCCATTTAATCGCTCGCGGCAAGGCCAACCTTGATGCATAGTAACACCGTGGTCTTCGATCAAATCAAAAGCTTCGTAGAGATCTATCACCACCTGCCCCGATACCGGGAAATATTCCTGACGTTCTTCAAGTACGGGTTCGTGGACCTGATGAAGTTCGTCCATCTCCAGAAGCTGCTGGAGATCGCGGACCGCCAGTTGCATCCGGAGAAAGAGGAGCTTCACCGCAAACCGATGGCGGAGCGTTTCCGCATGGCGCTGGAGGAACTCGGTCCGACGTTTGTGAAGTTCGGCCAGATCCTCAGCTCGCGGCGGGACCTCTTCGACGAGCCATTCTACAACGAGCTGCGGAAACTGCAGGATGCGGTCCCTCCTTTTCCCGGCGGCGAGGCGGTGAAGATCATCGAGCGGGAACTGGGCCGGCCGCTGGGCGAGGTCTTCAAGACATTTGATGAAAAAGCCATCGCCGCCGCCTCGATTGCGCAGGTGCATCGGGCGACATTGCTGGACGGCGCCGAGGTGGCTGTGAAGATCCGCCGCCCTGACATCACGAAGGTCATCGAGGTGGACGTGGCCATCCTGATGGACGTGGCGCGCTTCGTGGAGACGCACGTTGAGGAACTGGCGGTGTTGAATCCGGTGGGCGTCGCGCACGAGTTTGCGCGGATCATCGAGCGCGAATTGGACTTCACCAACGAGGCGCGCAATATGGAGCGCTTTGCGAAGCAGTTCAAGGGCAACCGCTGGATTCGCGTGCCGCGAGTTTACCGCGAGTTCTCAACCGAATCAGTGCTGACGATGGAGTATCTGTCGGGCTGTCGCATGGACAAC
>JBAZIR010000405.1:0-5444 GCA_041651735.1 Verrucomicrobiia bacterium | reverse complement strand
GGATCAATACCGCGAGACGAAGGCCGCGTTGAAACCCGGCGAGACGAAGGCCGGCGTCATGGCGCCGGAGCAGATGTCGCGCGAAGACCGCGCGCTGCTGGAGAACGCCGCCGCCAACGCCGTCTGGCAATGGCTCGCGACGCGCCACGCCGACAAGCGCCTGACGCCCGACACCAGCCCGCAGTTCGACCTCGGTGTGGATTCGATGGCGTGGCTGAACCTGACGCTGACGATCGGCCAACTCACCGGCGTCGAGCTGAACGAGGATGCCATCGCGCGCATCCAAACCGTGCGCGACCTGTTACGCGAAGTCATGGCTGCTTCCGCCACCGGCCAGCGCCAGCCGCCGGCCGACCCACTGGCCGAGCCGGAGAAGAAACTCACTGATGAACAGAAGCGGTGGATTCAGCCGCTCGATCCGCTCGCTCTGACGTGGAGCGTGATATGGTTCGAGTTCAACCGCCTCGTCATGCGCGGCGTGTTCCGCGTGCGCGCGGTGGGCATCGAGAACCTGCCGACAACCGGGCCGTTCGTGCTCGCGCCGAACCACGCCAGCTATCTCGATCCGTTCGCCATCGCGGCGGCACTTCGCCCGCGCGTGCAGCGTCAGACTTACTGGGCCGGCTGGACGGGCGTGGCGTTCGGCAACGCGTTCGCGCGATTCGGCAGCCGGCTGAGCCGGGTTGTGCCCATCGACCCGGAGCGTGGCGTTGTTTCCAGCCTCGCGTTCTGCGCCGCGGTGCTGCGGCGCGGAAAGAACCTCGTCCTGTTTCCCGAAGGCGAGCGTTCCGCCAGTGGCCGGCTTTTGCCGTTCCGGCCGGGCATTGGCATTCTGTTGCACCGGATTCCGGTGCCGGTGATACCGGTGTTTATCCACGGCAGCTACGACGCGCTGCCGGTGAGCCGCGCCCTGCCGCGGCTGAAGCGGATCACCGTCGTCTTCGGAAAACCGCTCGACCCCCGCGAGCTTGAGCAGCAAGGCGTTGGCACTGAGCCGCACGAGCGGATCGCGCAGGCGCTGCACGAGCGCGTCGCGGCGTTGGGGCGGGAGACACCGCGATAGATTCGGCAGCGCGTGACTTTGCCTGACGGCCGCGATGGCCGCTTCTACAGTTTCAACAACGTGCGCTGCCACGGCAGCAACAACTCGGCGACGAGCTTGGCCTCACGGTCGCGCGCAAGGGCCTCGATGGTGGCGCGGCTGGCGATGAGTGACGCGTCGATGCCGAGTTCCTTCGCGCGGGCGTCGCGGACGGTTTTGATTTCGTCGGCACGGCGCATCGCCTGGAAGTCCGGCTTGGTGCGAGGAACCCTGGGCAGGAAGGGATAATCTGCCGGCAGCACGCGCTGACCGCGTTGCACGGCGTCGAGCAAACGCTGCCGTCGCTGCGGCGACATCCGAGGCGGGAGCAATGGATGGAAGTCCTTCCGATGCGACGCCAGGTCGGCGATCTGGATGAGGCGTTCGTTGTTGAGGATGTGAAACGCCGGCCGGTCCACCGCCTGGGCTTCCGCGTCCCGCCAATGCCACAGTTCGCGCAGCACAGTCAGGCCTGCGCCGCCCAGGACAGACCAGCCTTTCACGCGCCACTCCATCTGCGGGTCGCGCTCGCGGGTGATGGCGCTGCGCTCGATGAGGTCGGCGCAGCATTGCCGGAGCCAGTCGAGCCGGCCAAGTCGCGTCAGTTCGCCGCGCAGGATGTCGGAAAGAGGCTTGAGGTAGTGCGTGTCGGCGGTGGCGTATTTGATCATCTTCTCCGGCAGAGGCCGCCGAGCCCAATCGGCTTTCTGCGACGTCTTTTCCAGATGAACACCGAAATGCTTCTCCACCAACGCGCCGAAGCCAGTCTGCTGCACGCCGAGCAACCGCGCTGCGATGTCAGTGTCGAACACCTCCGTCGGCACGAACCCGGTCGTCCGTCGCAGGATGCGCAGGTCGAAGTCCGCGCCGTGAAGGGTCAATTCCCTGCCGCCGAGTGCCTTCATCAACGGCGACAGGTCCATCCCGACCAGCGTATCTACCAGAAAGTCGCCCTCTGGATGGCTGACCTGCAATAAGCAGAGCTTCTCAAAGTAACAATGCCGGCTGTCGGCTTCGGTATCCACGGCGACCCACGCCGCGTGTTGCACACCATCGGCGAGGCGCTGTAGGTCGTTCGGTGTTGTAATCAATCTTGCCTTTGTATCAGTTATATCTAGTCAGTCATAATACCTGTAGCAGAACTTGACGCCATTTCAAACTCCACGGTCAATCCAGCGGCGAATCCACCGGCGCGGCTTCATACAATTGCCGTGGCTCCGGCAGAACCAGCGCGACAACGATGGCCGGCACGAACAGGAAACTGGCGTAAAGAAGCGCCAGCCGGAAATTGCCGACCTGCGAGAACAAGCCGAAGAACACCGTGCCGAACGCGGCAGCGGTGCGGCCAATGTTGTAACAGAAGCCCGCGCCGGTGGTGCGCAGCAGCGTCGGGAACAGCGGTGGCATGTACATTGTGAAAAGGCCAAAAACGCCGGAGAAAAAGCCCACCGCCGGGAACCAGAACCAGACCAGCGCCTGCCAGTGTGGCGTCTGGAGGAACGTGCTGCACATCGCCGCGAAGAAGCCGACGAACATCAAAAGGATGCCGCGCCGGTAACCGAGCCATTTCGCCAGCACCGCGGCGAAAAAGTTGCCGGCCACCGACGTGAGAATCACGAAGAAGAACGTGCGGCTCACCAACTGGTCGCGCGCCGCCGCGGTCCACGTCGCCAGCTCCGGCAGGTTGCGCAGATGTTGCGGCTGCCAGAATAGGAACGCCCACCATGCTGTCAGCGAGCACGCACAGACCGCCGTCGTCAGCAGCGTCGTCCGCCGCACCGCGCCGCGAAACAAATCTGCTACGCCCGGCTCGGCATGCGCGGCGCGCTTCTTCGCGGCGTGCCATTCCTCCGGCTCCGGCACCTGACGCCGGATCCAGAACGTCAGCAGCGCCGGCAGGATGCCGACGAGAAACACATAGCGGGGGTTGATGCCCGCCATCAGATAGACCGCCGCGCACGCGCCAAGAATGCCGATGTTCCCGCCGGTCTGCAGCACCGCGGCGATCCACGGCCGCCAGTGCCTCGGCCACGTCTCCGACAGCAATGACGAGCCGATGGACCATTCACCGCCAATGCCGAGCGCCGCCAGGAAGCGGAAGATCATCAACTGCCACCACGTCTGCGCGAACGCCGACAGGCCCGTAAACGCCGCATAGGTGAGGATCGTCAGACACAACGCGCGGCTGCGGCCCAGCCGGTCGCCGAGCCGGCCGAAGAAGCCGCCGCCCAGCGCCCAGCCGATGAGAAACGCCGCCTGAATCCACGAA
The DNA here is from genome assembly GCA_041651735.1 of Verrucomicrobiia bacterium. Lineage (GTDB taxonomy): Bacteria > Verrucomicrobiota > Verrucomicrobiia > CAIQCK01 > CAIQCK01 > CAIQCK01. The sequence goes on along the minus strand of JBAZIR010000405.1, from coordinate 2,094 downwards.
CTTTTCTCCTTCACCGCCGCATCGGTCATGCTGGCCGCGTCGAGCAACTGCATCACGAACGGCGCTGCCACGAGCGTGTAGAGATGCATGTCCAGCCCGTCGAAGAGCCAGCCGAGCCACGCCGCAATGCCGCTCTTCCATTGCTGTGGAGTGAGGTCGCGAAGACTTTTCACTTCGCGCGCCGGCTGAGATGATGCTACGGATGCGGAGGTGGGCGCCGTCGGCAAATTCACGGCTCTATTTCCTAAACGCTTTCAGCAGATTCAGCCAGAGGATTTTCCGACGCCGCGCCGGAAAGGGCGTAACTCGGCACACGCGCCAAAAAAAAATGCGCGAGGCAACCCCTCACCCGGCCTTCGGCCACCCTCTCCCCATCGGATGGGGAGAGGGCAGGGTGAGGGGGCTTCGGAGTGCGATTCGCGCATGATTCAAATGGTGCGTGTACCGAGTTGCGCCCCGCCGGAAAGCTACAAAACCCGGCGGAATTCAGTGAAATCCCTTGCTTCACCGACCTCGGTTTCACTACGATGCTTTTCTAAAGCAGCCTCTTGAAGAGGCCGAAACATGCTGGTTGGTCCTGAAGATTATGAAAATTCTGGTTACTGGCGGTGCAGGTTACATCGGTTCAATCCTCGTGCCAAAGCTTCTCGGCGAGGGGCATGAGGTGACGGTGCTGGACAACTTCATGTATCAGCAAACGTCACTGCTGGACTGCTGTTTCAATCCGCGCCTGACGATCGTTCGCGGCGACGTCCGCGATGCACGCGTGTTGGACGACCTGGTGCGGAAGGCAGACGCCATCCTGCCGCTCGCCTGCCTGACAGGCGCGCCGCTCTGCGCCCGTGAGCCGATTATGGCGACGGCGGTCAACCGGGACGTGATCAAGAGCATCGCGGACATGAAGAGCCGCGAGCAGATGCTGATCTATCCCTGCACCAACAGCGGCTACGGGATCGGTCAGGCAGGCATCGAGTGCGACGAGGAAACGCCGCTGCGGCCAGTGTCGCTCTACGGGCAGTTGAAGGTGGAGGCGGAAAGCCACGTGCTGGAACGCGGCTGCCTGACGTTCCGGTTCGCAACGGTTTTCGGCACCAGCCCACGGATGCGGCTGGACCTGCTGGTAAATGATTTCACTTACCGCGCGGTCAACGACGGCTTCGTGGTGTTGTTTGAGGCGCACTTCAAGCGCAACTACCTGCATGTGCAGGATGCGGCGGCGGCATTCATGCATTCGTTGAAGAACTACGACAAGATGAAGGGCCGCCCCTACAACGTCGGCCTCAGCGAAGCCAACCTCAGCAAATGGGAGCTTTGCCAGGCCATCCAGCGGCACGTGCCGCGGTTCACATTTCTGATTTCCGAGGTCGGCAAGGACCCGGACCAGCGCAACTACATCGTCAGCAACGCCCGCATCGAGGCGACCGGGTTCAAACCGGCCGTCGGCCTCGATGCCGGTCTCCGCGAATTGCTGAAGGCTTTCCAAGTGATTCGCCGGAACCAGTTCTCAAATGTCTGACGGCTTGCACAACCTCACAGCCGCGATTCTCGCGGGAGGCTTGGGCACGCGGCTCCGGGCCGTGGTGACCGACCGGCAAAAGGTCGTTGCTTCCGTGGCGGGCCGGCCATTTCTGATGCGGTTGCTGGACCAACTGGCCGATGCGGGTTTGCGGCGCGTGGTGATCTGCACGGGCTACAAAGCGGAGCAGGTTGCCGAATTGGCCGGCAGCGGCTATCGCGGCATGACACTGCGGTATTCGCCCGAATCCAGCCCGCTCGGCACATCGGGGGCGCTGCGCAACGCACTGCCTCTATTGGACTCCGACCCCGTGCTGGCCATGAACGGCGATTCGTTCTGCGAGACAGACCTTGCGGCATTCTGGCGGTCGCATTGCGAGCGCAACGCGACCAGTTCCCTGGTGGTTCGCGAGGTGGCCGACACGAGCCGCAGCGGTCGGGTCGGTTTCGATGCCAACGGCGCGGTCACCAGCTTCGTGGAGAAAGGCGCGTCAGCCGGGACGGGCTGGATCAACGCGGGAATCTATCTGCTGGGACAGGCGCTGCTGAATGGCATCCCGGCAGAGCGGCCGGTTTCGC
>JBAZIR010000404.1:0-5454 GCA_041651735.1 Verrucomicrobiia bacterium | reverse complement strand
ATCGCAGCGGAACTGCTGGGCTCCTACAGCTCCTTCTACGACCATTTCTTCTACAAGAAGAGCCGGGCGACATTGAGCGGCCTCGATACTTTGATGAAGCTGGAGCCGGAGAAAATAACCCCACAGGAGGTCGAACGGTGTTTGGTGAAGCTGCCATCGGGGCTGGGCCTGCTGCTGGGTCCGCAGCGCGCGGAGGATTTCACCGAACTCCAACCCGACAAGACCGACGCCCTGGCACGCGCGCTGGCCGGCTTGGGCCAATACGTCGTTTTGGATTTGCAGAGTCATGCTTCTGCGGCATGCCAGGCGGCGATGAAGCACTGCGATTTTGTCGTGGTGGTGATTGACCGCACGCCGACGTGTGTGGCGGCAGGCAAAGTGACGGCGGACCTGCTCCAGCAGTTGGGCGTGATTCCAGTGCGTATCGGCGTGGTGGTGGTCAATCGCCAGCCACTGCCCATTTCCGTGGATGTGGCCGAGGTGTTGAATACGATGGGCTGCCAACTGGTGGGTGTCATGCCGACGGCGACGGACGCCTGCTCGGAGGCCCTGCGGGCGGGCGTGCCCATGGTGACCGGCGACCCGCAAGGCACGGCCAGTGACGCGCTGACTGAGATCGCCGACCGGCTCGCGACAGAACAGTTCCTCGGCAAGTGACACCATCACGGTGCGGACTTGAGAGCCTTCATCTCGAGTTCGCCAGCCGCCTCGCCACAAAACAGGTCCTCGGTAAGTGTCATCATCACAGTGCGGACCTGATTTTCATCTCCCCTTTGATTTTGATGATGTGATGTCGTAGTTTCCCGCGCCGATGCAGAAAGGAAGAAGAAGCGTCGGCTTGTACAGCGTCAAATCAGACACGATTCGCAAACAATGGATCTATGGCAGCGGAAATTCTAGTCGCAGACGACGACAGCAGCACATTGCGGGTACTCTCCCACGCCTTGGAGCGTGAAGGTTATCAAGTGCACGTCGCTCAAGACGGCGCGGAAGCTCTGCAACAAGTGGAGAAGCACCAGCCGGACCTGCTCATCCTGGACGTGGTGATGCCGCAACTGGACGGCCATGAAGTTTGCCGCCGTCTCAGGTGCAAGCCGGAATTCGCCCGCATGCCAGTCATCATCCTGACCGCCCAGAGTTCGCAGGATGAAAAAGTCCGTTTCCTCGATGCCGGCGCGGACGACTACCTGACCAAGCCTTTTCACGCACCCGAACTGCTGGCGCGGATCAAAGTGCTGTTGCGCCGGGCCGGTGAGCGCACGAGAGAAGGCCAGACGCAACGCATCGAGGGCAAGGTCATCGCGACGTATTCGCTGCGCGGCGGCGTGGGCGTCTCCAGCTTGGCGGCCAACATGGCGACGGGTCTGGCCCAGTTGTGGAACCAACCCACCGTGCTGGTGGACCTGGCACGCGTGGCTGGCCACGGCGCGCTCATGCTCAACCTTGCCGCACGCACGAGTTGGGCCGAGATATCGACGGTGCCGGCCAACGAAATCGAGATTGACATGCTGAACAAGCTGCTGCTGCCGCACAGCAGTGGCGCGTTCGTGCTGCCGGCGCCCGGTCACATCGAGACGATGTCGACGTTCAAGCCGGAACAGCTCTCGCAGATGCTGACCCTGCTGAGTCAGAACTATCATTACGTGGTGCTGGACCTGCCGGACGACATCAGCGACTCCACCATGGCTGGATTGGACGCTGCTCAGGAAATCCTCGCTGTCATGGCGCCCGACATGGCCTCCATCGTCACCATGAAAGCTATGCTGGAGTTCTTCGACATCCGCCACTATCCCCGCACCAACATTCGGCTCGTGCTGAATCATCTGTTCAAGCGTAACGATCTCGATCGGAGCCAGATCGAAAATGCGCTATCGCGGCAGTTCGATCTGGAGATTCCCTTTACTGCGGAGGCGATGGAAGCCCTCAACATCGGCGTGCCGCTGATTGTCGGCACTCCCAATCTTCCGGCGTCCATGGCGCTGGAGAACTTCGTCTTCAACGCCAGCAAGGAAGAGCATCGTAAACAGACTCCCGAAAAACCGTCCAAGGCCTGGCAACGAGTCACGAGCCGTCTGGAAACACAAGGCAGGAAGGGTTTGCGTCAGTTCTTCAAATTCTAGCCATCTGTCCGTCACCAGCACAGCGATGGCTAGCGGCCGGCGTGAAACGCTTCCCAGAGCCGGTAAACCCACGCCACCAGCAGCAATATTCCTCCCACAATGGCAAGCGCGACCCACTGCCATCGCCGCAACCGCACCGGCTGCGAACCGGTTGCCAATTTCCAGCCTGCGCCGGCCATCATCGCCAGCATCGCGAAGAACGCCACCGTGCCGGCCGGTTGTTCGCGAAACGCCTCACCGAACCGGCCGTGCGCGGCACAGGCAAACGCGTGAGTGAACCCGCATGTGGCGCACGGCAGCGGCCGGCCAAGAATCCAGCCGGTGATTGTCTTGAACGAGCACGGCGGCAGCCGCCACTGGCCGTCTTCTCCCCAGCCGTCCGCGCCCGGCGAGAACGTCAGCGCCGCGACGAGGACCGCCGCGCCGCCAAGCAACATCGCCAGCTCTGGAAACTTCTGCTTGCACCACTGCATGGAGCTACGATACACACAGCGCGCCCCGGAAAAAACCGAATTCAGGAATCAGCATGGAACTGAAAAGCTACTTGGATGAACGTCTCCGTCTGGTGGACGCCGCGCTGGACCGCGCGCTGCCCTCAGAACAAACGCGCCCCGCTACGATACACAAGGCGATGCGCTATTCACTCCAGGCCGGCGGCAAACGCTTGCGGCCCATCCTGGTGCTCGCCGCGTGCGAGGCCGTCGGCGGCAAGATCAAGGACGCGCTGCCCTCGGCCTGCGCTGTCGAAATGGTCCACACCTACTCGCTCATCCACGATGATCTGCCGGCGATGGACAACGACGATTTCCGCCGCGGCAAGCCGACCTCGCACAAAGTCTTTGGTGAAGGCATCGCCATCCTCGCCGGCGACGGCTTGCTGACGCAGGCGTTTGAGGTCATCGCGCAGACCAAGCCGCAGCCGCGCCACCCGACCGCGAAGTTCGTGCTGGAACTGGCGCGCGCCGGCGGAAGTCTCGAACTGATCGCCGGCCAGGTGGAAGATCTCGAAGGCGAGAACCGCGCGGTAAGCTTCGACAATCTCCGTTACATCCACGAGCGCAAGACGGCGGCATTGATCCGCGCCTGCGTCCGGCTCGGCGCGATGGCGGGCAACGCCACGCCCGCGCAGCTCAAAGCGGTCACCGCCTACGGTCACGGCCTCGGCGTCGCCTTCCAGATCATTGACGACATCCTCGACTGCACCGCCACCACCGAGCAACTTGGCAAGACCGCCGGCAAGGACGCCAAGGCGAACAAGGCCACCTACCCTTCGTTGCTCGGCTTGGAGAAATCCCGCGTTGAAGCGGCCCGCTGGACGGCGTCCACGCTGAAGGCCATCGCACGTTTCGGGAAAGCCGGCGAGGCACTGCGCGCGATGGCGGATTATCTGTTGAAGCGCACCTACTGAACAGGTTCTCTCACCTCTACCCCATCGGGCCGGTTGTGAATATGCACAACTTGTAGAAACGCCTCAGGCACCACACGAAAGCCGGGATCGTGGCGATCATGCTGATCGCAATCAACACCGTCGTCAGTCGCTGAAGGATCTTGTCCAGAAGCTTCCGGCGACGGCGGCGATGGCGGCTCTTGTGCCGGCTATACTCTCCCAACAACAGCTTTCCTCCCCACAAGAGAACGCCGATTTGCATCAGGCTGCTGGCGGGAACCGTCAACACAGCCGCCAGATCGCCTCTCGGCTCGGAGTTTTGTCCGCCCGCTTCCATTGTCTCCTGCGGACCGGTGAGGGGACTGGGGCCTTGATTGATCAGGATGAACGTCATCAGCAAGGCTGACGGAATCCAAAGCGCAACCAGCACTGTCAACAGATGCCACAAAGAAGTGTGGGCATTCCCGCTGAGTCCTGTCCGCTCTATCTCTGATACTCCAGTTATCAAGACGACCTCTCTTCAGGTTTCACATCGCAACGTCCGGTGCCTGCCGCGTCCAACGCCGTCAGTGCCGCTGCGGCTGCTCTTTCGGCGGCGTGATCGCCTTCCAGCGTCGCCATCGCCCCGGCCAGTTCCCGCTGCATCTGCTCGCGCCGCACGCGGTTGCCAAGCAATTCCGTCACCGCTTGCGCCAGCAATTCCGGCCGGGCTCGCTGCTGGATGAACTCAGGCACGATCTCCCGGCCGGCCATGACGTTGACGATGCCCAGATGCCGCACCGTCACCAAACATCGCGCCACGGCGTATGTCAGCCAGCTTACGCGATAGACCAGCAGGTATGGCAAACCAAAAAATGCGCACTCCAGCGTCGCCGTGCCGCTGGCCACCAAGCCCACCGCTGCACGCTGCATCAGGTCACGCGCGCCGCCCACGCGCACCTCGACCGGTTCACCCTGGACCAGCGTCCGCGCGAGCGCGGCGACCTTCTCCGAGGCCGCCGCCAATTCAAACCGCAATCCCGGCCGCTCGCGCCGCAACAACCGCGCCGCGCCGAGCATCGGCGGCAGGATGCGTTGCACCTCCGCCTCGCGGCTGCCTGGCAACAACGCCACCAGATTCTCCTCGCGCTTCACCTCGCGCCGCTGCCGGCTCAGTTGCTCGACCACAGGATGACCGACGAACTCGACCCGCAGCGCCGGCGCGTGTTCCCGGTAAAAATCCTTCTCGAACGGAAACACCACCATCATCAGGTCCACGAGCTTCGGAATTTCCTTCACACGACCGCGGCCCCAGGCCCAAACCTGCGGACTGATGTAATAGAAAACGGGAATCCCCCGCGCCTTCATTTGTTTCGCGAAACGGAGATTGAAGCCGGGATAGTCGGTGAGGATAACGGCGTCCGGCTTGCGCTGCTCGGCGGCGCGCACCAGTTGCCAGAAGAGCCGCCGGAATTTCGCGTAATTCGCCAGCACGTCGGTCAACCCGACCACCGCGTGTTCCGTCAGATCCAGCAGCAACTCGACGCCGGCTGCTTTCATCGCCGGGCCGCCCGCGCCGAACAGTTGCGCGCCGGGACGCTGCCGGAGAATTTCCGCCGCAACCCGCGCGGCGTGGTTGTCGCCGCTGATCTCACCGGCGATCATCATGATCGTCGGCGCTTCACGTTGCGCGCTCATTGGCCGGAACGAATCTGCTCGGTAATGGCAAGCGCCACATCGAGCGCGCGCTTGGCCTGCTCGCCGCTGACTTCCGGCGCGCGATGATCGCGCACGGCGGTGACGAATGACGCCAGTTCCAGCTTCAGAGGCTCGCCTTTCTCGATGGGCACCGGCTCGCGAATGATCGTCTTGCCGGCAAACTGCGAGACCACCGTCGCCGCCGCGCCAGCGGTGGCGAGCAGCTTCGCCAGCAGGCCGCTCTCACGCACGTCCTCGTCGGCGCGCGCG
>JBAZIR010000403.1:0-5470 GCA_041651735.1 Verrucomicrobiia bacterium | reverse complement strand
GCCGGCGGCGCTCCAGGACTTGGTGCCGTCGAGCGTGGCCTCCTCGCCGGCCCAGATGAGGTGATGAGGGCGGGCGACGGCGATCATCTTTGGCGTGTATTGACGGACGTAAGCTTCCCATGCGAAGGCGTAGGCTTCGACCGTGCCCCATTTGCCCGAGGGCTGGCGGGCCTTGATGCTGAAGTGCAGGTGCGCCCAGCCGCCGCTGGCGCCTTCCTTGCCGAGCACGCCGATGCGCTGGCCTATCTTCACGGTCGCGCCGGGGCGCATGGCGGGGTCTATCTCGCAGAGATGGCTGTAGCGGTAATACCAGCCGCGGTCATCAAGGACATAGACGACATCGGCGCGCGGACGAACGGGCGCGTCTTCGTAGCCGGGCAGCGTTTCCTTTGCGGAGGAGACGACCAGCCCGTGGGTGGCGGCGACGACCTCGGCCATGCCCTCGCAGCCGCCGAAATCGAGGCCGTCATGGTAGTAGATTTTCTTGTTCGACGGCTTCTCGCCGCCGTCCACGAAGCACGGTTCGTTGGCCATCTGTGTGCCGCTGGCGAACCACCGCGCTTTGAGCGGATAGCCGAACGTGCCGGGCTGAGTCCACGGCGAGCCGGCGGGCCAGAGACGCAGGCGGGCGTCCTTCTCGAGGCCCCACGAATCGTCACCGCTGTTGGAGTTGCAGCCTTTGGTGATCGGGCAATCAATCTGCGCGGCGCCGACGGTGATCGGCAGGCTGTAGTTCGCAGAGATGAGCGTGGCGGGCTTGCCGTTGACCGTGACTTTGACGCGCGCGACACGGACGGCGTCGCGAAGGGAATCGCGCTTTTCTTCGAGGCCGAGCAGTTTGACGCGCGCCGTCGAGCCGTCGCTGAGCATCACCTGTTGGGATTCGCCGATGTTGAGGTCCACGACGCTGTCGAGCGGCTCGCGCGTCGGCTGCGGTGGCGCGGCGGGCGACAGTTGTGGGAAGGTGAGCATGCCGATGCAGAGAAGCATCATCACAGACCGCGTGCTTCGTACGATGGGTGCGACAGGAGTTGTTGTTTTCATGATGGTTTGAGAACGCCGGGTTTTGGGAGAACCACAATGGCAGGACGGGGCGTCGTGGGACACGCCAACTCGCATGCGCCGCAACCGGTGCATTTGGCCAAATCCACGACAGGTCTGGCTGAGAGACCGCCTTCGAGGTCTTGGACGGTGATGGCTTCGTAGGGGCATGCCTGGATGCAGGTCGTGCATTCCTGGCCGCTGGCGAGAAGACAGGTGTCGAGATCCACCAGCGCCGGGCCGATGACACGCCTGCGTTTTTCGGCCAGCGAGAGCCGGGTAATGGCACCGCTGGGACAGACCACATTGCAGCGGTGACAATTCTCGCGGCAGTAACCTTCGGTAAACCGCACCACTGGCGCGAACAACCCCGCCAGACCGTGTTCGCCGAGGTCGGGCCGCAGGATGCGCGACGGGCAAACGCGCACGCAGCTTCCGCAGCGGACACAGACGCCGGTGAATCGCGTCTCGTCCACCGCTCCCGGCGGACGCAGCGGCGGCGTCCGGCCGCGCGCGGTTCGCGTTGCCGCGCCCGCAGCCGCGCCGATGCACGCGACGAGAAAGCTCCGCCGGCCCAGTCTCGCCGGGTGATGGTGGTCGGGATGCTCACGCCGGAGAAACTGCCGCAGCCGCCGTCCGCCGAGCGCGAGCAGTTCCTGCAATCCTCCCAGCGGACAGAGCCGTGAACACCAGACCTTCGGCAAACACAGCTCCATCAACAAGACCGCCGGTAGCGCGAGACCGGCGCACACACCTGCGGCGGTCAGCGGCATGTGCCACGCGCTGAAGAAGCCGTTGAAGATGGCGAGCGGATCGAGCCAGATGAACAGCGGGTAGCCGGCGCATGCGCCGCCGAGCGTCAATAGCGCGAGCCAGCGGCAGATGAACGGCCAGTGCAGCCAGCGCGACGCAGCCTTTGGGCGCAGTCGGCCTTGAAGTTCCAGCAGCAATCCGACCGGGCATGCATGCCGGCAAAACCATCGCGGGCTGATGAGCACGAGAATCAACACCGGCACGCCGAGGAGCACGGCGAAACCAACCGTTCGTGTGGCAAAGGCGGAACAGACTGCGACGAGCGGGCTGAACGAGGCCAGCGGAACTTCAACAGTCCACCACGGCAGCACGAGCGCAACACCTGCGGCCAGCGCGAGCCACCTGCCGGCGATTCGAAGCGAATTCCGCGTTGGGTCAGCGTTCTCCATTTTCTCGCGTCTTTGCAGCTCAGGTTTCACGCAACATCCAGGGAGCTGCGCACGCCGGGGCCGGGCTTGCGCATGACGTGAGTGTAAATGCCTCGTGTTGGAGGGTTGTCTCCCAATCTGGAAACCAGACCGGCTGGCCGAGTTTGTCTTTTTCCATGATGCGGCGCGTCAGCAAAGTACGAATTCAGTTTGTCTTTTCCCCATCGGCGCAGCAAGCGCAAAGAAAAACTCCCACTCGCCAACCACCTCGTGCTGCCGACGTTCCTGATACAAACCTCCGGAAAATCCCTTGATCGTCACGTTCTCGCAGCCTAGCCTCCAGCCAAGTGGACAGAGCCAGTGAGTCTGTCTCAAGCCAAAAACCTGGTTCCATTGACTACGTTCGGCACCTCAGGAGATACGATATGAAGCCGCTTAGCAGGCTTGTGATATGGAAATTGAGGGTGATGTTTCCAGACCCAGTGGTTAGATCGAGGATCGATAGAGAAATTCAACGTTATGGTGATTCTGGAGAACCACAGGTTGATCGGGTGCGCCTTGCCATCCTGAAACTCAGTGAGGGACAATTCGACAACATCAATGTGGCTGGAGCCAAGGAAGATCCGCTCGATACCATCCTATGGGCCGAGCGTCCCAGATGGATAAAAAGACAGCTGGCAGATTTGAAATTGCGGCCAGACGACGAGGACGTGATCGATGCTCTCGACTGGGAGGAATATCACGACTGGCTGGCCAAGGGATTGAAGTAAGTGCCGAACTATTCGCTCCAGCGGTAGGTCCGCTACGCAGCCTGCTGCCCCGCTGGGCAGTCGGACGGTTTGCATCGTTTGTCAGCGACTCTCGTAGCCGACCGGGCGTTTCCGGCGGCGGTCGCTGAGCTTGGACGTTAGTCCGCTTCGCATACTCCAGCCATGCCTGACGATACACAAACACAGAACGACGACTGGCAGAAGATTTGGGACGCTCGTATCGCGGCTCTTACGCCGATTCTCGGAAAGCCAGAGGACACCGTTTTGCACGCCGTTAATCCGTTCCAGCTCGGAGGCTTTGCCGACGTGTTGTCCTTTCCCGATTTTACTCCGGGCATCACCTATGTCACCGCCGAGATGACCGGCGAGGACGTCGGCCAGCGACCGACCACACTTGGCAACTACGAGTTGATGATTTGTGCGAGGCAGGAGTTGCAGAAGGCAGGCGACCTCATTTCCAAACTTGCACGCTACACCTGCGACGCGGAGCTTGAGCCGGGCGAGACGATGGACTTGGCGGCATTCTTTGGCGATTCGACCATTCGCGCTTTGCTGTTCACCCATCCTCGCGAGCAGCCGGTGCATTTTGAGTTTCTCGGCCAGCGTTACGGTTTGCTTCTGTGCATCGGCATCACAGCGAAGGAACTCGCCTTTAAGGAGGCGCACGGTTCAGAGAGTTTGCTGGCGTTGCTGAGACAACACGGTATTTTTCCCTATACGACACCAGGCCGCCCGTCCGTGCCGTTGCCTCGCGGCGGTTCATTTTTCAGCAGATTGTTTGGACGATGGAGACATAGGCCCATCCGTTTTGGACGAAATCGCCCGGAAAATCAGCTTGATCATGTTCCTGCGGCTGCCTAGTCTGCCGAAAAGTGGACAAGGTTGTGCATCTTTGTCTTTTGCCAGAAATTTTGTCCCGTTAAGAATTTTAAGCGTATTCCGTATGAGCATCTTCCCGATCACACCACTCGTCAGGCGAGTTCAGGGGCTCATATTGGCGACCTTTGATGTTTCGGAGCAGGTCGCACAGGACCACGCGGCTGAGTTGGTCGCACTTGCTGAGGGCTGGGGTAGTCCGGAAAAGGCAGCGCAGTTGGATTGGTCATACCGCATCAAGAAAGATCTGGGAGAGAGATTGTCTTGGAAGTCGGATGCGGAGCGCGAGACATTCCGCCGTGAGCAAGAGGAACATTACAAAGCATATGATCTTCTCATCAGAAGACCGAACCGTGCTTAACCATTCGATGGACCGAACGAGGAGGGGCGCGGGCCTCCGTATTCTGCAGTCGAGCGCCAGTGGCGCGCTCCTCCTCGTCGGTCATCTATTTCGTTAGGCTGACGAACGCGCCATGTCGTACGAACGCGACAGGGTGATTGAGACGCTCAAAGAGTATGTCGTTCCGATTCTGCGCGAGTGCGGCTTCAAGGGTTCGTTTCCGCACTTTCGCCGACCGACAGAGCGCGCCATTCACTTGCTCACATTCCAGTTCGACAGGTGGGGCGGAGGTTTCACTGTCGAGATAGCGCGCTGTCCCACGGACGGTGTTACCATGTACTGGGGCGAGCACGTTCCACCCATCAAGGTCCGGGCTTGGGATGTTCAAACGGACTGTCGCCCACGCCTCGGCCCGGAGAAGACCGACAAGTGGTTCAGGTTCGATAAGCGAGGATTCTTCTCGACCGGTGACCCATACGAGCGAGCCGCTTTGGAGCTTTTGCCGTATCTTGACCGAGCAGAAGATTGGTGGAGACGAGAGACAGATGAACCGAAAGAGTCGGCCTAACCAGAGCGCTGCAGCGAACGGCCTCTCCGCCGTGCGTTCGAGCGTCGCGGGAGTTCGTGAGCGCACGGTGCGGTCCACCGTCGCCGCCAAGGCCGTCGCTGAGCCTGATCGTTAGGCGTAACGGAAGCGGTTACCCCAAATACGCGCCTTGTTCCCGGAGCAACTTCTGGAGTTTTGGGATATTCACGTCGCGCGGACGGCAGCCGTCTTTTGCCGCAACTGCGGCTGCCGCGCCGGCTGCATGACCCGTGGTCAGGCACGCGCCGATGAGCCGTCCATCCTCGACCAGCTTGTCGTCCATGCTGATGCTGCGGCCCGCCGTCAGCAGGCCGTCGAGTTTCTTCGGCACCAGCACGCCATACGGGATTGGCCAGCCGGGGTGCTTGCTATTCTGCGCGCCGCCTACTGCAACCGTGTCGGGGAACTTCCGAGGCTCACGCGATTCCTTGTAGGTCAACTGATACATGCCCGCCAGCAGCCGCGTCGTGCGCACACCCAGTTGCGGCGCGGTTTGCAGCAGGAAGAGCGATTCTCCACCCGTCGTCTTGCGCATCTTCTGCACGTGGTTCCAAATCTTGCTGCGGTGTTCGAACTGCAACCGCGTCAGCTCGTTGATGTCGAGACCGTTGGCGCTCGGCCCGCGCAGGTTCACCCAACGGACGCTCGGCTGCGGCTCAAGGGCGCCAAGCGTTCT
>JBAZIR010000402.1:0-5487 GCA_041651735.1 Verrucomicrobiia bacterium | reverse complement strand
ATCTTGCCATCAAGCTGACTCGTCCGCCGGAGACGAATCCGCCGACAACGACATAGAACCAACGGAAGACGCTCGCGGTTTCAGCCCGGCAGTCCGAATAATCGCACTGCATTCTCCGTCGTCTGCTGCGCGACTGTTTCCATGGGTACGCCGCGCGCCGTCGCCAGCGTCGCTGCCGTGTGGACCACGAACGCGGGCTCGCAGCACTTGCCGCGATGCGGTTCCGGAGACATATAAGGGCAGTCCGTTTCCACCATCACCCGCTCCGGTGGCAACTGCGCCGCCATCTCGCGCAAGGCCGCGTTCTTTTTGAACGTCAGCATGCCGCTGAACGAAATATGGAAGCCCAGTTCCACGACGCGGCGCGCCACGCCGGCATTCTCGCTGAAACAATGAAACACGCCGCGCAACCGGCCGCGATACGGCGTCACCAGTTCCAGCAAATCGTCGGCGCATTCGCGCAAATGGATGACAATGGGCTTGTTGAGCCGCGCTGCCAGTTTGAGCTGTTGGGCAAACACACGGCGCTGGCTGGCGATCGTTGCCGCGTCCAGATCGGGCCTCTGCTGCATCCGGCTGGGTAGGTAATGGTAATCCATTCCCGTCTCACCGATGGCGACGACCTTCGGATGCTTCGCAAACTCCGCCAGCGCGTCCGTTACGTCGTCCGGTGAATCTCCCGCGGCTTGGGGATGCACGCCGACCGCTGCGAACACCGATGGAAACCGCTCCGCCAGTTTCAACACCGCCTCGCATTCTTCCAGCGCTGCCGCCTGCGTGATGATCGTGCCGACGCCGGCCTCGGCGGCGCGCTGCACGACCGCGTCAAGATTGTCACGGAAACGCCCGTCGGTCAGATGTGCGTGTGTATCCACCAGCTTCATGCCGCTACCGTAGCAGGCCGGCGCGGTTGCCTTCAAATCATTCGCTTCCCAGGCGGCGACGGCGGCGGTAGGATGCAGCCGTGGCTTACCGAATCACCGATTTGCCGTTGTCCGAGCGCCCGCGCGAGAAACTGCACGCGCTCGGCGCCGAACGGCTCGATACCGCCGAGTTGATCGCCATTCTGCTGCGCACTGGCACCGGCGGACGTTCTGCCATTGAGATTGGCCGCGACCTTCTCGCGCAGTTCCAGAGCATCGAACAACTCGCCGCGGCGGCGATCGAGGAGCTGAGCGTCGTCAAAGGCGTCGGTTTTGCCAAGGCCGCGCAGCTCAAGGCCGCGTTCGAACTGGCGGCACGGCTGCCAAAATCGCGCGCCGCGCGCCCCCTGCTCCGCACGCCGCGTGACGTGGCTGACCGGTTGCGCGAGGAAATGCAGCATTTCGAGGTGGAGGAGTTTCACACCCTGCTGCTGGACAGCAAGAACCGCCTGATCCGCGACATCAGGGTCAGCAAAGGCACGCTCAACGCCAGCCTCGTGCATCCGCGCGAGGTTTTTCGCGAAGCCGTCCGCGCGGGCGCCGCCGGCGTCATCCTCGTCCATAACCACCCCAGTGGCGACCCCACGCCGTCGAGCGAGGACATCAAGATCACGCGCGAACTGGTTGAGGCAGGTCGGTTGTTGAAAATCGGGGTGATTGACCACATTATCGTCGGCAAACGCGACACAAGTCGCACAGAAGATTTTGTCAGCTTGAAAGAAATGGGTTTGATCGAATGAGCATTCACCCGACCGCCATTGTTTCGCCAAAGGCCGAGCTTGACCCGACGGTTGAGGTCGGCCCCTGCGCCGTTATCGAGGAGCACGTCCGCATCGGCCCGCGCACCAGGGTTGGCCCGCATGCTTACATCACCGGCTGGACCGACATCGGCCCCGACAACGTCATTCATTTCGGCGCGGTCATTGGTGACTACCCGCAGGATCTCGGCTACGACGGCAGCGAGGCGTTCCTGAAAATCGGCGCGAAGAACGTCTTCCGCGAGCACGTCACCGTCCATCGCGGCGCGCTCAAGGACGACCGCACCACACGCATCGGCGACAACTGCTACTTCATGTGCACCAGCCACGTCGGCCACAACAGCCAGGTCGGCAGCGGCGTGATCATCGCCAACGGCGGCACGCTCGGTGGCCACGTCATCGTCGAGGACCGCGCCAACATCAGCGGCAACTGTCTGGTCCACCAGTTCGTCCGGGTCGGCACTCTCTCCCTGATGCGCGGCGGCTCGCGCGTTTCCAAGGACGTGCCGCCCTACTGCATCACCAACCATACCAACGACGTCAGCGGCCTGAACATCATCGGGCTGCGCCGTGCCGGCGCGAGCCTCGTCACTCGCACCGCCCTCAAACAGGCGTTCCGCACGCTTTACCTCGGCGGCCTCAACGTCAGCGACGCGCTCGTCCAGCTCCGCCAGATGCCGGAGTCGCCGGAGCTGAAACATTTCATCGAGTTCATTATGGCGAGCAAACGTGGGATTTGCGCGTTCAGCGGAAAAGCGTCGGAAGAGTTGGAGTAAGGTGCAGGCCGCGCAGCACGGACAGATCTGAAGCCGCTATAGTGGCGGACACCGTCAGGCAAATGGGTTATGCAGTTTCTCTTCGCCCACCGTTGTCAGCGGGCCGTGGCCCGGACACAAGATCGTCTCATCGTCCAGCGTCAGGAGTTTCCGGCGCACCGAGCACAGCAGCGCCTCGTAGGAATGCATCGGCCCGCCCGCCGAGCCAGCGAACAGCGTGTCGCCGCACATGCACAATGTGGGTCGGCCCGCGCCGAATCCCTCGACGTGGAATGACAGTCCGTCCGCCGAGTGTCCCGGCGTCGGGAACGCCTTGATGCCGAGGCGTCCCAGCGAAAACTCCGTGTCGCGGTCCACCTGTTTTGCGCCGCTCAACGACTCGCCCATGCCGACAACGACCATCGGCCCCCAACAGCGCTGAACCTTGCCAAGCACACCGATGTGATCGCCGTGCGTGTGCGTCACAAAAACGTAACGCACTTCAATTCCATGCCGCATCTGCAGCCGTTCCAACGCGGTGAAATCGACGCCCGTGTCAAAAAACGCACCTTCCTTGCTGGATGGATCCCACACCGCGTAACAATTCACAACACCGCTGTGGAATGGACTGCTGATCATTGCCGCCACGTTCAATGAATCGAACGCCGTGGGCGCAGGCTCGTAACGCTTGTGTGCCAGGTCCAGCAGCGCCGGTGTCTTCAAGTTCAGCACATTGGCCAATTTCTGAACCGCCTTGTCGTCGGGCACGGACAAATATCGTTCCGCCTTCTCCAGTTCCGGCACCGACAGCCCGGCGCGCAGCGACACCGCCTCGCACGAGAGAGCCAGTCCGACGCGCGCCTTGCGGATCACATCCCCGAATTCGTCTTCAAGTGGCATGCTTTTCCTTGTTCGGTTTTCCAACCGTGAAAACTAGAACACTGGCGCGCGCCGCGCAATCGCCGAACGAGTGGCGCCGGCGAATCCCCAATGAACACCTGATACGGCGGACTGGCGGTGTTTCACTCGTCCGGCTATAGTCGCGCGACATGAAAGTACATCTCGCTTACGGCAAGAACGGTCTGGACGTGGAGTTTCCGGACGGTCGCACCACTGTCATCACTCCCTCGCATGTCGCCGGGCTGGCGGACGAGCGCGCGACGTTTGTGGAGGCGCTGAGGAAACCGATCGCGGCAAAACCGTTGAGCGAGACCGTGCGGCCTGCGGACAGGATTTGCATCGTCTTTTCCGACATCACCCGCGCCACGCCGAACGAGCGGATCATTCCGTGGCTGCTCGCGGAATTGGAGCAGGCTGGCGCGCGGCGCGAAAACATCACGCTGCTCAATGCTCTCGGCACGCACCGGCCCAACACACCGGCGGAACTGGAGAAAATGCTGACACCGGAAGTCGCCGCAAACTACCGCGTCGTCAACCACGAAGCGACCCAGCCGGAGGCGCTGGCCAAACTCGGCGTGACGCGCGCCGGCAACGAGATTCTGCTGAATCGCATCCTTGTTGAAGCTGACGTGCGCATCATCACCGGCTTCATCGAACCGCATTTCTTCGCGGGCTTCAGCGGCGGACCCAAAGGCATCATGCCCGGCGTCGCCGGCCTGCACACCGTCGAGCGCAATCACGGAGCGGCGATGATCGGCCATCCAAACGCAACGTGGGGCGTCACGTTCGGCAATCCGCTCTGGGAGGACATCCTGGAGGTGGCGCAGACCGTGAACCGGCGGTTGTTCCTGGTCAACGTCACGCTTAACGACAGGAAGCAGATCACGCGCGTGTTCGCGGGCGATCTTGTGGAGGCGCATCGCGCGGGCTGCGCGTTCGTCAAGCAGACGGCCATGCAGCCGGTGGACGCGCCGTTCCATGTCGTTGTCACGACCAACAGCGGTTACCCCCTCGACCTGAACCTCTATCAGGCCGTCAAAGGCATGTCGGCTGCCGCGCGGATTGTCCGGCCGGGTGGAGCGATCATCATCGCCGCCGAGTGCAGCGATCCGAAGGGCCGCAGCGGGCCGTTCTTCGATTTGCTCCAGCAGCGCGATGGGCCGGACGGCTTGCTCGAACTGATCAACTCGCCGGGATTCTGTTGTCCGGAGCAGTGGCAGGTGCAAGTCCAGTCGTTGATCCAGAAGAAGGCGTCCGTGTCAGTGTATTCATCGTTGCCGGCGGAGTTCGTGCGGCGCACGCATCTGGAACCGTGCGCAGACATTGCGGCGACGGTGCGGGAGTTGCTGGCGCAGGATGGCAGCGCGCGCGTGGCGGTGTTGCCGTTGGGTCCACTGACGATTCCGTATCTGCGCGGCGCGTAAACCCGGCGCCGCTACGGCGCGGGTGTGTCGGTCCAGCGTTTGCGGTCGCAGAGCAGGACCATGTTGATGCCGCCGTGGAGGTCCTTGATTTTCATGACCTCAAACAGCTTCCATGAAACCGGCGTCAGGTCGGGGCCGACAAGCAACCGGCCGGCCCGCAGCGGGAAGTCCCTGGGGAATTCCATGAATCCCAGCACCGGCGACCACGGCCGCCATTCGCCGGCCATCACATCTGTCAAAAGCCGGTTGTTGAGCGTGACGGGCGTCAGCAACATCGCCGAGATGTGCCTGTGCAAATCGTTGACCTTGTAGAACTGGTCGATTGTATAAGGCAGCCAGACGCAACATCGATCACCATACCATGCCACGGCCCATGGCTGGTCGCTGACCATGAATTCCTGCGGTTCGAGGCCGCCAGCGATCTGCGCCAGCGCCGGCGGATAATACGGCGGCTGCATCCGGCCAGCCGGAGGTCCCGCCATGCGCAGGACTGTCGGCAGGACGGCTGCCACAGCGAGAATCACTATCGCGACGTGTCGGTGGAGCGGGGCCGGGTTCTGAAGCGTATCCAGCCATATGCAGATCATCGCTGCCGCAAACACCGCCATCAGCGGCAGTCCATACATCAGCAGGTTGCCGGCTTGGGCCATGGAGCCGTCAGGCGGCGGTTCGACACCCACAGCACACATCACCGTGAACCACAGCAACGCGCAGCCCACCATGAACC
>JBAZIR010000401.1:0-5491 GCA_041651735.1 Verrucomicrobiia bacterium | reverse complement strand
TGGACCGCACCTACCGGCAGGCGATCACTGCGGCGGGGTCAGGCTGCGCGGCAGCGATTGACTGCGAGCGGTATCTCGCGAGTCTGGAGTCGTAATCCATCCCACTGTCGCAAAAACACAAGAGGCGACTCAAACGAGTCGCCTCTTGCTCGAACAATTTTAGTCTTCCGCCGACTATCGCGCTGGCTGTGAAGCAGACGTGGCTGCCGGCACCGTGACGTTGCCCTCGGCCGCGAGGTAACCCCACGGATACTCCTGATCCATCGCCGGCTTGTAGTCGTTGATGGGGAATGGGAAGGTCAGAAACTCGTAGGTGCTGCAGAGATACCGGGCGCAGGTCATCCCGAGACCCTTGGCAAAACCCACGGTCACTGCCATACCGGGACCGTCGTTCACCGCAGACTGATACATCTGGTTGGGCAACTCCAGCCAGCCAAACGTGAGGCCGACGATGCCGCGGGTAAACTTTGCGCCCGCGGTCTGGTTGTCAACCGTGGGAGGGGCTTCCGCCGCGAAGAGACTGGCCGCGCCGAGGCTGACAGCTCCAGCCAACGCCAACACTTTAAAGGTCAAAGACATCTTTTTCATGGCATTCCGTTGGATATATTTGGGTTCGTTTCTGTTGTCCGAGACTAGCGCACAGGCGCGGCGGTCGTGGCAGGAACCGTGACTTCGCCTTCGCCGGTAAAGTAGCCCCAAGGATAGTCGGGCTTAAGGATCGAATTATACTCGTCTGGCGCCGGAATCGGGAACGTCACCAAATCCCACACGCCGACCAGCGTGCGAACGACGACCATGCCGATGCCCTTGCCAAATCCAACCGTGGCACCCATGACCCAGCCGTTCTTGGTGCCTTCATCGTAAATGTTGCCCGGCAGCTCCAGCCAACTCATGGCGCATCCGGCGATGCCACGTCCAAACTTGGTGGCAGCGTCTTGCGCTTGGGCGGTGCCTGGCAAACTCATTGCCATCACGCCCAGTCCCAAGACAACTGCGAATCCGATACTCTTCAATTTCATGTTTTTGTTTCCTCCGTATAAAATGACCGTGACAGCCTAGTCAAAGACGCCAACAAGTCAAGCTTGCTGCATTAAATCGTCGCAAACCGGGCTATTTCTTCGTGGCAGACGCCGGTACTTTGTCCTCCCCGCCGCCGAAATAACCCCAAGGATATTCCGGCTCGAGCACCGGTTCGTATCCCGGCTGGATATCGAACGGGAATGTGAAAAACTCGTAAACGCCGATCAGGCCCCGGAACGGCAGCATGACAATGCCTTTGGCAAAGCCTTTAGTCACGCCCATCAAACAACCTTCTTTCTTGCCCACATCTACCATGCAGCCGGGCAACTCCAAGAAGAAGAAGACCATCGATGCTGCGCCACGACATGCCTTGTCGCCCATGTCATAGGCTTGCGATGGAGTGGCCATGGTCATTGTCAGGAGTGCCACGCCACATACGATGCTCCAACCCAATGTTTTCACTGGCTTCATAGTTGACCTCCAGAACGCGCTCCTTCAGTTAAGACCGGGCACAGACAATACCGGCCACCCCTGCAACCGTCAAGCATTCAACACCCTTCGATTGCCCACGCCCCGGCTCTCCACGACGTCCTGCCCTGCCCCGATCCATTCGGGCCCGTCACTTCAGCCGGGCAAACGTCTTCTGCAGGCAGGCAAGCGGCGCAGCGCCACCGGTGGCGGCACGGGCGTTGTCAATCAGTTGCTGCTCGCGGTCATTTTTCGCGGGTTCCTTGACATCGTAGAAGACACCAAAAACACCCGGGAACGGCAGCGACGCCAGCTTGTACGCAGCCGCTTCGTCGCTTGGGTCGTGCCGCTTCTCGTCCTCCGGCGTGCCGTCGTTCTTCTTCTCCTCGATGATCGTAAACTGTCCGCCTTTGCGCGGGTTGGCGGCGTCGAACGCGCCAGGATGGAACTCCACGCATTCGCTGAGGCACTCGATGACCGAGAACCCCCTGTGATCCATCGCCCGCTCCATCACCTGCAACATATGCTGCGGGTTGCTGTGGCTGGTGCGGGCAACAAACGTCGCGCCCGCCGCAAGCAGTTTCTGCATCGGGTTCGTGGGGATATCAATCGACCCCGTTGGATCTGTTTTGCTTTTGAAGCCCATCGGCGAGGTCGGCGAGGTCTGCTTTTTCGTCAGACCGTAAACCATGTTATCCATGACCACCAATGTCATGTGAATGTTCTTCCGCGCAGCGTGCTCCAGATGGTTGCCACCAATGGAATACGCGTCACCGTCGCCGCTGAACACGACCACATGGAGATCCGGCCGGCTCAACGACAACCCGCTCGCAAACGCCACCGCCCGGCCGTGAATGAAATGCACACCATGCGCCTGCACGAAGTAAGGAAACCGGCTCGAACAGCCAATGCCGGAAACCGTGACGATCTTCTCGCGCGGGATCTGGCGGCGTTCGCAAAGCCGGAAGTAGGTGTCCAGCACCGTGTAGTCGCCACAGCCGGGGCACCACGTCGGACGGTCGCTCCTGAGGTCCACCTTCTTGTAAGGCGTTGACTGGCCGGGCTGGGCTGGCGCCGCGACCACTGCCGCACTGGAAGCAGGATTGATGGTTGTATCACTCATGACATCTTGAATTCTTGAAGCTGAAAAATCGGCTTCTGTCCTTTGTCTAGCGAGTCTGTGCGCGCACCGCTTCAAGGATTTCGCTGACCTTGAAGCTCAGTCCGTCGGTCTTGTTGATGCTTCCGATGCGCGGGTTGCAGTAACGGCTGCGAAGGAGAGCCGCCAACTGACCGTAGCCGTAGAGTCCGCTGTCGTTGTTCTCGACCACCAGGATGCGTTTGAACCGATTAAAAATCTCGTCGAGGCCCGGCGGCAGTGGATTCAGGTAACGAATGCAGAGCACCGACAGCGGCTGTCCGTCGGCCGTGGATTTTTCCGCCGCCTCGCGCGATGGCCCATAGGCGGAGCCCCAACTCACCAGCAAGGTATCGCCATGGGCCGGCCCCAGCACCTTCGGTGTCGGCAGTGTTTCCGCAAGCTTCTGCAGCTTGCGGCGGCGTTTGGCGGTCATCATCGTATGGAACCTCGGGTCCTCGCCGGGATGCCCCGCTTCGTTGTGTTCCAGACCGGTGAGAATCGGATAGTTGTGGTTGGCGATCGGCGTGCCCGGCGCCGGGTGATGCGGAATGCCGTCCGGTGTATCTTCGTAAGGCTTGAACTCCGCACCTCGTGGCGTGAAATCAATGGGCATCTCCCGCACGATCTTGTCCAGTTCCGGTTCCTCAAACGCTTCCACGCGAAACCCGATCGCCTGGTCGCTCAGGATGATGACCGGACAACTGTATTTGCGCGCGAGATCCACAGCTTCGATACTGCTGTAAAACGCGTCTTCAACATCGGTCGGCGCCAGAACAATACGCGGGCAATCGCCGTGTCCACCGAAGATCGCGATGTTCAGGTCGCTCTGCTCCATCTTCGTCGGCAGGCCGGTGGACGGGCCGCCGCGCTGCACGTCAATCACCACCAGCGGAATCTCCGCCATCACCGCCCAGCCAATCCCCTCGGTCTTCAGGGCCAGCCCCGGCCCGCTGGTGCTCGTCACCGCCACGCGCCCGCCGTAACTGGCGCCAATCGCCGCGCAGACCGCCGCAATCTCGTCCTCGGCTTGCAGAAAGATGCCACCGTATTTCGGCAACTCTGTCCGCAGGATCTCCATGATCTGGCTCGACGGCGTAATCGGATACGCTGCGCCAAATCGCACGCCCGCGGCGATCAACCCGTAAGCCATCGCCTGATTGCCCGCCATCACCACCAACGGACGGCCGCTGCGCCGCTCGTTCGGGATGAACCGGAAATTCTGTCCCATCCGGCCAATGTCAAAACCGTAGCCGGCCCGGAACGCATTGAACGTCGCCTCCATCGTGCCCGCCTCGCGCTTGGCGCCCCAAGCCTTCAGCATCGCCTCCAGCTTCAACGTGTCCAAGTCGAACATTCGCGCGAGCAGGCCGAGCAGGAACATGTTCTTGCCCTTGTCGTGCCCCTTGCCGCCAATCGCCTCGATGGTCAGCGCCGTCATGGGCACACCGACATAGGTGAACCGCTTGTCATCCAGATTTGGTTCTACATGGTCCGTGTCATAGATCAACACCCCGCCCTTGCGCAGCACGCCGAGATGTTTGTCGTAGGAGTGCTGATAGAACGCCACCAACACATCCACCTCGTCGCCCACCGTCAACACCTCGCCCGAACCAATCCGCACCTGATAGATGGACGGCCCGCCACTGATCGTCGCGGGAATTGTCATGTAGCTCATGACCTCCTGCGCACTGCGGCCGCTGAACCGCGCCAGCAGTTCGCCTACGGTCTGAATCCCGTCCTGCGAGTTACCCGCAATGCGGATCACCGCGTCCTTGATGGGAACCATGTTCGTCGTGGCCGCCGAGCCGCCGTTTGAATCGCTCATATTACTCATGAAAAGGCTCAATAAACCGAACCTGATGCGTCGAACAATACGCTTCAACTTCTCGCGGCCCAAGCCGATAAGTCGGAACTGGAATCGTCAGACAGAAGCACACGCGCCCCATCCTGTCAAACACACCACCCCCCATCCAGATCTCGAAGCAAGATCTGCGGCTCGCCCAACGATCCAACTATTCCTGCGCCGGCTTCTAATTCCGCTTCGCGATCAACTCGCGGCCGAAATCGTAACCGCGCCGCAACGCACGAAGGTTGAGGTCCTGCGTGCCTTTCGGAACAGAATCGAGCACCGCTTTCTCGACAGAGCCAAATGCAATCAATTCGCTGACGCCTGCGAAGAAGCCGACCATGACGATGTTCAACACAAGCCGGCGACCGAGTTCTTCAGCAAAGCGAGTGGCGGGAATTCCCAGCGCACGAGTGCCCGCCGGCAGCGGCGGCAGCTTGGCAACCAACTCGCTCTCGTAGAGCAACAGCCCATCCGGCTTCATCTGCGGCGCGAACTGCGTCGCCGCGTCCTGCGACATCAGCACCAGCATGTCGGGCTGCTTGATGTAGGGATAGCCGATCGGCTCGTCGGAAATCATCACCTGCGCACTGCACGCGCTGCCGCGCGCCTCCGGGCCAAATGCCTGAATGAGCGTGGCGTGTTTTCCGTCGTAGATCGAGGCCGCCTTGCCAATAATCATGCCGCAGAGAATCACTCCCTGACCGCCGAGACCCCCCACACGGATTTCAGTCTTAGGCATGGTTGCCTCCGTAGCGTTGATATTTGTCGCCAAAGTGTCCGGTGAAATGATTGTTCATGGAGTCCAACCACGTGGGGCGCTCGCGGTCCACGAATTTGCCAACCACGATGTCGCCTTGGAACGTCAGGCCTATGTCTTTCGTGCTCGCGCCGTGTTTGACCACGCTCTTCTCCTTGAAATACTTGAGCTGGTCAACACCGTCGCCGAGCTTGTTGCGCCGCGAGTAAAGCGTCGGGCACGGCGCCATCACTTCAATGAACACGAAGCCCTTCTT
>JBAZIR010000400.1:0-5525 GCA_041651735.1 Verrucomicrobiia bacterium | reverse complement strand
CCAACGGCCTGTTGCCACATCCTTTGGGTATCGAGGCGAAGATATTGCCCCTTGGAGAAGAAGGCGTAAAATCCAATGGGATTTTGAAAGAGATCATGTAAGAAGGCAGATCGCAGCTGCCGACGCAAGGACAGCCGAGGTGAAGGAATCACCTGTGCATCCTTGCGTCGGCCAGCATTATTGTCGAAACGGAGTTCCTCATGAGCACATTCCGAAGGCAGGCAGTTCTGGGGTTGGTCGCATCGCTGGTATTGGCGTCCAGCGCGTGGGCACAGACGAAACCATATATTGGCTTTGTCTATCCCGCTGGCGGCCAGCAGGGCCAGACATTCCGGGTGACACTTGGCGGCCAGTTTCTGGATGGTGTGGACAGTGCGTTCGTGTCCGGCGAGGGCGTGAAGGCCAAGATCGTCGAATACAACAGGCGTTTGAGTCCCCAGGATATCATGCTGCTGAGGGAACAGCTGGACGAGTTGAAGAAGGGCGGAACGAAGGATGCCGAGACGAAACAACTCATCGCGAAGCTGGAGAAGAGAATAGCCGACTACGTTCTAAGGCCGCAGAGCGTCGCCATCTCCAATATCGTCATCGTTGACGTCACAATATCTTCAGACGCGAGGCCCAATGAGCGGGAACTGAGGCTGGGCACGCCGCGCGGGTATTCGAATCCGCTGGTCTTTCATGTGGGCCAGTTGCCAGAAGTCAGCGCGGAGCCGATGTCCACCAGCCAGTTGCAGGTGCTCGGCAAAGAAGAGGAAAGCCTGCGCAAGAGAAGGCGCACCCTGGCGACACGTGCCAACACCGGCACTTCCGACATGATGGGCGGCTCGGAGTCGCGCGGCGGCATATCCGAAACCGAAGCGCGCATCCAGGTGCCATGCACCGTGAACGGCCAGATCGGTTCCGGCGAAATCAACCGCTACCGGTTCCAAGCGCGGAAAGGCCAGCGCCTTATCATCTCGGCCCTGGGACGGCAACTGGTCCCGTATATCGCCGACGCCGTGCCCGGCTGGTTCCAGCCGGTTTTGGTGGTTTACGACGCGAACGGGAAAGAAGTGGCCTATGGTGACGATTATCGTTTCAAGCCTGATCCGGTCGTCTTCTTCGATGTACCGAAGGACGGTGAATATGCGTTCGCCATCTATGACGGCATCTACCGCGGCCGCGAAGATTTCGTTTACCGCGTCACCATCGGCGAACTGCCGTTCGTGAAAAGCATCTTCCCGCTGGGCGGCCAGATAGACACCGCGCTGACCGTCGAGATGAAAGGCTGGAACCTTCCATCCACGCGGTTGACGCCGCCCACCAAGGGCGTCGAGCCGGGAATCTATCCGATTGGTGTGCGCAAGGAAGGCTTCTACTCCAATCGCGTGCTCGTGGCTCTGGACTCGTTGCCGGATTGTCTGGAACGTGAGCCGAACAACACTCCGGCCACCGCGCAGAAGCTGGCGATGCCCATCATCATCAACGGCCGTATTGACGTGCCGGGAGATTGGGACGTGTTCCAGATTGAAGGCCGCGCCGGCCAGGTGATCGTCGCAGAGGTGTCTGCGCGCCGGCTGGATTCCCCGCTGGATTCCGTGCTCAAAATCACCGACGCCGCCGGCAAACAGCTGGCGTATAACGACGACAACAACACGGATACCATCTCAAACTTGAAGGACGTTGATTGGGGCATCAATACACACCACGCGGATTCCTACATCCGCATGACCCTGCCCGCCAACGGAACCTACTATATTCACCTCGGCGCCGCCGACCGCGCTGGTGGTGAGGAGTATGCCTACCGTCTGCGTATCAGCGATCCGCAACCTGACTTCGCATTGCGCGTTGAGCCTTCCTGCGCCGGTTTCCGCAGCAGCGGTGCCAGCGCTTCTGTCAGCGTTTTTGCCATCCGCAAGGATGGTTTCGAAGGTGATATTACGCTGGGCCTGAGAGACGCGCCGAAAGGGTTTTCATCGTATGGCGCCACGATATCGAGCACCCAGCGGGTGGCGCATCTGACACTATCCACCTCCCTGGATGCCACAGAAGAACCTGTCGTCCTCTCGATCGAGGGCCGCGCCACCATCAACGGCAAGCAGATTGCCCGTGAAGCCGAGCCTTGCGAAGACCGGATGCAGGCGTTCCTCTGGACACACCTTGTCCCCGCAAAGGAATTCGTGGCATCAGTTTCAGGAAACCAGGAAACCGCCGCCACACCCCGAAGGGGCAAGAGGGGCAAGAAGTAATCCTGGAAAACCAGAATCGATTGTTCTGCCGGGATGACGTCATCCCTGCCGATTCGACTGCGGTAGCTGGAATAATCAGCAGCTACTTCTTCTTGCCGGCAGGGGGAGTGGTCGTTTCCGGCTTCTCTTCAATGTTGGCTTCGCACTCGGCGACCTTCCGGTCATACATGTCTTTGGTCAGCAATCCATCCTCGAGGAGTTTCTTAAGTCTCCTCAGGTGCTGATCGGCACTCTTCCTGTCATACTTCTTCACCTCTTGGGCTGCGCTTCCGGTGGGAGCCGCCGCCATGAATTCTTCCCGGGTCAACTTGCCGTCGTTGTTCTTGTCCTTCGCCTTGAACAACGTATCGGTCTTCGTCGGGTCGTTCTTGCACGCGGCCCTCCACTCGGCGAGGTTGATACAACCGTCGCGGTTGGCATCGCACTGCTTGAAGTCCTTTTTGGCAGGGTCTTCCGTGGTCGTTTTCTCAGTGGTTTTCTTCTTCCCCTTTTCCGCGGCACCGGCCACTGCGGCACAAAGGATAATGACGGCAAAAACTTTGATAATCGATTTCATCTGGCTCCGTGGTTCGAATTCGGCTGCTCAACTGCCTGCATCACACATACCATAGCCGCATCCTACATTGCGGTCCAGACCCGTCAAAGTAAAAAAGTCGTTCCGGGGTCTGCCGGAACCTCAACCGCGACCGCAGGCCCCATGCCGCAGACGGAGATTTTTCTGGAAAGCGGCCGGCTGTTTGGTCAAACTGCGCATCTGCTTCCAATTCATCAACTGCAACCCAATATGAAAACACTTCGCCTGGTCCTTCTGGTCCTGTTCACTGCCATCGCGCCGCTTGTGGCGCAACAAGCCCAGCCACCCGTGCAGGAGTTCAAGCCGATTCTTGCCGGCATGGATCTGAAAGACGGCGACACACTCGTCTTCCTCGGCGATAGCATCACGCACCAGTGCCTCTATACGCAGTATGTGGAGGATTTCTTCTATACGCGCTATCCGGAGCGGCGGATTCATTTCCACAACGCCGGCATCGGCGGCGACCGCGCGGCCGACGCGCTGGCGCGCTTCGACGACGACGTGGCGGCATTCAAACCGAAATACGTCACGATCCTCCTCGGCATGAACGATGGCAGCTACACAAAGTTTGAGCCGCAAGTCTTCGAGACCTACGAGAAGGGTATGACCGAATTGCTCGACAAGATCGCAGCCATTGGCGCAATGGCGGTGCCGATGACGCCGACGATGCACGACTCGCGCGCCGCGCGAATACGCAAACCGGCCGAGCCTCGCGACACCTATTACAACGCCGTGCTCTCTTTCTACGGCACATGGCTGCGCGAGATCGCAGGCCAGCGTGGATTGGGCTTCGTGAACATGTGGGCGCCGCTCAACGATCTGACGATGGGTGAGCGCAAGAAGGACCCGAAGTTCACGATGATTCCGGACGCCGTCCATCCCGGTCCAGCGGGCCAGGTTGTGATGGCTGTAGCCATCCTTAACGACATGGTCCCTCGAAGCAGCGTCTCCGGCATCATTGTCCGCCAGCAGCCCAAAACGGGCAAGTTCACTGTCGTGGGCATCAACGGCAAGGCAGCCGATCTTCAAGCCGGCGACGACAAGATCAGTTTCACCTTCAAGGCCAACGCGTTGCCGTGGGTGCTGCCGGCCGAAGCGGCCGACGGTTACAAACTCACGCACGCGGGTCATCGCAACAGCAACGAGAAAATCACCGTCGGCAACCTCAAGCCGGGCAAATACGAGTTGCGCATTGATGGCGAACTGGTTGGCGCCTTCACCGATGCCCAGCTCGCGTTCGGTGTGGAACTGGAATGCAACGATAAGACACCGCAGTATCAGCAGGCGCTGAAGGTGGCCATGCTGAACAAGGAGCGCACCGACAAGGCCGTGCATCCATTGCGCGACGTGTGGCTCAAGCCGAAGATGATGCGCCGCCAGGCCGCCATGCTGGAACAGAAAGGCGACAAGAACGGGGCCGCTGCCAAACGCGCCGAACTCGAGAAGTTCATGTCGGAGTTCAAACCGGCTGTCGCCGAGAAGATTGCGCTGGCCAAACAGTTCGAGGACCAGATTTACCAGGCCAATCAGCCTGTCGCGCGGAAGTATGAGTTGACGCGCGTGCCCTGATGTCTGAAAAGTCGTCGAGGTCGGAAGACAGAAGACGTGGATGCTGCCCGGACAGCCGTTGTTTCGTCTGGGCTGTAGAAATCCATTTACTTCGCCGCCGTTTCCCGTAAAGTGTTGGCTGGTTTTCGCCAGAAGCCGGTTGCGGCGGGACCCTTGCGGAACAATACAATTATGGCCAAAGCAGATGCTGTCCAGTTGGAAGGCACGGTGAAGGAACTCCTCGCCGGCACGATGTATCGTGTCGAGTTGGAGAACGGCCACACCGTCCTCTGCCACATCTCCGGCAAGATGCGGCAGAACTTCATCCGCATCTCCCTTGGCGATAAAGTCACCGTCGAAGTCTCCCCCTACGATCTGACCAAGGGACGCATCACGTTCCGCCACAAGTAACGCGGGCGTCAGCGCCTCAGTGGGCCGTTGTGGGGCGCGTTTCCTTTCGCAGACGATCCGCCAAGCATTCGATGGCGGCCTTTAAGTTTTCGTCCGCCGCGACATGAATCCACTCCACGCGTGCCTGATGGCGGAACCACGTGAGCTGGCGTTTGGCAAACTGGCGCGTTCGTGTCTTTACCAGCGCGATGGTTTCTTCCAGCGTGGTTTCACCGCGGAGATGGACGATGACTTCCTTGTAGCCGAGCGCCTGACGGGCGGTGGTGTTTTCAGCCAGGCCGCGCGGCAGGAGTGAACGAACTTCATCCACGAGTCCGGCGCGGAACATCGCTTCGACGCGCATGTCGCAGCGGGCGTAGAGGTCTGCACGGTCGCGATCAAGGCCATGCATGAGCGGCAACCGGCTGGGGTCCCACTCGCGGCGCAGCTCGGAGTTCTTGCGGCCGGTGAGACGGCAAATCTCCAGTGCGCGCACGAGGCGGCGGAAGTTGTGCGGACCAATGCGCCCGGCGGCTTCAGGGTCGATGCGGCGCAGTTCCTCCAGCACACGCTCGCGACCCATCGCTTCGAGTTCGGCGCGAAGCGCGGGATCTGCATCGGGCGCTTCGCTGAGACCTTCGGTAAGAGCGCGCAAGTAGAGGCCCGTGCCACCGACGATGAGTGGTGTTTTGCCACGGTGCCGGATGTCAGCGACGGCGGCATTGGCGAGCGTAACGTAGCGGGCCACGTCAAACCGTTCGCTGACCTCGACCACATCAATC
>JBAZIR010000399.1:0-5528 GCA_041651735.1 Verrucomicrobiia bacterium | reverse complement strand
CGGGACAGTTGCCGAAGTTCGAAGAGGACATGTATCGCCTGCGTGACGACGAGCTTTATCTCGCGCCGACGGCTGAAGTGCCGGTCAGCAACATCCACCGCGACGAAATCCTCCGGCACGACCAGTTGCCGCTCTACTATTGCGCCTACACACCGTGTTTCCGGCGCGAGGCGGGCGCTGCCGGCAAGGAGACGCGCGGCATGATCCGCGTCCACCAGTTCGACAAGGTCGAAATGGTGAAATTCTCCCACCCCGACAACAGCTACGACGAACTGGAAAAGATGCTCGCCAACGCAGAAAAGGTGCTGCAGTTGCTGGGATTGCATTACCGCGTGATCCTGCTTTGCACAGGAGACATGGGCTTCGCCTCCGCCAAGACCTACGATATCGAAGTCTGGGCTCCGGGCCAAAACGCCTATCTCGAAGTGTCCAGTTGCTCCAATTGCGAAGACTTCCAAAGCCGCCGCGCCAACATCCGATTCAAGGACAAGGACGGCAAGAATCGGTTCGTGCACCTGCTGAACGGCAGCGGTACGGCACTGGCCCGCCTCTACGTCGCCCTCTTGGAGACCTACCAGCAATCCGACGGTTCCCTGCTGCTTCCTGAGATTCTCGCGCCCTATTGTGGCGGCGTTCGAGAAATCCGTCAGAAATAGGCATGGAGTCCTGTTCAGTCTGGGAGAAGACACACTTTCCCCACAGTCGTTGTGAGGAAAAGTGGTCGGGGCGGCGGGATTTGAACCCGCGACCTCTTGGTCCCGAACCAAGCGCGCTAGCCAAGCTGCGCTACGCCCCGGCCAAACTACGCGGCGCACGGTCTGTCAGACCCGTTCGCCAACGCAGAGGAACTGTGTTGGTAACACAAACCCCCTGCGCTGTCCACGCAAACTTCGCTCTCGGCGCGTTTTTTTAATCTCTCCACCCGAACATCCCACGTAATGGCACAAAGGCGCAGCCGCCAAGTTCCTGCTCATGATACGTTTCCTCTGCCATCCGTTCAACGCGCAGCAGGTTCTGGTGATGCAACGACCCAACCGGCGCCAACAACCGTCCGCCAATGGCAAGTTGACCCCGAACCTGCTGTGGAACCTCCGGAGCAGCCGCCGCATAAACGATCACGTCAAACGGCGCGTGCTCCGGCCAACCGCCGCTGCCATCGCCGCCATGCAACGTCACATTCTCCAATCCGAGCCGCGCCAACCGTTCCCGCGCCGCGTTCAGTAACTCTGGAATCCGTTCAACGCTGAACACTTGCGCCACCAGTTGCGCCACCAACGCCGCCTGATACCCGGAACCGGTGCCGATCTCCAGAACACGATCCCCGCTATGCAATCGCGCAACTTCCAACATCCACGCCACCATATAAGGTTGCGAAATCGTTTGGCCGCACCCGATTTCCACCGGATGATCCGCATAGGCTTCCGACATACTGGCGTCGGGGCAAAACAAGTGGCGTGGCACCTTCGCGAAAGCCGCCAACACGCGCTCGTCCCGGATGTTCCGGGGGCGCAGTTGTTCCGCAAGCATCTTCGCACGCCAGTAGTCCGGCGTGTCACGTTCCCACAAGTGGCGGGAGCCGTCAGTGTTCATGACAATAATGCAGCAGCAGCCGCACCGTCCGAAGTGTGTCCTTCACGGGCCGGATGTGGCTCTGTTCATCCGCGTAGATCGTCGCGACAGGAACGCTGACGATGCGATAGCCGGCCCGCGAGACCAGGATCAACATTTCGCTGTCCACCTCGTAACGATCCGCAGTCAGCTTCAACACATCGAGCAGGCTGCGGTGCAACACTCTGAATCCGCACTGGCTGTCCGGCAGCGGCTGCCGGCACAAGCGACTCAAGGTCCACGAACTGAGCCGGTTTCCCATGAGATGTGTGAATGGCATATTGTCCGTCTGCGTCATCCGATTGCCGATCACGAACCGCGCCCCGCTGTCGCGTCCGGCAAGCAACCCCGGGATATCGTCAGGGTCGTGCTGGCCATCGGCGTCCAGGAGAATGATCCACTCGCAGCCAAGTCCCGCACACCGCGCCAACCCCGTTTTCAACGCCGCGCCTTTGCCGCGGTTAACCTCGTGCCGAATGACCTCTGCGCCCGCTTCACGCGCCTCGTCGCCGCTGCCGTCCGTGGAACCGTCATCCACCACCAACACGCACCCGACCCGCGCCAACGTCCGCTGGACCACCTTGCCGACATGGCTTGCCGCGTTATACACCGGGATCAACGCAATAAGGTTCTCGCTCGGAAGATTCATCTCGCGAGTCCGATAAACCGCTCATCCATTCGCTGCGTAAACCTGCGCCAGTGACCAGTCCCGTTCCACATTCCACGGGCTGTGAAACAGGTGCCATTGTTCCGCGTGGTCGCCGATTGCGCGCTCGAGCAACTCTGCAATACGGTGGTTCAGTGTCTCCACGGTATCCTTCGTCTTATCCGTGAAGATCGGGTCATAGAAAAAGAGCTTGTATCGATCATCCGGCAGCCGGACACAGAATCCCAACACAAGGGGCGCACCGGTGGCGAGCGCCAGCCGTGCCGGCCCGGTTGGTAACCGCGCCGGCCCGCCGAAAAACACCGTCATGTCGCGATTACGCGTGAAGTCACGGTCACCCAGCAAGGCAACAATTTCGTTGCGTTGGATCGCGCGCAGGCACTCGCGCGTAGCCCGTCCGACCTCAATCACCTGCATCCCGCGCCCTATGCGTTGCGTTTGAAACAGTTCATCCACCCGCGGGTCAGCCATCGGCAACGCAACGACGTTGAACTTGTATCCGTGCCGCACAATGATCGCGCCGCCATTCTCAACACTGCCGAGATGCGCCGTCACCACCACCGTCCCCTTCCCCGCCGCCCGTGCGCGGTCGAGCGACTCAATGTTCTCCACCTCCACCAACGCCGCCAACGCGTCTGCACGGCTCGCAGAGCCGAAATAGAAGTAGTCCGCCACGGTTTTCGCGAAGCTGATGTAGGTATTCCGCGTCCGTCTCAGGGTCACTCCCTCATCGAGCGGCTCGCCGCGAAATGCAGCGATTCGGCGCAGGTTCGAAACAACTTCCTCCGCCTCGCGCCGCTTCAGCGCGAAGTACACCCGCGCCATCCAACTGGCCACAGTCAGCGCCACCGCCCGCGGCACGATCCGCGTTATGGTCGCTGCCGCGCGGAACAGCCCGTATTTCATTGCGTCAGCCGCAGCACGGCCTGCGCGATGTCGCGTGCGGAATCCGGATGGCGCAGCGGCTCGCACCCGGCGCGCATGGCGGCCAGCTTGTCGGGACGCGACAGCAGTTGCTCAATCAATGGCGGCAGGTCGTAGATGGTCTCGGCCTGGACCGCAACGCGGGACTTGAGCAGGAACTCCGTGTTGCGCATCTCCTGGCCGGGAATGGGGTTGATGATGATCATCGGCAGGCGCTTGACCAGCGCCTCAGATGTGGTCATGCCACCCGGCTTGGTGACCGCAAGGTCGGCGACACTCATCAGTTCATGCACGTTCTTTACAAAACCGTAGATGTGCGTCGGATGAATCAGCCGTGGCCGCAGTTCCTCCAGCCGCTCGCGCACTTTCTCATGCATGCCGGCAAGGATCATCACCTCGATCGGACGCCGAATTTTGTTCAACCGCTTCAGGATCGTGCGGAACGGTCCAAGCCCCTGGCTTCCGCCCATGATCAGCAGCTTGGTTGTGTCCCGGCGCAAGCCGAGCTTGTCGCAAAGCGCAATCCGATTGGGTTCTTCTTTGTAAACCGGGTCCACCGGGATGCCAGTGACACGCACCTTCTCCGGCGACACACCGCCGGTAATCAGCGCCTTGCCCGTCGCCTCGGTCGGCACGCAGTAAAGGTTGACCTGGCCGTGCGCCCAGTAGCGATGCGCAACGTAGTCCGTAATGACTCCCACGAGCGGCAGCGTCACGCCGCTGCGCATCTTGTAGTCCGCCATGACACCACATGAGAACGCCTGCGTGCACACGATGGCATCGGGACGAAACTCCTGCAACAGCGACTCCAGCCGCGCGGCGTTCTTGCGGTTCAGACGGTCGTGGATGCCGCTGGTGCGCGCCTTGAAACGCGGGTTGTCATACATCCATTCCCACAAGCCCGGCGCCGTTTTGAGCACGCCGAGATAGGTCTTCAACACGATCTTCGCAAGCAACGGGCTTGCGTATTTGAATGAATCGTATTCCGCGCTCACCAGCCCGGGGTCCAACACCTGCATCCCGCGCTTCACAGCGAGCGCGGCGCCGTGGTGGCCGGAGCCTTCGGTCAGATAGAAGAATAAAACTCGCTTTGACATCAATCGTGTCCTGGTTCCGTGGATTTCTCTTCTTGAGACTCAACCCACGGACAACATCTGCCCGATGCGCTTGATCGCCTGCTTCAGGCGTTCCTCGCCCTGGACCATCGCGAACCGAACATAACCTTCGC
Organism: Verrucomicrobiia bacterium; assembly: GCA_041651735.1. Classification (GTDB taxonomy): domain Bacteria; phylum Verrucomicrobiota; class Verrucomicrobiia; order CAIQCK01; family CAIQCK01; genus CAIQCK01. The sequence goes on along the minus strand of JBAZIR010000399.1, from coordinate 1,101 downwards.
CGTATTCGCCAAAACCGGTGCCAGGCGCGCACGCCACACCGGCTTCTTCAATCATCAACTGCGAGAACTCGATCGAGGTCAGCGCGCTGTATTTCAGCGGGATGTGCGCCCAAATATAGAACGTCGCTCCCGGCATCGCCGTCTCCCAACCGACCGAATTCAACCCTTCGACGAACAACTTCATGCGCTTGTAATACGTCTCCACCGCGTGCTTGACGGAATCCTGCGGGCCGTTGAGCGCCTCGATGCCCGCGAGCTGCGTCGCGCGAAAGATTCCGAAGTCAATGTAGCTCTTGGTCTTGCTTAGCGTCTTGAGAATGCTCGCGTTGCCGACCGCAAACGCCAGCCGCCAGCCGGCCATCGAGTAGCTCTTCGAGAAACTGTGGAACTCAATGGCCACGTCCTTCGCCCCCTTGGCATTGAACACGCTCGGCGCCTTGTGACCGTCATAGACGAAATCGCTGTAGGCGAAATCGTGCGCGAGGATGATGTGATGGCGTTTGCACCAATCCACCATCTGCTGCATGAAGCCAATGTCGCACGTCGCCGCCGTCGGATTGTGCGGGTAGGACAGGATCATCAACTTCGCCTGCCGAACCACGTGCGGGTCGAGTTTGTCCACCACCGGCAGGAACTTGTTCTCCGCCAGCAACGGCAACTGATACAAAATGCCGCCGGCCATGATCACGCCGTTGAAGTGGATCGGATACGTCGGCGACGGTACCAGCGCAATGTCGTCGTTGTTCAGGAACCCGAACGACAGGTGCGCCAGGCCCTCTTTCGAGCCAATCAGTGGCAGCACTTCCGTGGCCGGGTTTAGTTCAACATTGAACTTTCGGTGATACCAGTCTGCGATCGCCTTGCGCATGTTGCGTTCAATCTCGCCGTCGTAGCGCGAGTAACCGTGCGCGTCGGGGCGCTTGACCGCCTCGGCCATCGCAGCCACCACGTTCGGCGGCGGCGGCAGATCCGGGCTGCCCATGCTCAGGTCAATGACGTCCTTGCCGGCTGCCGTCTGCTGCTTGATCAACTGGTCAATCACCGCGAACAGGTAGGGCGGCAATCGCCTCAGCCGGTTGGCCTCCTGCATAAAATTCGCAT
>JBAZIR010000398.1:0-5530 GCA_041651735.1 Verrucomicrobiia bacterium | reverse complement strand
CCTCGGCACGGACCGCAAGACGCTCGAAGAGATGATGCACTGAGAGGATGGTGGCGTTGGATGCGAAGGAGCGTGGGAGATAAATCACATGAGCTTCTTTGACGATCTATGGAAGGCAGGCGTAGCAGTAGTCGCGGGAATTATCGCTGGGAGCATGTTTGGCTATTTTCTTGGATTCTCCACCTTCCTGGCTGTGGGAATCTATTTGATGAGCAAGAGGTGACATCGCAAAGGATCATCGCGGGTCATTTCTGACGGCGACCGCAAGACGCTCGAAAAGATGATGCACTAAACGCAGGCGGGGCAGGTTCTGAATGTAGGAGGGGCCTTAGCGCCCCGACCGTCCGCTGCCACCACACCGCAGAGTCGGGGCACTGAGGCCCCACATTCCCCGGCGAATCCAAACGCACGGGCGTAACTCGACACACGCGCCAAAAAAAAATGCGCGAGGCAACCCCTCACCCGGCCTTCGGCCACCCTCTCCCCATCGGATGGGGAGAGGGCAGGGTGAGGGGGCTTCGGAGTGCGATTCGCGCATGATTCAAATGGTGCGTGTACCGAGTTGCGCCCCAAACGCGACGGCTCCATTGAACCGAATTGCGCGACGAGAAGAAGACTGGTAGTATTCGGAGCGTTGGCGATTGGCCAACACAACAGGAGACGTTGCATGAAAGCATCAGCAGCAACAGCGTGGGTCGCGGCGGTGGCGCTCTTGTGGGCGTTCACGCGTCCGGTCGTGGGTGGGTGAGGCGTGGACCCTAACGCCGTGGGGCGGATTCGCAGTCCGTTCCAAGGCGAGGTGGTCAGTGTGACCGCCAACAGTGTCATCGTCAAATCCGCCAGGGGAACAGCCGGCAGGACCAGTGGGCGTACCATCAACTTCACGATCAAGCCCGAAGCGAAAGTTACTCGCGGTGGCAAGACGTGTGAGTTGAAGGACCTGCAAAAAGGGCGACGCCGTATCCGTAATCTTCACCACCAAGCCGGGCAGCTCCCTGCCCCGCGTAATGCAGGTCAGCGTCGGCAAGAACGAGTAGCACGGAGATTGACAACCTCACATTAGACGGCGGCGGACTGGCAAGGTGACCGCGTTTGTCCCGACTCCGCACGGCCGGTCCGGCCACTTTCACCACTGCCATCGGGGCACTGAGGCCCCTCCCACATTCCCGGCAAATCCAAACGCGACCGACACGTCAACTCGACCCATGGAAGGCAGGCGTAGCCATGGAGAGGATGTACGACACCGCTCCACGGCTCTACGCCTTGGCTACCAACTGCCGCAACACGAACGGCAGGATGCCGCCGTGGCGGTAGTAGTCCACTTCGATAGGCGTGTCTATCCGCAACGTCACCGGCACACTCTCGGTCTGGCCGCTGGCGCGCTTGATCTCCAACGTCAGGTCCTGGCGCGGTTTGATGGCGTCGTCGAGGCCGAGGATGGAGAACGTCTCCGTGCCGTCGAGTTTGAGTGTCTGAGCGCTGACGCCTTCCTTGAACTGGCACGGCAGCACGCCCATGCCGATGAGGTTGCTGCGATGGATGCGCTCGAAGCTGGTAGCGATGACCGCGCGCACGCCGAGGAGGTGGGTGCCCTTCGCGGCCCAGTCGCGCGAGCTGCCGGTGCCGTATTCCGCGCCGGCGAGGATCACGAGCGGAACGCCCGCCTGCTGGTATTTCATCGCCGCGTCGTAGATGGGCATCACCTCGCCGCCGGGCTGGTGTTTGGTGACACCGCCCTCGACGCCGGGCACCATCAGGTTCTTGATGCGCACGTTGGCGAACGTGCCGCGCGTCATGACGCGGTCGTTGCCGCGACGCGACCCGTAGCTGTTGAAATCCCCCGGGGCGACGCCGTTGGCGACGAGATACTGGCCGGCGGGCGAGGTCTTCTTGATCGAACCGGCGGGCGAGATGTGGTCGGTGGTCACCGAGTCGCCAAAGATGCCGAGTGCGCGTGCGCCGCGAATTTCCGCGATGTTGCCGGGCTTCATCGAGAAGTTCGCGAAGAACGGCGGCTCCTGGATGTAGGTGCTCTTCGCGTCCCACTGATAGACATGTCCGACCGACGATGGAACTTCATTCCACTTCGGGTTCTGCGAGGCGAAATCCCTGTAGAGCTGGCGGAACGTCTCAGCGCTCAGCGCCGAATGCATCAGGGCGTTGACTTCGGCCAGCGTCGGCCAGATGTCGCGCAGAAACACGTCGCGGCCGTCGCGGCCCTTGCCAATCGGCTCGCGTGAGAGATCCACGTCCACGCGGCCGGCGAGGGCGAATGCGATCACCAGCGGCGGCGACATCAGGAAGTTGGCCTTGATGTTCTGGTGAATGCGCGCCTCGAAGTTGCGGTTGCCGGAAAGCACGCTGGCGGCGACGAGGTCGTTCTTGACGACCGCCTCCTCGACCGCCGGCGCGAGCGGGCCGGAGTTGCCGATGCAGGTGGCGCAGCCGTAGCCGACGAGGTTGAAGCCGAGTTGGTTGAGATACGATTGCAGGCCGGCGCGCTCCAGATAGTCGGAGACAACGCGCGAGCCAGGCGCGAGCGAGGTTTTGACGGCGGGATTGACGCGCAGGCCGCGTTCGACGGCCTTCTTCGCGAGGAGGCCGGCGGCGAGCATGACGCCCGGGTTGCTGGTATTGGTGCAACTGGTAATGGAAGCGATGAGCACGCTGCCGTGGCCGATTTCCGCATCGAAGTCATCGAACGCCCACGGCGGCAGTTCCTTCGCCTCGCCCGGCGCGGGATGCTGGTCGCGCATCTCCGACTCGCTCGCTCCCGCGATATTAACGTGGCCGTAGGAGTGATCGAAAGCGCCCGGACCGGGCCGGGTGCTCTTGACTTGGACGCGTTGCTGCAACTCGGCGGCGGACTTACCGTAGCCGCCCTCGGCCACCGGCTTCCCGAGGAGGCTGGCAAACGTGTCCTTCAACGCCGGCAATTCAATGCGGTCCTGCGGCCGCCTCGGTCCGGCAACGCTCGGCTGGACCTCGGCAAGATTGAGTTCGAGGTCCACGCTGTAGTTGATGTCGCCCTTGCGCGGGATGCCGAACATGTTTTGCGCGCGATAATAGTTTTCAAACTCGGCGCAACGATGCTCGGTGCGACCGGTGGCCCGCATGTAGGCAACCGTCTCCTGGTCAACCGGGAAGAAACCCATCGTGGCGCCGTATTCAGGGGCCATGTTGGCGATGATGGCGCGGTCGGCCAGCGGCAGGCTCGCGGCTCCCTCACCGTAGTATTCGACGAACTTGCCTACGACCTTGGCCTTGCGAAGCATCTGCGTGACGTGCAGCGCCGCGTCCGTCGCAGTGACACCCTCTCGCAACGCGCCGGTCATGTGGACGCCGACGACTTCCGGCGTCAGGAAATAGACCGGCTGGCCGAGCATGCCCGCCTCCGCCTCGATGCCGCCGACGCCCCAGCCGACGATGCCGAGACCGTTGATCATCGTCGTGTGCGAATCGGTGCCGACGAGCGTGTCGGGATAGTAGACGGAAGGCGGAATCTGGGAACCCGGAGGTGGGAAAGCACGAACGCCCTTCGCAAGATACTCGAGGTTCACCTGATGAATGATGCCGATGCCGGGCGGGACGACCTTGAACGTGTCGAACGCCTGCTGGCCCCACTTCAGGAACTGGTAACGCTCACGGTTGCGCCTGAACTCCATGTCGAGATTCAGTTGCAGCGCCTGTGCCGTGCCGTAAAAATCCACCTGCACCGAGTGATCCACGACCAGATCCACCGGCACCAGCGGCTCAATCATCCTCGGGTTCTTGCCGAGCCGGGCCACCGCCGAGCGCATCGCTGCCAGATCCACCAGCAACGGCACGCCCGTAAAGTCCTGCAGCACGATCCTCGCGACGACAAACGGAATCTCCTCCGGCGCGGGCGACTTCGCGTTCCAATTGGCGAGCGTGCGCACGTCGCGCTCGGTGACCTTCCTGCCGTCCACGTTTCGCAGGACCGACTCGAGCACGATACGGATGCCAATTGGCAGCTTCGAAATCGGCCCGACGCCCGCGGCTTCCAGCGCCGGCAGCGAGTAGAAAAGCCCCTTCCGGCCAGCGCCGGTATCGAAGGTCTGCAACGAATTGAAAAGGTTGTGCGGTTTCATATCCTTGGATAGCCCGCAAACAGTAGCGGCACGCGCGCATGGTTGCAACTGCGGGCTAGAAGCAGAACAGGTGCCCCGCCGTCCACTCTTGATCAATTGATACAGGCGAGATGCCTGCCCTACTCGGCGTTGGTTACGCCGCGGACAATCTACTTCAGCTCGGTGATGTAGATGTTGCGGAAGCGGTGCTGGCCGCCGCCGGGCACTTCGGCTTGCACGCCGATGTAGCCTTCCTTCGGACCTTCGAGGCCGTCGGCCTTCCACGCGGGCTTGCCGTTGATCTCAAGCGCAGCCTGAGTACCCCGCACCGTCAGTTTGAAACAATTCCATTCGCCGGGCTTGATCAGTCCCTGGCTCTTGGCTCCTTTCAGACCGCCGACGTTGCCTTCATCGCCCTGCCGCAAGTTCGCCTGATAGCGCGCCGGCCACGGGCGCTTGGGCGGGATGGTGTCATAGCGGAAATAAATGCCACTGTCCCATTTCTCGGACTTGAGCGCCTTCCACTCGAACTCAAAGACAAAGTCGCCGTATTTGCGCGCGGTCTGGACGAGGCCGTTGCCTTCTTTGATAAACATGTCGCCATTGTCCACACACGCTTCGCACGTCACGAGTGTCCACCCGGCGAGCGACTTGCCGTCGAAAAGGGAGACACGTTTGCCGGCAGCATCCGCCGCTTGCGTGACGATTGCCGCGGCACACACCAACGCCAGCGCCGCGCCCAAGGAGAGTCGAATGTTCTTCATGCAGCGATTTCGTAGCGTGCCGCCGCGCCAAAAGCAATCGCGAAGAGCAAGTAGCATAGGCGTCCCGCCTGTCCAATTGTTCATAAACACAAAGTGGGATAGGCGTCCCGCCTGTCCAGTCATCCATCAATGGACAGGCAAGATGCCTGTCCTACTTTGCAGCCTATGCCGCGCCGATCTGCTTCTGGATGACGTCGGCAATGCGTTGGGCTTGCCGCTCGATGGCAACACGGTCGCGGCCTTCCACCGTGACGCGGCAGAGCGGCTCGGTGCCGGAGTAACGCACGATGACGCTGCCTGTATCGCCAAGCGCGGCCTTTGCCTCGTTAATCGCGTCCTGCGCGCCGGCCAGCGACTCCAACGGCGGCTTGGAGCCAACCTTGATGTTCAGCATGACCTGCGGAAACCGCTGCATAACGCGGCAGAGTTCGCTGAGCGGCTTGCCGGTCTCGCGCATGACGCGGAGCACTTGCAACGCGCTGATGATTCCATCGCCGGTGGTCGTGAAGTCGCGGAAAATCATGTGGCCGCTCTGTTCACCGCCCACGTTGGCGTCGAGCCGGCACATCTCATCGATGACGAACTTGTCGCCGACCTGCGTGCGGACCACTTTGCCGCCGGCCTTGGCAATCGCCTCGTCCAAGCCGCCATTGCTCATCAAGGTCGCCACCAGCG
>JBAZIR010000397.1:0-5546 GCA_041651735.1 Verrucomicrobiia bacterium | reverse complement strand
GGTCCATATTCTGGTGACTGAAGACACTCAAAGTACATCGGTAAAAACGATGTTGCGCCTGTAGCTCAGTTGGATAGAGCAGAGGTTTTCTAAACCTCGGGTCGCTGGTTCGATCCCAGCCAGGCGTACCACTTTCTTTCGGGAGGTTTGTAGATTCGCGGAGGAACTGCCCGTTATTCGTGAGCCCAATGGCGCTCGCCCGGCGGACACGTGGTGTCTGGTCACGCAACAGCTCGCGACCATGCCTGTGCGATCTTCGCCTCCGCGACAGCGGACGCGAGCGATGTTTACGGGCGCGCTCAGTTCCGGCTACGGCAGCACCAAGACCAGGAATTCACCCTGGCTGTAGTTCTTGCCGCTGGAGGTGAAGGTCCAGTCGCGTGTTTTGCCTTCGGAGTTGCCGAGGCCAACGTCACAAGTGTGGCCGCCACCGAATCGGTTGAAGCAGATGATGGAGTGTTTGCCCTGCCAGTTGTGGATTTGCATCGCGCCGTAGCCGGTTGCGTTCTTCGGCGCCATGCCGTCGCCGAAGTCGAACACGCCATCCTCCGCGCCGGGAATCTTGGCTGCGTTCTGCGGGCCGTAGTTGCATGGATAGAACTCGATGTTGCAGCCCTCGGTGAACTCGCCGCCGGTCACGCCCCTGGCGTTCGTCTTCACGATGGCACCGGTGATTTTTTGCTGGAACCGCGCGCCACTCGCGACGGTCGGCACGCCGATCTGGGCTGCGTCGCTCGTGAACGGGTCCATGGCGACGAACGCGTAGGAAACAGTTCCCGCCGCGTCCCGCAGCGCGAGGAAGTAGGCCACTTTCTTGAACGGGCCCTTCACCTTGGCCGAGTTGTCGGTCTCATAAACGAAGCGCGTGCCGCCATCGGTCAGCTTGCCCGCGAGAGGGTCGAAGGCATAGACCAGCTTGTAAGCCTTGGCTTCGTCGGGAAGGAATTTCGAGAAAACTTCGAACTTCGGCATCTCGCCAAAGCGGAACGGCGCAGCGGGCAGTCCTTCGGCATTCGCGAGGTTGACGCCGACGGGATTGTTGGCCCATGCGTAGTGCACCACGACCGGCTCGGCGACTTTCGGCGAACTGACGACGACCGTGTCCTTGCCTTCGATGGCGGCATCGGCCGCAACGGTCTTGCCGTCTTCACCCGTCAGGGCAAAGCCGACAATCTTGCCGCCGTCTTTGACCGCGAGCGGCGCGCCGCCAGTATTGAACAGGATCACGGCCTTGCCGCCGGCGAACTTGCACGACTCCGCCACCGGTCCGTTCCAGGCAAAGCCCTTCATGCCGTAGGTTTTGTGGAGCGCAACGCGGCCCAGGCGGTCGCCAACGTCCTGCTTGTTCTTGGGATGAATGTCGCTTTCCTCGCCGATGTCGATGGTGATGGCCATGCCGGTGTTCGGCACCTCCTTGGCGGTCTTCGCAAACGACTCGCGGATTTGCGGCCAGCCGCCATCCTCGACCGGGTTCTGCCATGGCGCCATGAAATTCGGCAGTTGCACGAAGTAGAATGGGAATTCATTGCCCCAAAGCGTGCGCCAGTTGACGATCATGCGTTCGAGCTGGACGCGATATTCCTTGCCGCGCCCGGCGTTGCCTTCGCCCTGATACCAAATCGCGCCGCGAATGGCGAAGGGAACCAACGGATTGATCATCGCGTTGAACAGGTTTGCAGGGTAGTTCTGGTCCTTGCGCGGCTGGGGATGCAGGCGCGGACGCGTGGGTGCCTTCGTCTTCTTGTCGCCGGCGTTCCATGTGTCCCATGCCTTCTTCTCGGCTTCGAACTGCTTCTTTGCGCCCTCAGGCGTGTAGGTCTTGTCGCGCTCGTCCCAGTTCTTGCGCAAGGCCTGCATCGCCGGGTCGTCCTTCTGCACGTCCCAGGAAGTCCACGTCTCGATGCACGTGCCGCCCCAGGAGGAGTTGATCAGCCCGATCGGCACCTTCAGGTCTTGATGGAGCTTGCGGCCGAAAAAGTAGCCCGCTGCCGTGAACGATCCAACGTTCTTCGGACTGCATGGCGCCCACGGCGTCCCCTGGCATTCCTTCTGCGGTTCGTTGGCTGTGACGAGTTTCACGCTCAACAGGCGGATTTGCGGATGATCTGCCGCCGCGATCTCAGCCTGTGCGTTCGAGACGCTGTTGACGGTCATGCCCATGTTCGATTGGCCGGAGCAGAGCCAGACCTCGCCGGAGAGAACGTTCTTCAGCTCGATTGTGTTGTTGCCTTTGATGGTGATTGTGAACGGGCCGCCCGCTGCGGGAGTCTTCAGCTTCAGTTTCCACTCGCCATCGGCCGTCGCCGTGGCTGTGGCTTGCTCGCCCCAAGATGCCGCCACGGAGATCTTCTCGCCCGGACTCGCCCAGCCCCAGAACGTGGCGGTGGTTTCTCGCTGCACCACCATGTTATCGCTGAACATCAAAGGCAGTCGCACATCGGCCTGCGCACCCATCGACATCACAACCCACGCCAGCAACATCACGAGTCTTCTCATTCTGATATCCTTGTTGTTTTTTGACGACAGCTCCAAGAAAGGAAGCGCATCTTTGCGATTCGTTTTGGATTAGTCAAGTGGACTGGTGTTGGAGTTTTTTCGACAACGTTCCTACGAAACTCTCTGTTTTCGCCTGACATGCCGTTACCAGGGAACCGTTGGGATGGTTTGGCCAGCCGGAAAACGTGACCTTCAATCGTAGAGGAGAGAGGTTTGTAATGGGAAATCAGGTTGCGAAGTTGCTGGTCGTCTGACACCGATGAGGAAAAACCAAGTCACGGAATGTGCAGAGGGATACGGAAAGATAAAGCGCGGCCACGGCAAGTTTGACAGCCAGTTCAAAGCCGCTTTTCCTGACCTTGCGTCGTCCTCGTCCGCATTTGCGAAAGGTAGGATGTGCTTTACGAGGTTCCTGTCTTCGTATCATGTCGCCTTGCTGCTCGCCATTTGCCAATCGCCAGGATCACTTGAACTAACCGGCGGGAACATCCGGCCTTCACGAATGCATCTGCTTCTCTTTGAATGAGTGCGTCATTTGTCCAGTAGGATTGCTCTCGTTGCATGTTTCCTATGACGCTATCAACGATCTGCTTTCCGTCAGGAAGCCGCTTGGCGAACCTGATCTGCGCCCTGAAGCACGCGCGCTCGACTCGCGCGCGTCGACTCTCGTTGTAGTCAATTCCCTTGTGGAACAAATGCGCATGTGTGGCTTCGTGAATAATCGTAGTGGCGACATCGGCGAGTGTAGCATCTTCAGAACACATGTAACCAATATCCAACTCGCACGTCTCAAGAGTCCTGTTCCAACACGCGTTATAAGCTCTCGCACCTTTTATCCCATTCACCAAGAAGCCGCGAAACTCTCGCCGGATTCGCGCGTAGCAGACGGGCGAAACATCGGCAATCAGTTTCATCGCTGACTCGATTGTTGCGAAGATTCCATTCTGAACCTCAGAATCAGATGGCGCAAAAATACCGACCCGAAACCCATGCAAATCTCGTTTTGAAGACACGGCAAACTGAAATCGGTATAAACATTTGAGAAACCAATTTCCACTAAGGGTTTTCTTTATTCTTGGTTTCGGAGTCATCGCTTTGATTCCGGGCAACGTCCTCCGCGCATAGTCCTCCCGGCGGCCGGCGGGGGCAAGCGGTTTTCGTTCCAGTCCGTCTTCGTCCAACACCAGACATCACCACCGTCACTCGATTCAATCAGCCGAAAGGGAATCAGCGTTGATGTGTGTGAACGACTTTTAGTTCTCAGAAAGCCGACGAGTCCCCTCAGTCCGTTTCGACGGAGCAGCGCCTCGCGCAGCATTATCGACATCGACATTTGAGACGTCGAAATTGGACCACTATTCAGGAAGGCTGTAGAGAAGGTGGAAGAGTCTTCAGAGCCCGGCAACAAGTCTGCACCGACTTTGCAACCGGTTTTGAAAGGGATGATCCTTGCTCTGGCAAATGCCGCAGAAGTATATTATTGGGCGTGTCAGGCGAGAGCCATCGCTTGAGATCAAGGAGCGATTCCAATGTCACGAATTCAGATTGCAGTCACGACGTGTTTGTTCTGTTGCGGGAGCGCCTTCACGGGGTTATCGATAGGTTCGGAAATGACGATCTACACCAGTACCTGCCAACAAGCCCGGGAAGTGTCCAGCTCTTCGCTTGCCATGCCCTTGCCGCCGGCACAGTGGAAGGCGACGCTTACCCAACGACGCCAAATGTGGCACGAGATGCTGGGACTCTCGCCCATGCCCGAACGCACGCCGCTCAAGGCTGCCGTGACCGGCGTGCTGGAGCGCGGAGACTACGTGGTCGAGAAGATCCATTTCCAATGCATGCCCGGCGCATACGTGATCGGGAACCTCTATCGTCCGGCGAAGGTCACCGGGCGGCTGCCTGCGGTGCTGTACTTGTGCGGTCATTCCAAGGGCAAAGTAAATGCACCCTACCAGGCCAACCCCCGCTGGTTCGGCCAGCATGGATACGTGGCGCTCGTGCTGGACCCGATCCAGTTGGGCGAGTCACAGGGCATTCATCATGGAACGTATCGTGAGGAGCGCTGGGATTGGCCGAGCCGGGGCTACACGCCGGCGGGCACCGAAGTGTGGAACGCCATGCGGGCGCTGGACTATCTGGAGACCCGAGCCGACGTGGACAAGGAACGGATGGGTGTGACGGGCCTCAGTGGCGGCGGCGTGATCTCCTGGTGTTTGGGAGCGGCCGACGAGCGGGTCAAGGTCGTGGTTCCTGTCTGCCAGAGCGGGAGTATCGAGCATGTGGTCCTGGATCGCGCCACCGACGGCCACTGCGACTGCGCGTTCTGGATCAACTATTACCGCTGGTGCTGGCCTGATATCGGCGCGCTGATTGCTCCGCGAGCGTTGTTAATCGCCTCCGGCAGCGAGGACGTGCTCTGGCGGCCTTATGGGTATCGCGATGTCGCCCATCGCATCCGGCACCAGTATGCGGCTTTGGGAACACCCGGGACCTTTGACCTGGTCGAAGACCTCACGCCTCACGGCTATACGCCCAAGCTGCGGCAGGCCATCTTCACCTGGTTCAACAAACATCTCAAAGGCGTTTCGACTCCCGTCGAGGATGACGTCACCGACTTCGTGGAACCGGAAAAGAATCTGCTCGTCTTTGAAGGCAAACTTCCGAAGAACGACCAGATGCGGCAGATCGATACCCTGTTGGTCAACCGGGCGGAACCGCCGCAGGTGGCCAACGAAGCCGAGTGGCGAACCCACCAGAAGGCCACGCTCAAGCGATTGAGGGAACTCACCTTCCGTTGCATTCCGCGTGAGCAAGACCCGCGGGTTCGAGACTGTCGCGCGGATGGCGGCGACAAGGGCGGAACCACCTTTGGCACCCATGTGTTCGATACCACCGACGGGTTGACCCTCCGCGTCAAGACCGCACGGCAGCGGGAAGCGGCGTGGCCCACCCACACCGTGGCCTTCGCGGTGCAACCCGACGCCCGCAGCACGTTCACCGGCGGCGGTTCTTCGCGTCCCGGCGTTTCTCAAGAGTTCGCGACTGCCGGC
>JBAZIR010000396.1:0-5594 GCA_041651735.1 Verrucomicrobiia bacterium | reverse complement strand
GCCGTGTAGGAGTATTCCTGCTCTGGACATTTGGCGGTTGCATACTAGGTTGCCGCGGAAATGTGGGAAGGAATACCCGATTGGAGCGCGGCAAATATGAATGAAGATGCGAGAGGGGGGGAGGTTGCAGGCAATCTTGGTGACATCAGTGTGCTGCGACCCCTAATGGATGGTTCTTCGGACCTGTTTCATGATTGCATGAAATCTGGACAGTGTTTGTTGCGTCCCTTGGTTGACAGCTTCCCCGACCATATCTATGTGAAAGACACGGCCAGTCGGTTCTTGGTGGTGAACCTCGCGACGGCCCGCCTCTTTAGAGCGGCTGCGCCAGGCGAGATCATCGGCAAGACTGACTTTGACTTTTTCCCGCGCGAAGCGGCGGAGCAGTTTCGCGCCGAGGAACAGGCACTGATGGAGTCGGAGCGGGCGCTGGTCAACCGCGAGTCATCCATCACTGATTCTTCAGGCAACACCCGGTGGTTGCTGACCATCAAAATGCCCTTGCGCGACGATCACGGCCGGATCGCGGGCTTGCTCGGGGTGAACCGGGACATCACCGATTACAAGCGAGCGGAAGAACAGCTTTTGTTGATGGGGCGCGCGGTGGAACAGAGCGCAACGCTGGTGGTCATCTCCAACAGCCGGGGCGATATCGAATACGTAAACCCCAAGTTCACTCAAGTCACTGGCTACGCTTTGGAGGAAGTCAAAGGCAGGAACGTTCGCATCTTCAAATCGGGTCGCACGCCTCAGGAGGAATACGCGCGATTGTGGGAATCCGTCTCCGCTGGCCGGGAATGGCGGGGCGATTTCTGCAACCGGAAGAAGAACGGTGACTTCTACTGGGCCTCAGCCACCATATCGCCCATCAAGAACACGGAGGGTGTCATCACGCATTATGTTTCCGTGCAGGAAGACATCACGGAACGCAAGCAGGCCGAACAGCAACTGCAACGACTCAACGAGGACCTGATCCGCAAACAGCAGGAACTGCTCACCGCGATGGGGCAACTCAAGGCCGCCCAGATGCAGCTCGTCGAATCCGCCAAGCTGGAGACCATCGGACGCCTGGCGGCCGGCGTTGTTCACGAGGTCAAGAACCCGCTTTCCGTCCTCAAGCTGGGCATTGACTATCTTTTGCGGCAGCCCAGCGGTGAGACCGCCGACACCGCGCAGATGCTGCGCGACATGCAGCACGCCGTTCAACAAGCGTCGAGCGTTGTGGGAGAACTGCTATCCCTGGGTAGAACGCAGGAACTGACCATGGAAACGGTCAACGTGCACGACGTGCTGGAGAGCGCCTTGGCGCTCCTGCGTGTTCCGCTGGCGGAGGGGCACGTCAAGGTCATCCGTGAATTGGCCCCCGGTCTGCCGGTGCTGAGGTTGGACCGGCGGAAGATCGAGCAGGTGTTCATCAACCTCGCAATGAACGCGGCCCACGCCATGGCTGGCGGCGGCACGTTGACGGTGCGCATGTGTGTCAGACAATTCGACCCGGCTGAGGCGGGAGCGAACTGCGGCCCACAATCGGATTCACAATTCCGGCGAGGCGACAGCGTGGTGGTGGTCGAAATGGATGACACGGGCGGCGGCATACCTGAAGACAAGCTGTCGAAGGTGTTTGAACCGTTCTTCACCACCAAGCCTGAAGGCAAGGGCACGGGTTTGGGGTTGACCGTGTGCAGGACCATTATCGGCGTTCATGGTGGTTCGCTGCACATCTGCAACCGCCCGGAAGGCGGCGTGCGCGTTTCCATTATGTTCAAGGCTTGATCCCGCTCCGTTGAATCCGGGCCGACTCGTGACTCGGTGCGGAAGACGCTCGCGGAAGTGCTGGCGGGAGGTTCGGTCAAACGCGAGTCGCGGTAACCATTTTTTCAAGCTTGCGCTGCCCGCGGCGAGCGGCTAGTTGAAACGGCACTATGTTTTCACACGTTGTCATCTTCTGGACGGACCCGAGCAAACCCAAGGCGGCGGATGCGTTGATCGCCGGCATGGAGAAATACCTGAAGCCGATTCCTGGCGCGCTGAGTTTCCACGTGGGGCGGATGGTGAAGAGCGACCGGCCTGTGGTGGAACAGACCTACGCCGTGGCCTTGAACCTCCAGTTCCCGAACAAGAAGGCGCAGGACGACTACCAGGTGCATCCGAAGCACATCGAGTTCGTGGAGAAGGTCTTCAAGCCGAACTGCTCGAAGGTCGTCGTATACGACTTCGAGTAGAGCGGACGGTTCACCGCAGAGGCGCGGAGTGCGCGGAGTTCTTTGGGGGTGGGGCAAGGAGTCCCACCGAGTCGTTTTCGTTGACGATGGTGGTGGTGTCCCGGCGGAGTGCCGGGCCTCGTCGCAAATCTCTGCGTCCTCCGCGTCTCTGCGGTGAGTCTTCCGTGTTTTTCTCCCTCTCTATCGTTATGGACGACGCTGCGCACTTGCGGTAGAGTTCGCGCCCACAATTTCAGTTCGTCGCCGTCAATCAAGGAACCAGAACACTATGAAGAATATTGAGAAAAGTTACCAACTAGCCGCGGAACGTTATACCGAAATGGGCGTGGACGCCGACAAGGCCCTCAAATGGCTCGCGTCGGTGCCGGTCTCGCTGCATTGCTGGCAGGGCGATGACGTGGGCGGGTTTGAGAAGCTCGGCACGGGCCTCGGTGGTGGTCTGGCCGCGACCGGCAACTACCCCGGCAAGGCCCGCACACCCGCAGAGCTGCGAGCCGATGCGGAGAAGGCGCTCTCGATGATTCCCGGCAAACACCGCTTCAACCTCCACGCGTTCTACGGGGAGTTCGGTGGCAAGAAGGTGGACCGCAACGAAATCGAACCGAAGCATTTCCAGGGATGGATCGATTGGGCGAAGAAGCTTGGCCTCGGGCTGGATTTCAACCCGACGTTCTTCTCGCATCCGAACGCGGCGGAGAACTTTACGCTCTCGCACGCCGACAAGGGCATTCGCAAGTTCTGGGTGGATCACGCCATCGCCTGTCGCAAGATCGGCGGGGCCATCGGCAAATCGCTCGGCAAGACGTGCATCACGAACTTCTGGATTCCCGACGGCATGAAGGACATCCCGGTGGATCGCGTTGGCCCGCGCAGGCGGCTTACGGCGTCCTTGGATGAGATTTTTACTGTGCCGGTGGACTCGAAGTTCAATCGCGATTCGGTTGAGGGCAAGCTCTTCGGCATCGGCTGCGAAAGTTACACCGTCGGCTCGCACGAGTATTATCTCGGCTACGCTGTTTCGCGGCAGAAGCTCTTCACGCTCGATACCGGCCACTATCACCCGACGGAGACCATCACGGACAAGATCAGCTCGGTGTTCCAGTTCCTGCCGGAGATTCTGCTCCACGTCAGCCGCGGCGTGCGTTGGGACAGCGACCACGTCGTCATCCTGAACGACGACCTCCAGGCGCTCGCGCAGGAGTTGGTGCGCGGCGATTACCTCGACGAGACGCACATCGGGCTGGATTACTTCGACGCGAGCATCAACCGCATCGCGGCGTGGGTCATCGGCACGCGCAACATGCTCAAGGCGTTGTTGCAGGCGATGCTGGAGCCGGCCGCGAAATTGCAGTCGGCTGAAGAGAGTGGCGACTACACGAGCCGGCTGGCACTGATGGAGGAAGCGAAGTCGCTGCCCTTCAGCGCGGTGTGGGATTACTATTGCGAGAAGTCCGGCGTGCCCGTCGGTGAAGCCTGGCTGGCGGAAGTGAAACAATACGAGAAGAGTGTGTTGTCGAAGCGGAAGTAAAGGCGAACTTGGCCCGCTAAACACGCGAGAAGTCGCGAAAGGCAGGCAGGACATGTTCTCGTGTGTTTAGCGGGCAATCATTTGTGCTGAAGGAGTCATCATGAATCCAGCGGAAGCAGCAACCAACCCGGCGCTCGGCGTCTTGATCTTCGCGCTCGGCGGTCTGGCGGGCGCGGTGTTCTACCTGCCGTTCAAGAAGGTCAAGAACTGGGCCTGGGAAAGCTACTGGGCCGTTTATGCATTGGCGGGTCTGGTCATTGTGCCGTGGGCGCTGGCGTTTGCCACGTCGCCCAACGTCTGCAAAGTGCTTGGCGCAGCGCCCGGCAAGGAGTTGTGGTATTGCTACGCCTGCGGCGCGATGTGGGGCGTCGGCGGCCTCACGTGGGGCTTGATGATTCGTTACCTCGGCGTCGGTCTCGGCCTCGCGCTCGGCTGTGGCATCTGCTCGGCGGCCGGGACGCTCGTCCCGAAGATATTAAAGGGCGAGTTTGGCCAATTGCTCGAGCCGGGCGCGGGCATCGCGTCGTTCGTCGGTGTGCTGGTGTCGCTGGCGGGTATCGTGATGGTCGGTATGGCGGGCATGTCGAAGGAAAAGGAACTGCCCGAGGAGGAGAAGAAGAAGGCCGTTGCGGAATACGACTTCAAGAAAGGCATTCTTGCGGCATGTTTCTCTGGCTTGATGAGTTCCGGCATGGGCTGGGGTCTCGTGGGCGGCCCGACGTTGCAGAAACTGGCGGAGACTACCGCGCCGGTCACAACGACGACTTGGAGCGGCATACCGGTGCTCGTGGTGGTGCTCCTCGGCGGGTTCACTGTCAATTTCCTCTGGTGCATCTTCCTCAACGTGAAGAACAAGACGACCAGCGACTACCTCAAGTCCGGCGCGCCGCTGGCGGGCAACTTCCTGTTCGCGGCCATCGCGGGTGCGATTTGGTGCTCGCAGTTCATCTGCTTCAAGACTGGCGAACCGGCGATGGGCAAGACCGCTTACGTCGGCTGGGCGTTGCTGATGGCCTCGGCGATCATGTTCAGCACGCTCATCGGCATCTTCATTGGCGAGTGGAAAGGCACGAGCGGCAAGACCCGTCGCCTTCTTGCCATCGGTCTCGTGCTGCTGCTGCTCTCCGCCGTTGTTTCCGGCTACAGCGGGTCGCTGAAGTAGTCTTTGCCGCTCACGGCAATGAGCGATCAGCCGCACTCTCACGACCCGGTCGAGGAATTCGAGCGCGAGCCAGTGCCGGCGCGCGCGTTGCTTGGGCTGAAAAGTTACGTCGGCCAGTTCGCGGGGGAACACGTCGCTGGCACGGAACTGATGATCGGGCCGCTGTTCCTCGCTGCGGGCGTCAGCGCGTTCGACCTCATCGTTGGCCTGCTCGTTGGCAACCTGCTCGCCGTGCTGAGTTGGACGTTGTTCACCGCGCCGATCGCGACGCGGGTACGGTTGACGCTTTACTACCAGCTCGAAAAAATCTGCGGCCGCAAACTTGTCACCCTCTATAACGTCGCCAACGGCGTCATGTTCACGTTCCTCGCCGGGGCGATGATCACGGTCTCGGCCACCGCCCTCGGCGTCTGGTTCAAGTTCCCGATGCCCGGCTTCGGTGACCTGATGCCCAACAGCTTCGGCTGGGTGGTCGCGGTGCTCGCGGCGGGCACGCTGTTTTCGTTCGTGGCGGCCTACGGTTACAAGTTCGTCGCGGAGTTTGCGAACATGGCCGTGCCGTGGATGATCGCTGTCTTTGTCGCGTTCGGCATCATCGGCCTGCGCGAACTCGGCCTGACCTCGCTCGGCGATTTCTGGCATGTCGCGCAGACAGTTATTTGGAAGGGTGGGGCGCCGATGC
>JBAZIR010000395.1:0-5597 GCA_041651735.1 Verrucomicrobiia bacterium | reverse complement strand
AAGAAGATGATGTCCGGGCCTGTGACGAGGTCGGTGGTCGGATAGAACTTCTTCAGTGTGTCCGACTGTTCCGCAGGCCAGTGTCCCATGGTCGCAAATGGCCAGAGCCACGACGACGCCCACGTGTCGAGCACGTCGGAATCGCGTTCAAACTTCCCTTTCGCCAAACCATCCTCGACTTCGGAGCGTTCCCCTAAATAACACACTTCAACCCGATATTCACCTGCGTCCAATTTGCTGTGCGAACACAAGGTGCCTCCGGCGACTATGGACTGGTCACTCAAGCGGATGGTGCGGACACAAAAGTTCTCCTCGGTTGCACCGAAGCGATGGTATCCATGCGTGCCATCCACAATGTGGGTCAACCCATCCTTGAAGAATTCGTCGAAATCCTCCGGCACCTTGACGGTTCTCGACCACACCGGAATCCGATGACCCCACCAGAGCTGGCGGCTGATGGCCCAGTCGCGGATGTTGCCAAGCCAATGCGTGTAGGTCTTCGACCATCGCTCCGGGTAGAACTTGATGTCGCCCTTCTCGACTGCGGCGAGTGATTTCTCAACTTGCGGGTATTTCAGGAACCACTGCTCGCTCACGCGCGGTTCGATCGGCACGTCAGCTCGCTCGCTGTAGCCGACGTTGTGCATGTATGGCTCGGTCTTCAACAGCAGGCCGTCGAGCCGCAGCTTCTCCACCACGGCCTCGCGGCATTCCAGCCGGTCCATCTCCTCGAAATCCTCGCCCGCCGCCTCGGTCATCTTTCCATCGGGGCCAATGACCACCGTCAACGGCAGCTTATGGCGCTGGGACATCTCGTAGTCGGCGGGATCATGCGCGGGCGTCACCTTCACGCAGCCGGTGCCGAACTTCGGATCCACCAACGGGTCGGCGATGACGGGAATCTGCTTGTTTTGAATTGGCAGCAGCACCTTGCGACCGACGAGTTTCTTGTAGCGCTCGTCGTTCGGATGTACCGCCACGGCCTCGTCACCGAGCATCGTCTCCGGCCGCGTCGTGGCCACCACGAGACACTCGGTCTTGCTGGGATGGCCGTCCTTCCCGATGAGCGGATACTTGAAGTGCCACAACTCGCCCTGCACCTGCTTCATGATGACTTCTTCGTCGCTGAGCGTGGTCTGTGAGACCGGGCACCAGTTGACCATGCGTTTGCCGCGATAGATCAGGCCCTTTTTGTAGAGCGCAACGAAGCAATGGAGCACGGCCTTGCTGTAGCCCTCGTCCATCGTGAACCGCTCGCGTGTCCAGTCACAGGAGCAGCCAAGCTTCTTGAGCTGCTGGATGATGATGCCGCCGTGCTTTTCCTTCCATTCCCAGATTTTCGCGACGAGCTTCTCACGGCCAAGATCGTTGCGGTGCCGGATGACGCCCTGTTTGCGGAGCGTCCGCTCGACGACGGTCTGTGTGGCGATGCCGGCATGATCGGTGCCGGGCAGCCAGAGCACCTCGAAACCCTGCATGCGCTTGCGGCGGCAAAGAATGTCCTGAAGGGCGTTGTTGAGCACGTGGCCCATGGTCAGCACGCCAGTAACGTTCGGCGGCGGGATGACAATGCAGTACGGCGGCTTGGCCGACGCCGGGTTCGCCGTGAAGTGACCCTGCTTCAGCCAGTCTTGGTACCATTTGTCTTCAACCAGTTTGGCTTCGTATGCCTTCGGTATGTCAGTCATGACGGATAAAAATCGGAAATCAGGAACGGAAGCCAAAATCCAGCCGGGAGTTCCGACTACTTTTTCTTCGCGTCCTTGAAGAGCTTGTATTCGACGCTGTCCACCAGCGATTCCCAGCTCGCCTCAATGATGTTGTCGTGGACACCGACAGTGCCCCAGATGGAGTCGCCGTCGGTGGACTCGATGATGACGCGCGTCTTGGCAGCGGTGCCAGCGCCGCTGTCGAGGATGCGCACCTTGTAGTCCACCAGCCGCACTTTCTGGATAGCCGGGTAGAACTTCACCAGCGCCGTGCGCAACGCCGTGTCGAGCGCGTTGACGGGGCCATCGCCTTCCGCGACCGTGTGCTCGACCTTGTCGCCGACACGCAGCTTGACGCTGGCCTCGCAAATCTGCTGCCCGTCCTGGGCACGGCGGTCCATGATGACGCGGTAGCCGATCAACTGGAAAAACGGTTTGTGCCGCTTGAGCGCCTTCTGCACGAGCAACTGGAACGACGCGTCGGCCGCCTCGAATTCGTAGCCGCGGTGTTCCATTTCCTTGAGTTGCTTGAGAATCTCGCGCAACTCCGGCGTCTCCTTGTCGAGTTCGAGACCCAGCTCCTGCGCCTTGAGCAACACGTTGCTGCGGCCGCTGAGTTCACTCACGAGCACGCGGCGGTGGTTTCCGACCAGCTCCGGCTCGATGTGCTCGTAGCTGCGCGCCACCTTCTCGACCGCGTTGACGTGGATGCCGCCCTTGTGCGCAAACGCCGTCGCGCCGACAAACGGCTGGCGGATGTCAGGCCGGACGTTGGTCAGGTCGTCCACGAACATGCTCAACTCGCGCAAGTGCTTCAGGTTTTCACGCGGAATGGACGGGATGCCCATTTTCAAGACGAGGTTGGCCATCACCGAGTTGATGTTGCAGTTGCCAGAACGCTCACCGTAGCCGTTGATCGTTCCCTGAACTTGCGAGGCGCCCTGCTCCACGGCTGCGAGGGCGTTGGCGACGGCGAGGCCACAGTCGTTGTGCGTGTGAATGCCGAGCGCAGCGTGAAGCTGGCGCTTCACCTCGCCGACAATTTGCGAGACCTCGTGCGGCATCGTGCCGCCGTTGGTGTCGCACAACACGAGCACGTCAACGCCGGCGTCCTGCGCGGCGCGCAAGGTTGCCAGCGCGTAGGCCGGGTCGTCCTTGTAACCGTCGAAGAAATGCTCGGCGTCGTAGAAGACCTCTCTGCCGCGTTCCTTGAAGTAACGGACGCTGTCGCCGATCATCGCCAGGTTCTCCTCCGGCGTCGTGCGAATGACCTCGCGCACGTGCAGCGACCACGTCTTGCCCACCATCGTCACCACCGGCGTCTGCGCCTCCACAAGGGCCTGGATGTTCGCGTCGCGGGAGCAAACCTCCTTCGCACGGCGCGTGCTGCCGAAAGCGGCGATCTTCGCGTTCTTCCACTTGCGCTTGCGGGCCTCGGCGAAGAACTCCATATCCTTCGGGTTGGAGCCAGGCCAGCCGCCTTCGATATAGTGGACGCCAAACGCGTCAAGCCGGTCGGCAATGCGCAGCTTGTCGGTGCTGGAAAGCGAGATGCCCTCGCCCTGCGTGCCGTCACGCAGCGTCGTGTCGTAGATGGCGACTTTCGGGTTCATTTTTTGGCCAGGCCGAATTTCTCGTGCAGCACGTTGTCAGCCTTGTCGGCATCCTTCAGGTCAATGACCACCGAGATCTTGATCTCGCTGGTGCTGATCATGCCGATGTTGATGTGATTGGCGGCAAGCGCTTCGAACATCTCGGCAGCCACGCCCGGATGACTGCGCATGCCGACACCGATGATCGAGACTTTGGCGATGCCATCCTGCGCGGTCACGCCGCTCGCGCCGACTTCCTTCGCCACTTTCTCCAGCGCCACCAGCGACTTCTTCAAGTCGTCGGTGCCGACGGTGAAGGTGATGTCGGTGGATCCCTTCTCGGACACGTTCTGCACGATGACATCCACATTGATGTTCGCATCGGCCACGGCGCGGAAAATCCGCGATGCCATGCCCGGCTTGTCCGGCACATGGGCGACGGTAACCTTCGCCTGTTTCTTGTCCACCGCGACGCCGCGGATGACCATGTCTTCCATGTTGCGCGTTTCTTCTTTCACAATCGTTCCTGGGTTGTCGTTAAAACTGCTGCGAACCTCGAACACCACTTTGAATTTCTTGGCGAACTCCACCGACCGCGCCTGCATCACCTTCGAGCCGAGCGCGGCCATCTCCAGCATTTCGTCGTAGCTGATCTCCGGAATCTTCTGCGCGTTCTTCACGATGCGCGGATCGGCCGTATAAACGCCGTCCACGTCGGTGTAAATCTGGCAGATATCGGCTTTCAACGCCGCGGCAATGGCGATCGCCGAAAGGTCGCTGCCACCGCGGCCCAGCGTTGTAATCTGCTTGTCAGGCGTCTCGCCCTGAAAACCGGCGACGATGACAACGTTGCCGTCGTTGAGCAGTTCGTGCACGCGCTTGGGCGTGATGTTCGCGATTTTCGCCTTCGTATGAACGCGGTCGGTGACGATGCCAGCCTGCGCGCCGGTCAGACTGGTCGCCTTCGCGCCGAGGGCGTGAAGCGCCATCGCCAGGAGCGCGATGGTGGTCTGCTCGCCGGTGGCCAGCAACATGTCCATCTCGCGCTCGTTCGGCATGTCGTGGACTTCCCTCGCCAGCTTGATGAGGCTGTCGGTGACGCCGCTCATCGCGGAGACCACCACGACAACCTGATTGCCGGCCTGCTGGGTGGCGAGGACGCGCCGCGCCACGTTCTTGATGCGGTCGGGGTTGCCCACCGATGTGCCGCCATATTTTTGTACGACCAGTGCCATGTTCGTTATCTGTAGTTCGTTTACGACTGTTGTTCAACATTCCCGGCCCGCGCCTTCGTGCCCTATAGGCCAACGCAGAGCCATTTCCTTCACAGAAATAAAAAAACCCTCGATGGTCAACCGAGGGTGTGGCGCGGCAAGCCGTTCACCCCGGTCAGGGGGTCCCGATAATCGTCTTCACAACCTTGCCGCGCTTGCCGTTCATTGAGAGCGAAAGTCTCAAATAACCGCGTCCAAATCAAGGGGATTCTCTGGGGTCCCGCTAAGAGCCGCTGAGAAGTCCGGCTTGCATGAGCAGCTTCAAGAGATAGGCCACAAACCCGCCAATGAGCGCCGATGCAGGCAGCGTCAGCAACCATGCTGTCATGATCGCCCGCGTGATGCCCCAGCGGACGGCCCTCATTCGGTAGGTGGCGCCCACACCCATGATGGCCGAGGTGATGACGTGGGTGGTGGAAATCGGGAAACCGAGATGCCCCGTGGTCAACAACACCGATGACGCTGTCAGATCAGCTGCAAAAGCGTCCGCATTGCGCAGTGTCGTGATTTTCGTTCCCATCGTCTTGATGATGCGCTTGCCGCCGAACATTGTGCCGATCGCCATCACCAGCGCACACACAAGTTTCACCCATGTGGGAACACCACTGGCGACGTCCCACTGATGATCCGCCACCAGTGCAAGGAAGATGATACCCATGGTTTTCTGGGCGTCATTCTGACCATGGGAAATCGCCAGCAACGCCGCCGACAGGGGTTGGATGTGCCGGAAACCGCGGTTGACCTTGCCGTGCGGATGTTTTGCAAAAATCCACGCCATGAGCAGCGTCATGGCGATGCCAATCGCAAACCCTGCCAACGGCGATATGATCGTCGGCGCGAGGACTTTTTCCGCCAGATTCATCCATTGCACGCCCGTTCCGTAGGTCGCCAATGTAGCGCCGACGATGCCGCCGATAAGACAGTGCGATGAACTCGACGGGATGCCATAATACCATGTCAGCAGGTTCCACACAGTGGCGCCAATCAACCCGGCAAGCACGCAGTGCAGGTTCACGACTTTT
>JBAZIR010000394.1:0-5619 GCA_041651735.1 Verrucomicrobiia bacterium | reverse complement strand
TCTCCAGCACCGCGCCGGACAAAGTCCACGCGATGGTCGAGCAAATCATCACGGCGCGTTTCGAGGACGGCCAGCTTGATGAATGCAGCCTGACCATCCAGGAATTGCGCACTGTCGCCGAGCGGTTCACGCAAACGCTGCTGAACATGCTTCACACCCGCATCGCCTACCCCAAGGATGAAACCCCAGCGTCCGCACCCGCTCCGAGTCAGTCTGAGCAACCGTCAGCGCCACCTGCCGATCGCCAGAGCAAGGTTGCTTAGGTTCCTGCGCGCCGCTTCGTCCATCGTGGCCGCCGACGCCAAGAGGCGGAATCCCGGCGACTCGCTGCAGGAACTCAGCATCGCCATCGTTGACGATGACGCCATCGCCGCGATCAACCGGCAATTCCTCAACCACGCCGGCCCTACGGATGTCATCAGTTTCAATCTCGGCGATGGCCTCGGCGAAATCGTTGTCAGTGCCGAGCGCGCCTGCATTGTCGCCCGCCAACTCCGCCGATCCCCCGGCGACGAACTCGCCCTCTACCTCGTCCACGGCCTCCTTCATCTTGCCGGCCTCGACGACCACACGCCCGCCCAGCGCCGCGCCATGCGGGCGGCTGAACGCCGCGTGCTTGGCGCACTTGCCTGCCGCCATTAACCGCCGCCATCGAAGTCTGCCCGTTTCCAGACACTGGCCGCCAACTGAACAAATCCCCTTGGTTTCGAGGTAGGGCGAAGCCTCCGTCTGAGCCGTCGTCCGTGCTTTGCGAACCCGTGCGGCTCAGCGGGACGCTTCGCCCCACCATGCGCCCCCCCCCCACTCCTCCTCCGCCACCGGGCGCTTACTAGGGCGACCCGTAAATCCTGCACTTCGGCAATTGCTTTTGAAGTGCCTCCCACCCCCGGCCTCGTCACCTTCGTGCCAGTGAGGTAAAGCCTCTGCAACTGAGTCAGCGGCTTCAGATGCTCTAGCCCCGCGTCGCTCACCTGCGTGTCGTCGAGGTGCAGCTCCGACAACTGCCTGAGCGCCCTCAGATGCTTAAGCCCCGCGCCAGCCACCTTCGTGTCGGAGAGGTGCAGTTTCCACAACTGCCCTAGTGGCTTCAGATGCACCAGCCCCGCATCCGTAACCTGCGTATCGTCGAGGTGAAGCCACCGCAAATCGAATAACACCTTGAGCGCGGCGAGGTCTTGATCTTGAACTTTCGATTTTGCTAGATCTAGATACTCGACCTTTGAGGGATGGGGACCCACTTTCTCCGCGATGACCGGCGGCATCTCAGACACGATGGAGGGCGCGGTGGCGGCATGGGAGGAGGCCGGGCAGCCGACAATCAGAACCATCAGGAGAGCCGACTGGGCTGAGAAGCGTTCCCGGTTCATGGGCGCGGAGTCTATCATCCGACGGCTTGGGATTGCAACGAGCGGCGCGAACTGCAAACCTGAGGCAGACTCGATGAAGACTGATACATCCGGCGTCGTCCTGCGCACCTCCGATTGGAGCGAGACCAGTCTCATCGTCACGTGGTTCACGCGCGACTTCGGCAAATTGCGCACCGTCGCCAAAGGCGCTTATCGGCCCAAAAGCTCTTTCCGCGGCAAGCTCGATCTCTTCTACCTCAACGACATCGTCTTCGTTCCGAGCCGGCACGGCGACCTGCACACCCTCAGCGAATGCTACGTCGAGAACCCGTTCCCTCACATCCGGGAGCGGCTCGATGCCTTCACTGCCGCCAGCTACTGCTGCGAACTCGTGGACCTCGCCACCGAGCCGGAAGGTCCCGTGCCGCCGCTGTTCAAGCTGTTGACGGAGTCGCTCGCCGCGCTCGACGTCGCCAAACCAACGCCGCTCTTCATGGCGCGCTTCGAGCTTCTCGCGCTCGACGCCCTTGGCTTCCGGCCCGATGTCGAACTGCTTGACCTCGACCCCGGCACACGGCGCATCATGAGCGACCTGCTCGACGACGCCCCTGGTCTTGCGCGCCTGCGCCTGACCGCTGCCCAACACCGCCAGATTGATTCCTTCGTCACCATGTTCATCGGCCAGCAATTCGGCCGCCTGCCCAAATCGCGGCGGTTCCTGCGCACGGCAGCGCGAAAGGAGGGATGAACAGGTGGAGTCGGGATTCCCTTTCCCATCGTGCCAAGGAATCGGCTTGGCTTGTGCGCGCGAGGCGGAGTAGATGTTGGTCAACGCAGGCTTGGCTTGGCATGACGAACTTCAACCACATCGCGCTCAGGACGCTCCGCATCACCAGTTGGCCACTGTTGGTCGTGGTGGTCGCGTCGTTTGTGACCGGCTATATGATGAGCAACCGCTACGGGCTGGCCGCAACGATGCCGCCCGAGAAGGCGCTGATCATCCACAAGCTGCTGCATGTGCCGCTGCTGGTGTTACTGGTGCCGCACTCGATCGCGGCGGCGTATCTGGCGCTGAAGCGGAAGGGTTGGCTGTAGGCGGGTCGCGGCGCGCGCAAGGCGTCCGGTTCAGAAGTTCACGTGACAGCTTATCTGCGCGTAGGGCGCGGGGTTGTTGCTGCGAATCACCGTGTGCGGATCGTCGAACTCGAACTCCCTGTGAATCATGCACCCAGCCTCCGCTTCGAGGGTCACGTTGGGCAGCAGTTTCCATGACACACCCGGTCCGATGCGTATTTCGAAGAAGTCAACCGTCGTGTCGTTGAAGCGGGGATCCAAACCATGCGTGTCGCCAAAATCCTGTGCCAGCCGGTACGTGCCCCCCAGAATCCTTCCGCCGAAGAAGATCTGACATTGCTTGTTGAGTTCGTATTCCAGCCGTGGCTCGGGGAACATCATATTCAACGTCCACTCATCGGCGAACTTCCAGCGGGCGCCCGCTGCCGGCACGACCCAATACCGGCTCCGTGGGTCTATCCGCAGGCCAAAGAACCACTGGAGATTGGAGTCCACCAGGTAGGACGCGCCCAGGATCACCGGCGCGTTCAGGTCGTGAAAATTAAGATCGCTGAAATCACTGTAGATGCCCGGCTGCACTTCCAAGCGCAACAGCCATTGGTCGCTGAGCTGGCAGTCGATCCCAATGATGCCGCTGATCTGTTGGAGCGTGTTGGGCAACGGCGCGTTGCCGGTCAGGCCAAACGAATAGCGGTCCCACTCGAGACCGGCGCGCAAGAACAGGTTCCGGGTGAGCTCGGGCGAGACAACGTATTTCAGGCTGGCGTTCTGTTCGCTGACATAGCCCACATCCGTGCCGCCCGTGTGCGCCTTGCCCCCCGCCACAAAACCGTAGTTGACCTCCAACTCCGAGCCCATGCCCGTCGTTTCGGAAGACTTTGCATCCTTCTGTTCCAGGGAAATATCGGCGCCGTGCGCGAACGGCAGCGCAACACACACGGCCAGCAGCCATGCAACGCTGAACATCCTCTTCATGAGAGACTCTATGACATTGGATTCCGCAATCATCGCGCGGCTTTTATATCATCCTGGAACGCGCGAATCCCCTTTTTTATTTCCAGCAACATGATGGCCCCGTAGGCAATCCGTTCCATGCCCTTCGTATAGGCCAGCCCGCCTGAGGAGAACAAGTCGCCCCGCCACACCAATGAGCCTTTCTTGTCCCCCGCCTGAATCGGCCAGATCTCATAGAACGTGGCCGATGCGTAGTAGCTCCCGCTGACGTAGTACTCCACATCCAAAAGCAGGTAATGATCATCCACGGGCAACGAATACATCGCACCCAGACACAGCGTGCCGTAGCCTTCCGATGAAAACAGGTTCCAATAGCAGGACGGTTTCAGCGCCGCCGCGCCTCCGACCAGTCCGATTTTCTGAATGAGCGGATCAAATTCGCGGGCAATCCGGTTTTTCTCCTTCACCATCAACCGAATCTGCTCCGCGGGAGAAACCTTCTCACCCGAAACCTCATAAGGCGCCACGCCATCGAAGCCTTTCGACTGGAACGCCGACGCGCGCGCCATCAGGAGCTTTGTCCAGCACGCAGCCACCTCCTGCGGAGTGGAGTTCTTCTTCAGGCTTGATGCAATCTGCTGGCTCTCAGCGCGGCTCAGGTTCAAATCGGAATCCCCCACCGTGGTGGTCAACGTCTTGCTCAGCAGCCACCGCACCGCGCGCTTGTCCAGTTTAAATCCCAAGTCGCTAAAATCGGCCGCATCGGGTGGCGCGCTCACGGAATGAAACCGGTAAACGCCCAGCGACTCGTGGGACAAGGGATTCCATTCCTGCAATCGTTTGGCAGTCTCCGCCGGTGACAAGGGCGTTGCATAACAGGACTGTGTCGAGATGCCCGTGCGCAGGTTCATCAACGTCCCGCGCTCGGACACAATCTCACCGTCCAACAACCGCTTGAGATTCACCTGCGGAAAATCGCTGAAGTTCTTCAAGCACGCCACCGGATCGGCTGCCCGCGCGACGCCGCTCCAACTCAACACTCCACACACCACCGTGAGAACAAAAATACTCAATCTCTGCATGGCATATTTCTGTTTCGTCATCGCCAAAAAATCAACACGAATTCCTCCTGCGCGGGACCGGAGCAAACCCCGCGCGTCCGAGCCATCGCTCTAGCTGTTGCCGGCGGGTTTCGGCTGCGTCGTGGCAGCAAATTCCTGATACGCCTTCAAGGGCGCGTCATCGTCCGCCCAGTCGGTCAGGACGAGCCTCTGCCGCAACGTATGCTGTGACGCGGGGCCAACATCACAGCCGAGGAGGTTGTGATAGAGCGAATTGTGGTGTGCGGTGCCGTCCTTGGGATCGTCGCTGTGGTAACTACTGCACATGCCGAAGCAGTCATCGGGGCGCGCCATCACCACCGCGATCGTCTTGCGGTCGCCGGTGGCGTAGAAACCGAACGGATACGCAAACCAGCGTCCGATGGCCCACGCTACGGGCGAGTGCGTGCCATATTCCCAGCGTCCGTCGAAAAACTTCTGCGCCGCGAAGATGTCGCGCGGCCAGGCGTTGTAGCAAAACCGCGAGCAGGGATTGTCAAGCGGCTGGGTAAGCACGGCAGGATTCTTCGGACCGGCCGGCCCGCGATACGGCGTCACGGTGTAGAAGGCGGGATTCATCGCCGCATCGAAATAGTTGGAGGTGAACAACTCCAGATCGCGATGCCAGCGCAGGGTGTTCTTGATCGTTACGGTGAGGTCCACCGCGTTCGCCGCCGTCACGCGGTAGCGCGCCTCAGCTTCGAGGCCGGGACCGAAACCGGGCGTTTCGGGCTTCGTCAGCGGCCAGCGGACCACCAACTCATCGCCTTCAAGCTTGGCGGTGTGCGGCACGTCGCGGCACTGGCTGAACCAGTGGTTGCGAGCAAGAACGCGATAGAGATGGAGGCAGAAAAGTTTCTCGCGAACCACCTGCCGGCCTGTGCTCTTCTGGGTGAGCGAGGTGATGCCGTGCAGACGTGTGTCGGCATTGGCGCTCAGCTCACCCTTCATCGCGTCGGTCTCGAACGACCAGACGCCGGGGCGGTCGGTGGGTTTCAGTTCGTTCATGTGAATCTCACTTTCATGCCGGGGCGCACGGCCTCGGCATAGGCGGCGGTTTCCTTCCGGAATCGGGCGACGCTGTTGAACCCAAACTGTTGGTGCACAGCCAGGTCGTTGACATTGAGTTTGGCTTCCGCCATGTG
>JBAZIR010000393.1:0-5693 GCA_041651735.1 Verrucomicrobiia bacterium | reverse complement strand
CACGGCAAACACGCGCGCATCCAGATCAAGCACGTGTTGCGCGGCGTCAGGCGCGAACGCCGCGTGCGAGGCGCGCGCGCGAAGCAGTTCGCAATAGCCGTCAAAGACGCGGGCGCGCAACAAACCGGCGTCGGCAAGATCCGCTTCGAGCCGCGCGCGGTCGAGTTTCTCGCGATTGATACGGCGCTTGATACCGCTGGCCTCCACGCCAGCGCGATCGCCGCGCGAACCGAAGAGTGAGTGGAAGTAGATGCCTGGCATGCCTTGGAGGCTGAGCATGATCGCCTGCGCGGTCAGAAACTTGCGGGCCGCCAGTTCCACCGGTTCGCCCGCGGCGGGATTTGAGAGTGCATCGAGGTAGTTGATGTTCAACTCGTAGGGCACTTGCGAACCGTCGGACATATTCTTGTAAGAGACGAACCCACCATGATCCAACGTGCGTGCCACCAGTGCGTCGATCTCATGGTCGCCAAGGATACCGCGCGCTGGATTCAGTCCGATGCCGTCGTGCGAAGCGAGGAAATTGAAGAAGGTCACGCGTTCCGATGGCAGCGCAAGCGACTGTGCCCAACGCGTGAGTTTGCCCGCGTTGCCGGCAGCCAGCACGTGCAGCACCAGCGGCGGCAGGGCGAAGTTGTAGATGAGTTGCGCCTCGTTAGTGCCGTCACCGAAGTAACTGACGTTGTCGGCGTGCGGGACGTTGGTCTCGGTGATGAGCAGCACGCCCGGAGCAACCTCGTCGAGAACCGCGCGCATCAGTTGGACAACGCAATGCGTCTGCGGCAGGTGCAGGCAGGTGGTGCCGATTTCCTTCCAGAGAAACGCGATGGCGTCGAGCCGGATGAATCGCGCGCCTTTCGCGATATAGAACAGCAGCGTCTCCAGTGCGCGGAGCAGGACCGCCGGGTTCTTGAAATTCAGGTCCACTTGGTCGGCGCTGAACGTCGTCCAGATCTTGCGCGGCCCGGAAACAGCGGCGAACTCGGTCAGCAATGGCAGGGCACGAGGGCGCACGACTCGGGAGAAATCGTGATTACCCTCGACGGTGACGAAAAAATCGTGGAACTCCGGCTCATCACGCAGGAACCGCCCGAACCATTCGCCTTGCGCCGACGCGTGGTTGAAGACGGCGTCAAACATCAGATCGAAACGTTGTCCGAGCCGGGCGATGTCGTCCCACACACCATAGGCGGCATCCACGGCAAGGTAATCCTTCACCGCGAACCCATCGTCGGAAGACGACGGAAAAAACGGCAGCAGATGAACACCGCTGACAACGCCGGTGAGGTGGTCTTCGATAAATGCAGCCAGCGTTTGCAGCGGTACCCTGTCCAGCTCGCACACCTGATCTGCGTAGGTGATCAACAGCGCATCGCCCTGCGTCAGGCCCACGGCTCCGCGCGGGGAACCTGGCGTGCGCACGGATCGATGGCGGGCGATCAGTTGCTCCAACGATCCCGCGGCTTCGCGGCTTCGCTGGGGGCCGTAAAGCGTCGCGAGCAACGTTGAGATTCGCGACGGCGTCCGGTCAACCTTCATTGTCCAGCCTCACCGCCTCGGAGAGTTCCCACAGGAACGTCGGCAGAGCCGACTCAATGCGGTTCCAATTCGGAATCAGCGGCGACCACAACGGATCGTCCTGAAACGCCTTCGCGGCAGTGCGGATGCTGCGCACAAAGGTCGAGACGGCGCTCTCCTCCTCGTGGCGCGGGTAGACGAGACTGTTAAGAGCCGAGTCGGCGGCATAGAACCGCAGCGTGTCCTCGGCCTGCCGGCTGTAGGCGCTCAGCAGCGTGTCGAACAGGCCCGCGTCGAGTTTGATGCCCTCTGCGGCCATCCGGCGGAAGAACGACCGCGCGATGTCGGAGGCCATCTTGTTGAGACCTTTGTCCGGGTCGCGCTGCGAAAGCTCCTGGTGCTTGTGCTCATAGTTCTCGCATAGCTCTGACTGGCAGATCGCGCGCGGCGCGCAGTTGCGGAACACCTCGGCCAGCAACCCTACCTCCAGCGCCCAATCGTGCGGGATGCGCACGCGTCGCACCAAGTCCATGTCCATCGAGAACTCTCCCGCCAGTGGATAGCGGTACGTGTCCATGTAGACGAGATACGGATGCTGGCCCAGGATGTTTTTCAGCGCGCGAATCAACGGTGTCACCATCAGGCGCATGACGCGTCCGTTGAGCCGGTCGGACACGCGCGCGTAGTAACCCTTGCAGAAGTCGAAGCCGAGTGCCGGATGCGCCACCGGATAGCAAAGCCGCGCTAATAACTCGCGACTGTAGGTGACAATATCGCAGTCATGCACGGCCACCATGCGCGCCTGGTCGCTGGCCAGCATGTAGCCAAAGCAAATCCATACATTGCGGCCTTTGCCGGCGGGCCCGGGGCTGAGTTCCGCATCCTCCAGCTTGCGGAACAACGCCTGCATTCTCGGACCGGAGTTCCACAGCAACACGGGCTTCTGCGGCAGTTGCGCGAAGAACCGCCGCGCGGCATTCCAGCTTCGCCGGTTGGCGCCATCCACACCCACGATGATCTGCTTGAGGTAAGGCACACCGCTGAGCTGGCGTGCGATGAGTTTCAGCGCTTTGGACCCCAACTCGTGCGCGTGACACGGCAGCACCAACGCGATGGGCGTTTCCTCGCTGAACTGAACCAGTCCCTGTTCCAGCCGTTGCACGTCCGGACGACCGAGCCGATGCAACGTGGCGATGGCGCCGGTTTGGAAGAAGTCAGCCATGGTTTCGTCTCCGATCCGTTGCTTCTATTGAAAACAACTCGCTTCGGTGGATGGCGGCCCGACCATCGCGTTGGCCTCTGAAATCACACGATCTCAGACCCTTTGGCGCGCGCACCAATTGCGCGGTGCGATACCCAGCAAATTTCACACCTGGACCGCGCGTGCGTCAAGACGCAATCCCGGCCCGCGCAAAATTAGTTCGCTCCCGCCAAACGGCTGTGGAACGGTATGCCACGATGGAACTCGTTATCGCCCATCACCACTATCGTCCCGGCGGCGTGCGCAAGGTCATTGAACTGGCCGCGCCGCACCTGGTGCGCATGATCAAACCGGTCATCCGCAAAGTCATCCTGGCAGGCGGCGAGGAGGCTGATGCATCGTGGCGATCGCTCATTTGCCGTGCGCTCGCCCCGGTGCCGGTCGAGTTCTTCATCGAACCAGCGTTCGGCTATTTCTCGGAACAAAAGGGCCGTCCCGCGACCCTGCGGCGTCAATGCCGACACGCTCTCGATCGCCTTTTCGCCGGACGCGCGGCGCGCGACTGCGCAGTGTGGGTCCACAACCCCGGTCTCGCCCGCAACTTTCTTTTCGTGCGCGAACTCGTGCGTGCGTGCGAGGCGCGGCGGATCCCGCTGCTCGCACACCACCATGACTGGTGGTTCGATAGCCGCTGGCAACGTTGGCCGGAACTGCGCCGGTCAGGCTTCCGCACGCTCGACGCCGTCGCCAAAACTGTGTTCTGTTCGACGCCCAATGCGCGTCACATTGCCATCAACCGGGCGGACGCCGCCATTCTCCAGAAACACTGCGGTCCACGGGCCGCTTGGATACCCAACATCGCCGAGCGCAACCCGCCACCTGAGCCTGTGCGCGTGCGCGGGGTGAGACGCTGGCTGCGCGGGCAACTGGGCGACGACGCCCCCGTCTGGCTCATGCCCTGCCGCCTGCTGCGTCGCAAGAACATCGCCGAAGCACTGCTGCTCACGCGCTGGCTGAGGCCCGAGGCATGGCTCGTCACAACGGGCGGTGTCAGTTCAGCCGGCGAGCAACCTTACGCCGAGAAGCTCAGTGCCGTTGCCCGTCATCACGGATGGCGGCTCCGCCTGGGAATCTTGCAGGGCGACGAATCCCACAAACCCACCGTCGCCGAATTGCTTTCGGCCAGTGAAGCCGTGCTGTTGACTTCGATTCAGGAAGGCTTCGGTCTGCCGTATCTCGAAACCGCCGTCGCGCGTCGGCCGCTCATCGCCCGCCACCTGCTCAATATCGCGCCCGACCTGGCGCAATTTGGTCTTCGATTCCCGCAGTCCTACGACGAGCTTCTTGTTTCGCCCGCACTGTTCGACTGGCAGGCGGAAGTGGTCCGGCAGGAACATCTCTTCCGCCGCTGGCTCGGCCAAATGCCGCGCGCCTGCCGCAGGTTGGCGGGCAGGCCGACACTGCTGGCTGCGGGCCGCGTCCGGCAACCGGTGCCATTCAGCCGGCTCACGCTCTTTGCGCAACTGGAGGTGCTGGTCCATCCGCCGGAACAATCCTGGGCGCTCTGCGCGCCGTTGAACCCGTTCCTGCACACGTGGCGCACGCGGGCGGCGCGCGGCGCGTTACAGGTCACGTCCTGGCCCGGCAGCGCGACGCAAGGGTTGGGCGGAAACGCCTACGCGCGGCGGTTTGGGCGATTGCTGGCTGCTGCATCCGAAGGCAAAGCGGTGTCCTTGGCAAGCCGAGCCATTCAACAACAATTCATGGCTGAAAAACTGTCCGCGCCTCATCTTTATCCGTTACTGTGGAGCGGCGAGATATGAGCATCCGAGCCGTCATCTTTGATGTTTATGGCACCCTGATCGAAGTCGGTCCGCCACCCGTTGACGCCGACGCGCGATGGACCGCCCTGTGGCAGGGACACATCGGCATTGAGCCACGCCTGAGTCTTGCCGCGTTTGCCACGGCGTGCGAACAGATCATCGCGCGCGAACACGCTGCCGCGCGCGCGGTGGGCATCCAGTTTCCCGAAATCTATTGGCCCGTCGTGGCCGCCGAAGTTGTGCCTGATGTTTCTCGTTTGCCGGAGCCACGACGCGATGAGTTCTTGTTCCGCCATGCGCAACTCCTGCACACCGTGCGGCCAGCGGTCGGCGCTGCCAGCGTGTTGCGATGGCTCGTGGATGCGGGCTGTATGCTCGGCGTCGCCTCCAATTCCCAGCCCTACACCATCCGCGAACTGGATGTCGCTCTGGCTGGCGATGGCATCTCGCGCAACATCTTTAAGCCGGCCCTCTGTTTCTGGTCTTTCGAGCACGGCTTCAGCAAACCGGACCCGCGCGTCTTTCGTTTGCTCGCCACCCGGCTGCGCGCCCAAGGCATCGTCCCAACCGAGACGCTGATGGTGGGCGACCGGCTCGATAACGACATCGAGCCGGC
Source organism: Verrucomicrobiia bacterium (assembly GCA_041651735.1). Classification (GTDB taxonomy): domain Bacteria; phylum Verrucomicrobiota; class Verrucomicrobiia; order CAIQCK01; family CAIQCK01; genus CAIQCK01. The sequence continues at coordinate 535 of JBAZIR010000393.1, read as the reverse complement.
GCGCGCCCAAGGCTGGCAGACGTGGCATCTGACGCCGGGCGGCTGGCCGTCGTTGCGCGATTGGCTGCAACATCGGTAACTGCAATGGCTCCAGACTTTCAAACATCCCTTCGCATCGGCAATCTCGCATTGCCGTCGCGTTTTTTTCTCGCGCCGCTGGCGGGCTACACCAATCTCCCCTTCCGCCTCGTTGTGCGACCGCTCGGGGGCCTCGGACTGGCCACCACCGACCTCGTCAATGCGCGCTCATTGATTGAGAAGCGCCGCCAGGCTTTTGAACTGATCGAAACGCGCCCCGACGACCGGCCGCTCGCAGTACAAATCTTCGGCACCGTCAAAGAAGAGCTTTGCGCCGCCGCACAACTCCTCGAATCGATCGGTGTGAGCATTGTGGACCTCAACATGGGCTGCCCGGTCCACAAGGTCGTTCGCGGCGGCGGCGGCTCGGCCATGATGCGCGAAGCCGACAAGACCGTCGCGCTCGTCCACGCGTTGGTCGGAAGCGTGAAGATTCCCGTGACTGTAAAGATGCGGC
>JBAZIR010000392.1:0-5702 GCA_041651735.1 Verrucomicrobiia bacterium | reverse complement strand
CGCCTCGGAAATGATCGTGTGGCCGCTGCTACAGATGATGTATGCGCACGAGGCCAGGTCGGCGAGCAGGCCGTCCTCGGAGCGCGGCCGGAATTGCAGGTTGCCTTCGCTGCCGGTGCGGTTCGATCCATAGACTTTCACGGGCCGGGGGATGGCACGGAGGAAGTCGTAAAAGCCCGGCGAGGTTGCGTAGGCGTGATATGCGAGCACATGGCCACCGTCGCTGGCGCTCTGCCGGAAGACGTTTTCTCGCAGGATGGGCGGCACGACTCTGGCCTTGGCGTTGGGCCGCAAGGGCGGGTGAAAGAACGAGATGACCAGGTAGGCCGATGCCGTGCTGAAGAGTCCGCGGATGGCCACGGTCGTGCTGATATAGCTGGCCAGTTGGTGTAGTGGCACGTTGTGGAGCGAGCAGGTGACGATGTGTTGGTGGTCCAGCGACAGGCACGGCAGACCGGCGGCTCGACAAGCGCGCGGAACAAAATACTCGTAATCCGTGATGGCTGCGTCGGGTTGAAATCGTTCGATTTCGCGGAGCAGCATCCGGGTCAGAGCCGGCTGCCGGCCCCATGTTCGCAACATGCTCATTGCCGTGGCGAGCGGCTTCACATGGTGGGCCACCACCAGCGTTTCGGGGTTGTAGCACTCGACGAGTGGATACTCGCGCTTCAGCAGTTCCGCGCCGTGACTGTGACTGACGAAAAGAAACTGGTGCTGCGGGTAATGACGCGCAACGGTCAACGCCCGCACGGCGTGTCCGTGTCCAGTGCCGTGGACTCCGTAAAGTATTCTAGCCATGTGTAATTTGGACGCTTGTTTGAACGCCCAGTGCAACTATGATAATGAACCTGTCAGCGCAAGGACAGGAGTTTTAGGAGAAAGCAATGTTTGGAATCACATGACGAAGCGAAGCAATATCGGGATCGGCTGCAGAGAGGGTGGCCATGAGCTTTAAGGCAGACAAGTCTCAGTATCGCCCGCCCTCTCGCTTCTTGCAGGCTCTTATGCGCTCGCGGGTTGTGCGGCGGTTGTTTGTGCGCGTGATGAAGGGCACGTTCGGGTTGCGCATTCGTAACTTGGATCTTGTCCCGACGGTCGGCCCCTACATCTTCGCCAGCAACCACGCATCGAACTACGACCTGTTGCTGGCGTTGGCCGCCTTCTGTGAGGGGACGACGCAGAAGGGTTTTGCCGAACGGTTTCCTGTGCCCGTGGTTTGGCGAGGGATGCTCGACATCCCCATTCTCGGCAGCCTGATCAACGCACTGCCGTGTGTGTGGGTTAGCCACGACCTTGGCAAGGAGGATGAGCGTGTGGCAGCGTTGCGCAAAATGATTGAGTACCTGCGAGCGGGACAGAGTCTGGTAATAGCTTGCGAGGGCCGGCGAGGCGACGCTTTGACCCAGTTCCAGCAGGGCGCGGCCTTCGTCTCATTGTATACCGGGGTGCCGGTTGTGCCAATCAGCTTGCGTGGCGCGCAGGGCCTTTTTAGCGGCCTGTCGCGCCCAGACCGGTACCGTGGGAATGTCGAAGTCGTTTTGCACCGCCCCCTCGCCCCAGCCACATTTGAAGCTGCCGGTGGCACACGCGCCGAAATCGTCGCGCGCTTCACCGAGGTGATCCGCGACACCGTGGCTGCCGACCTGGACTATGGCATGGAGGACACATCCGCCAAGCAGTAGGCAGGAAACAGGTGGCAGCTCAAGAGCGGACACGCAATCAGTCACATGGCACTGGCTTCAATTGGAGAAGATTTTACACTTGCGAAGTGTCAGTGCCTCACTACGATGCCCGCCCGAGTTTGAACGGGCTGTGTGGATGAAGTCCTTTATTCTGATGGAGCTTTCTTTCTTCGAGACCGATACCTGCGGGCGTGGCGGAAGTACTGCAACTACCGACCCGGGGTGGCTCACTCGCCAGACATCATTTGCAATCAGGTGCAATTCTAGCGTTGGCGAGTAAGAGCTCCATGTCATCATTGGATCCCAAATCTGTCGCCGAACCGCTTGCGGTTGTTGGACTGGCCTGTCGATTTCCGGGGGGGGCAAACAATCCCACAGCTTTCTGGCAGCTACTGTGCGAGGGACGGGACGCCATAGTGGACATCCCACCTGAGCGATGGAGCCTGGAGACTTTCTACGATCCGGACCCGTCGGTGACCGGAAAGATGTACGTGCGTCAAGGCGGGTTCATCACGAATTCCCCCTTCGACTTCGACGCTCGCTTCTTTCACATCAACGCCCACGAAGCGGCTCGCCTTGATCCCCAGCAGCGACTGATTCTCGAGGTGGCTTGGGAGGCCATGGAGGATGCGGGGCTGCCTCTCGACCGGCTCGCAGGTTCACGCACCGGTGTTTACATCGGCGTGTTCTGCCTCGACAACAAGCTCATTCATCTTTCCCAACAGAATCAAACTTCCCTCAATGCGCATTCCTCCACTGCGGCCACCATGGCTCTTATAGCCAATCGCGTTTCCTACACATTCGATTTGCGCGGCCCGAGTATGGCGCTTGATACGGCCTGTTCCTCGTCCTTGGTGGCGTTCCATCTTGCCTGTCAGTCCCTCCGCTCTGGTGAATGCGACCATGTGCTGGTGGGGGGCGTCAATGTGATGCTCAAGCCCGAGTACACGATCACCATGTGCAAAGGGAGGTATCTGTCGCCGGACGGCCGCTGCAAGGCTTTCGACGCCAGTGCTGACGGTTATGGCCGCGGCGAGGGCGCTGGGATGATTATCATCAAGCGATTGCCGCAAGCCCGGCGCGACGGAGATCGTATCTATGCTGTCGTGCGCGGCTCAGGCGTCAACCAGGATGGCACCACGCTCGGGATCTCGGTTCCGAATGCCCATGCGCAGATGGCTCTTTTGCGCGAGGTCTACGGGCAAGCCGGAGTGAATCCCGCCTCCGTGCAATACGTCGAGGCTCACGGCACTGGCACCACAGTGGGCGACCCGATCGAGGCGCTTGCCCTTGGCACCGTGCTGGCCGACGGCCGACCGGCGGATCGGCCCTGTCTTCTCGGTTCGGTCAAGACGAACATAGGTCATCTCGAGGCCGCCGCTGGCGTGGCCGGCGCCATGAAGGCGATCCTCGCCGTACATCACGGCCTGGTGCCGCCCAGCCTGCACTTTCACAATCCCAATCCGAATATTGACTTCGACCGGCTCAAGCTGCGTGTTCAGACCACGCTCGGTCCATGGCCCGATACCGGAAAGGCTCCGCGTCGCGCGGGAGTGAATTCATTCGGCTACGGTGGCACCAACGCGCATATCCTGGTGGAGAGCGTGCCTGAAACTGAAACGACGACCCCGGTCGCGGTGTCATTCACTCCCCGAAGGGCGTTTTGCTTTCCGTTTTCCGCCCGCAGTATCGAGGCGCTCAAGGCCATGGCCGGCTGCTATGCCGACGCTCTCACCGGCCATGGCGAGCTTGGTGAGACGCCCCTGGCTGACATCTCTCATTCTTTGTGTCTGCGCCGGACACACCACGAGCGGCGTGCGGCGGTGGTCACTGACAACCGCGAAGATTTGGTGGCGCGGCTGCGTGCGCTCCATGCGGGACAGGTCGAGGTCACGAGCGTTCTTGGGGAGCATAAGCCCAATCTCGTCTTCGTTTTCACTGGCATGGGGCCTCAGTGGTGGGGCATGGGCAAGGAGCTCTACCAGAGTGCGCCGGTGTTTCGCGCGACGATTGATCGTATTGAGCGCATCTTCAGCGCCTTTGCCGATTTCAGTCTCGCTGAGGAACTTCTGTGTGACGAGCACGCCTCACGCGCAACCGAGACACGTTTTGCGCAACCTCTTAATTTTGCACTGCAGGTCGCGCTGGCGGAACTTCTGCGCAGCCATGGGATCGTGCCGGGGGCCGTTGTGGGGCACAGCGTGGGGGAGGTCGCGGCCGCAGCGGTTGCCGGCGCCCTGACGATCGAGGAAGCATCACAGGTCATTTTTCACCGCGGCCGGTTGCAGGCGCGCACAGCCGGGCAGGGCGGGATGCTTGCCGTCGGGTTGTCCGAGGTTGAGGCGCAGGCTTTCATTCACGGGATCGAAGACCAAGTGAGCATCGCTGCCATCAATGGTCCATCGAATGTAACTCTGTCCGGCAATCACGATGCTCTCGACTCACTGGCGAAGGTCTTGGACGAGGAGAAGGTCTTCGCGCGCAAGCTCAAGGTCGAGGTTCCCTACCACAGTATATGCATGGATCCGCTGCGCGACGAGCTCCTCGCGGTGCTCGCGCGGCTCGTCCCCACGGCGCCTGCCATCCCGTTGTGGTCGACCGTGAGCGGCCAGCGAGTTGAGAACGCCACCCACGACGCTGCCTACTGGTGGTCGAACGTCCGTAAGCCGGTGCGCTTCGCCGATGCAGCCGGCGATTTGATCCGCGCAGGCTTCCACGACTTTCTCGAGATGGGTCCGCATCCGGTTCTGGCCATCTCGATTCGCGAATGTGCACAAGTGCGAGACGTGCAGGTTCATACGGTGGCCACGTTGGTTCGCGAAAAGCCCGAACTCTAGGCAATGACTGAGTCGGCGGGTCGGCTCTGGGAACTGGATTGCTCGCCGCGTTGGCAGACGTTGCTCCCGAGCGATAGCAAATTTGTGCGCCTTCCGACCTACCCGTGGCAGTGCCAACGCTTCTGGGAAGAAAACGAGGCGGCACGGCGGCAGCGACTCGGCTACGCGGGGCATCCGCTGCTCGGGCATCCGGTGGCCGGCCCCGAGCCCATCCGCGAGGTGGAACTCAACCAACAGTATTTTCCATGGCTTGCTGATCATCGGGTTGACGGCATGCCAGTCTTTCCGGGGGTGGGTTACGTGGAAATGGGGATCGCGCTGGCAGGGCCAGCTCCGGAGCAGGCGATTGCCATCGAGGATATTGAGTTCCAACGGCCATTGCTGGTGGCCGATGGTAATCCACCACAGATTCAGATTCATTTCGATCCGCGCACGGGTGAGTTCGAGGTTCACAACAGCATTGCCGGGAGGGAAGCAGGCTGGGTGTTATGCGCCCGGGGCGCAGTTCGGCGGACTCATCCCGGCCCATGGAAAGGTGACAGCGGCAGGAGCCGCATCGAGGCCATACAAGCGCGTTGCGGAAAGAAATGGGACGCCACGACGCTGTACCAGCACTTGGCTGACATCGGGCTCGACTACGGCCCGCGTTTTCGAGGCATTGTGGAGGCATCGTTGGGAGACGGCGAGGTGTTGGCGTGTGTGCAGGTGTCCGCGGACGGAGACCGGCACGTTGAGGCATACCGGCTGCATCCAACGGTGCTTGACTCCGGCTTGCAGGCCCTGGCCTTGGTTGCGGAGCAGCGTGATTCCACGGGTGCGAAACAACGCTTTCTGCCCGCCCGCATTGCCAGTGTGACAAGCTACGGGCCCATTACCGGCCCTCTCATAGTGCATAGCCGGCTGACGAAGGTCACCGCCACGGAGATTTTGGGTGAGGTCGATTTCTTTACTGAGGCAGGCCAGCCGGTGGCATCGCTGCGCGGCGTTTCTTGCGCGCTCGTGGCTGCTCGTCCCCCAAAAGCACCGGTGTGGAAGGACTTGCTTTTTGAATCGCACTGGGTCGTCCAATCTGAGTCCGCACCGAAGTCCTTGCCACAACCAGCGCCGTCCGCACCCGTACTGGACGACGTGCTGGTCTTCGCACCAACCGCGGACGCTCCAGCAATCGAGCAGATCTTGCGTC
>JBAZIR010000391.1:0-5715 GCA_041651735.1 Verrucomicrobiia bacterium | reverse complement strand
TAGGGTGGTGGCAGTTGTTATCGAAAGAGGAGACGCGATGAGAAGGCTGAGATCGTGGATCATTGCCGCTGTTGGCGCAGCGGTATTGCAATTGGGCGCAGCGGGCTTGTACGCGGAGAACGTAATCTCGTTGGAAGGCCCGTGGCGGTTTCAACTCGACCGTAACGATGCGGGCGTTGCAGAGAAGTGGTTCGAGCGTGCGCTGCCGGGTCGGATCGAACTCCCTGGTTCGCTGCCTGCGCAGGGCATCGGCGATGCGGTAACGGTGGACACGAAGTGGATCGGCGGCATCGTGGATAAATCGTGGTTCACCGCGCCGGAATACGCAAAGTATCGGCGGCCAGGCAATGTGAAGGTGCCGTTCTGGCTCCAGCCGGAAAAATGCTACGCCGGCGCGGCGTGGTATCAGCGCGACATCGAGGTGCCGAAAGCCTGGGAAGGTCTCACCGTCGAACTTTCTCTTGAGCGCCCGCATTGGGAGACGCGCGTCTGGGTGGACGACAAATTGATGGGCGTCCACAACGCGCTCGCAACGCCGCATGATTATGAGATGGGTCTGCTATCGCCCGGCAAACATCGGCTCACCATCCGCGTGGACAACCGCATGATCGTGGACGTGGGCGAGAACTCGCACAGCGTCAGTGACCACATGCAGGGCAATTGGAATGGCATCGTCGGCAGGATCGAACTGCGCGCGCGCCCGCGGATTTGGATTTCGCAACAGCGCATCTTCCCAAAAAACGACGGCACGGTTCGCGTCGAGGTCAGTGTTCGCAACACACTCTTCCATCCGGTCAGCGGCACCATCACCGCCATCGTCCGCGAAAAACGCTCGCATTCGTCCGTAGGCCGGGCCAGCGTCAAGATCAACTACGCCCGCGGCCTCATGTCGGATCACAGTCACGCATGGGTTGATCGCGCCAAGGAGGAGATCATTGTGAAGCTCGAACGTCCGCCCAGACTCTGGAGCGAGTTCGCGCCCGACCTCTATGAAGTTGAGACGCGGATTGAAGCGCAAGAAGGGCGGGAGGGTGACGCGGCGGTTGAGACGTTCGGCTTTCGGGAATTCGGGGTGCAAGGCACGCAGTTTGTGATGAACGGGCGGAAGACCTTCATCCGCGGCACGCTCGACTGCTGCACTTACCCGAAGACCGGCCATCCGCCGACGGACGTGGCCGAGTGGAAGCGCATCATCGGCGTCGCGAAGGCGCATGGGCTGAACTTGATCCGGTTCCACTCGTGGTGTCCGCCGGAAGCGGCGTTCGTCGCGGCGGATGAAATGGGATTCTACTTCCACGTCGAGGCGTCGTCGTGGCCGAACCAGTCCACCACATTGGGCGACGGCAAGCCGGTGGACCCGTGGCTCTACAACGAGACCGATCGCATCCTGCGCTACTATGGCAATCATCCCTCGTTGCTGTTGATGCTTCATGGGAACGAGCCGGGCGGGAAGAACCACAAGGCGTATCTTGCGAAATGGGTCGAGCACTACAAGGCGCAGGATTCGCGCCGGCTCTGGAGCAGCGGCGCGGGCTGGCCTGAATTGCCGGAGAACCAGTGGAACTGCGATCCTCATCCTCGCATCCAGGCGTGGGGTGGGGGACTCAAGTCGCGCATCAACGCCAAACCGCCGGAGACGGCGACTGACTACCGCGATTACATCCAGAAGCGCAGCGTGCCGGTTGTCAGCCACGAGATTGGCCAGTGGTGTGTGTATCCGAACTTCGACGAGATCAAGAAATACACCGGCTATCTCAAACCGAAGAACTTCGAGATCTTCCGCGACCGGCTTGCCGAACACGGCATGAGCGGCCTCGCGCATAAGTTCCTGCTCGCGTCGGGCAAGCTCCAGACGCTTTGTTACAAGGAGGAAATCGAATCGGCGCTGCGCACGCCGGGCATGGGTGGCCTCGAACTGCTCGACTTGCACGACTTCCCCGGCCAGGGCACCGCGCTGGTCGGCGTGCTCGATCCGTTCTGGGAGAGCAAGGGCTACGTCACGCCGCAGGAATACAGCCGCTTCTGCAACGCAACCGTTCCGCTGGCGCGACTGGGCAAGCGCGTCTTCACCACCGAGGAGAAACTCGAAGCCAACATCGAGGCGGCGCACTTTGGCCCTGCGCCGATGAAGGACGCCGTCGCGGTGTGGCAACTCGTCGGTGACGACGGCCGCGTCGCCGCCAGCGGCAGGTTGCCGGCAAAAACGTTGCCGGTGGACAACGGCAACGCGCTTGGCGGCGTGAGCGTGGAGTTGAAGGGCGTCCCCGCGCCGGCGCGATACAAGCTGGTCGTGAAAGTGGGACGGGCTTCCAGCCTGTCCGGTCACGGCAAGGCGGACAGGCAGGATGCCCGTCCCGCTTTTGAGAACGACTGGGATGTCTGGGTCTATCCACCGCAGGTTGAAACGCAACCGCCGCAAGGCGTGGTTGTCGCCGAGGCTCTCGACGACAAGGCGCTCGCGGCGCTCGACGCTGGCGGCAAGGTGTTGCTGATGATTCCGCCGAAGCGCGTGAAGAACGCTGAGAAGGATAAGGTCGTGCTCGGCTTCTCCAGCATCTTTTGGAACACCGCATGGACGCGCCGCCAGCCACCGACGACACTCGGCATCCTCTGCGACCCGAAACATCCGGCGCTGGCCGATTTTCCCACGGACTATCACAGCAACTGGCAGTGGTGGTATCTCGTGACGCGCGCCGGCGCGATGATGCTCGACGATCTGCCACGTGGGTTGCGGCCGGTGGTGCAGGTGATTGACGACTGGTTTACCGCGCGCAAGCTGGGCCTCATCTTCGAGGCGAAGCTGGGCAGGGGCAGGCTGCTGGTGTGCAGCATTGATTTGAAGAACGATCTCGACACGAACCCGGTCGCGCGCCAGATGCTCCACAGCCTCTTGCGCTATATGGAAGGAAGCCGCTTCAACCCAGCCGTCGCAGTCACGGCCGGGCAGGTGCGCGGCTTGGTTTCCGAGTAGCCGGTGGTGGCGCGAAATCCTGCATTGCTTCGGCCAACGGATTTGAACTAAAGGAATGGAACGATGATTACGGCACCAGTCGCCTCTGGCAGCGGCGGAATGACCCCTCGCTACAACATGGCCTATATCTGGGGCATCTCGCTCGTGGCGGCGCTGGGTGGATTGCTTTTCGGCTACGATTGGGTGGTCATCGGCGGGGCCAAGCCGTTCTTCGAGAAATGCTTCCATCTCGACTCGGAGGAACTCAGCGGTTGGGCCAACAGTTGCGCGCTCGTCGGCTGCCTCGCCGGGTCGCTGGTGACCGGCGGCCTCAGCGACAAGTTCGGCCGGAAGAAGCTGCTGGTGATCTCGGCGTTCCTGTTCGCGGTGTCGTCGGTGTTGACAGGTTGGGCGGCGACGTTCTCGTGGTTTGTCATGTGGCGGATTCTCGGCGGCGTGGCCATCGGCATGGCGTCGAACCTCTCGCCCATGTATATCGCCGAGGTCGCGCCGGCCCATGTGCGCGGCCGGCTCGTGGCGATCAACCAGCTCACCATCGTCATCGGCATCCTCGTGGCGCAGGTGGCGAACTGGCTGATCGCCGAGAAGGTGGCTGACGGCGCGACGGCGGAGATGATACGCCAGTCATGGAACGGGCAGTATGGCTGGCGGTGGATGTTCACGGCCGTGGCCGCGCCTTCGTTGCTGTTCTTCGTCAGCGCGCTGTTCGTGCCGGAAAGCCCGCGCTGGCTGGTGAAGAACGGCATGGCCGCGCGCGCACGAACGGTGCTGGCGAAGATCGGTGGAGCCGCCTATGCCGACGCCGAGGTGCGCGATGTGCAGGCGACGCTGGCGGGCGGGGAGATTCAGCGCGTCCGCTTCCAGGATTTGCTGGAGCCGAGGATGGTGAAGATTCTGCTGGTGGGCGTCACGCTGGCCGTGCTCCAGCAGTGGAGCGGCATCAACGTCATCTTCAACTACGCCGAGGAACTCTACAAAGCCGCCGGCTACGGCGTGAGCGACATCCTTTTCAACATCGTCATCACCGGCGCGATCAACCTGGTGGTGACGTTCGTCGCCATCGGCACGGTGGACCGGTTCGGGCGGCGCGGGTTGATGCTGATCGGATGCGCAGGCATTACGATTTCGCACCTGTTGCTCGGCGCGGCCTACACGATGGGGATGAAAGGCTTGTGGGTGCTGGTGCTCACGTTGAGCGCCATCGGCTGCTACGGCATGTCGCTGGCGCCGATCACGTGGGTGCTCATCGCGGAAATCTTCCCGAATCGCATCCGCGGCGCGGCGATATCGGTGGCTGTGTCGGCGTTATGGATCGCGTGTTTCATCCTGACCTATACCTTCCCGATCCTGAAAGGCGCGGTCGGCATGTCGGGCACGTTCTGGATTTACGCGGCGATTTGCGCCGGCGGCTTCTTCTTCATCCTGATGCGTGTGCCCGAGACGAAGGGCAAGACGCTGGAGCAGATCGAACGGGAGTTGGTGGGTTGAGGAGAAAACGATGCGTCCAATCCTGTTGACGGTGGAGTTGTTGTTCGCCTACCACTACTGAACATCATGATTAGTGTATCCATACTTGATGCGGCCTACGAACTTTCAAAAAAGTCATATACTGCATCGGCGCACGCCAAGGCTAAGGAAACACTACAAACGATGTTCCCGGGTCATTCTTGGAATGAAATCGTCGAAGCATACCTTCGAGCATGTGAACTTGCAGAGAAATGTTACGAAGTTGGGGATACGGCTAGACGAGAGAAGGTCCCAGATGAGCGAGCCCTGCAAATACTCGCTGAACAATTTCCGGGTTTCAGCGACAACACTTACAGCGATGCACTTACCTTGGGATGGTTTCTATCCCGATAAATGGCAGCGCCTGCGGAGTGGGTTGTCGAGATGGCAGCAGTGTATTGCAGGTGGTAAAACGATTGGAACTGCAAGCGATGAAAGACACGACATTGAAAAAGAAACTGGCGAGACAGAGCCAGTCCGTCATGAGTCGGGAGTTGACTCTATGACAGGGTTCCCTTGGTTCTTCCCGGAGGCCAAATAGGAGAACTCTTTATGATCAAGTTGAAGCTGATAGGGTATTGGTCTGGCGGCCCTGAAACAATTGAAGACCCTAACGGTGGTGGATATAAAATTGTTCTGAAATCAGAAAGCTGGATTGATCCAGCGTGCTTGGTTGATGAAAATTATCAATCGGAAGTGCGTCCTCTTTTGGTGTCATACCTAAAAAATGGCCGGAAATGTTCTTCTATGTTGGGTTACTCATTTTGTCGGTTTGCTGGTGGTCCGCCAAATGAGGAAATGGGCGATAGCGAGCTGACAGATGGTGTTTGGCTTTGGCCAGAAGGTCTTTGGATCTACGCTGATAAATACAAAGTGCGATTGCCAGAAGAGTTTGTTGCGCACGCAAAATCGAACGGATTTCGGATTCCCAAGATTGATATGAGAACCATAGATCAAAACGAGTGGGATTGTGAGTTCTGGAGAGATTGGTGTGCCAAAGAAAAAGCTCGTTATGGTGGTAAAAAGGAAAACACCGGCACTTGATTTCCAGATAAGGCGGACACAGGTGCAGGTCTCAAAATCAGACAAGAGCGGTTGGGTAGTGAACGATGAACGTTGAACGGACAATTCAGATTCAGTGGCGGCTGCGCGGCGACGCGTTGTGGTTGCTGGCGCTATTGGTTTCTGCGCCGCCGCGTTGATTTTGGCAAGACGATGGAGCAGATCGAACGGGAGAT
>JBAZIR010000390.1:0-5750 GCA_041651735.1 Verrucomicrobiia bacterium | reverse complement strand
CAAATGGAAATCCGCGAGGTGCAGTTGCGTCGCGCCAAACAACTGCTGACCGACACGGACTGGACGCTGCCCCGGATCGCCGAGGCGACCGGCATCGAGCATCCCGAATACCTGAGCGTGCTGTTCAAGCGGGAAATCGGCCAGACACCCGGCCAGTTCCGGCAAGCCCACCAGTCGGCAAGCTGGCTTAGTGAAGCGTAATGATTCTCAAGCAATTTGCGTTGCACAAGCGACCACGCCTGTTTTATGGGTAGTTCTGTCCGCAATAGGTCTCAATATTCGGGACAAGCGAACTCATTTTTACACGGCCCGGCAGCGGTATCATGGCCACGGTAAATCAGGCATAATGCGCGCAACGAAAAAAGGCCCCAAGAGAACGCCGACCGTCGCAATCGACCCGACGGGGGTGGTGTTTGACCTTCGGGAATTGACCGTTCACGATGGGCCCGGCATCCGAACCACCGTCTTCGTGAAGGGCTGTCCTTTGCGCTGTGCCTGGTGCCACAATCCCGAAGGGCTTTCTCCAGAACCCCAAGTCATGCGTGGCGCTGCCGGAGAACGGCCGGTTGGGCGGAGCTATACCGCGGTTGAACTTGCGACGATTCTGAATCGCCAGGCGTTGCTCCTGGGTGATGGCGGCGGGGTGACGTTCTCTGGCGGTGAACCGCTGATGCAGGCCGCGTTTGTGGCTGCGGTGATCGATCGGCTGGAGAAACTGCATGTCACGCTGGACACCTCGGGCTACGGAACAGAGGAAGACTTCCGACTGGTGGCAGGGAAGTGCGACTTGGTGCTATTTGACCTCAAGTTGATGGACGCTGAAGCCCATCGCCGTTGGACAGACGTGGACAACCAGCCGATTCTCCGAAACCTCGCCGCGCTGGCTTCGATGAAAACCGAGTTCATCGTTCGCGTGCCCCTCATACCGGGCGTGACCGATACCCCAGAGAATCTGCGTGCCATCGCCCAGCGGGTGAGCGAACTGCCCAAGCGGCCGCGTGTGGAATTGCTGCCATACAACCGGGCGGCCGGTGGCAAGTATGCCGCCTGCAGTCTGGAATGGCACCCGGCTTACGACGAAAACGTCGCGCCGCAAGCCAATCTCAAACCTTTTCAAGAACTCAAAGTGGAAGCCGCTCTGGCATGAAAACCATGGAAACACATCTTGGCGGCAACGCCCGTGTGACGGAACTATCGCCCCGCTTGGCGGCGATGAAACAGCGTATCCGCGCCGGCGAGCAGCGTCGGCTCCGGGATACTCAGATAGTTGAAGTGCAACCTGAGTGCGACGCGGAAGGCTTGTCGTGGATGCGGCGGGCCGCGCGGCAGACCAGCCGCATGTGCGCGGCACAGACCGTTGTCATTGAACCGGACGAGCGGATCGTCTTTACGCGCACGGTTTGCAAAGTGGCCCCGCTCTTCACAGAGGAGAAGTTGCGGGTCCTCACGTCCGGCGTGACCCTGCACGAGTTGGGTCCCATCAGCAACATTTGTGCGGATTGGGGCATGATTCTCACCCAGGGGTTGATGGGCCGAAAACAGGTCGCGCTTGCCACGCGGGCACGGGAATCAGCCAATACCGAGGCGGTGGAATTTCTGGACGCCGCCATCGAAACGATGGATGCCGTCATGGACCTGGCGCGACGCTACGCGGCAACAGCCCGGCAGTTGGGTCGGCAGGATGTCGCCGATGTTTTGGAGCGCGTTCCTGCGCAGCCGGCCACTACGTTCCGTGAGGCGCTGCAATCCCTGCGGTTGTGCCACGCCGTGCTCTGGCTGAGCGGCCATTATCACTGCGGCTTGGGGCGTTTTGATCAATATATGTGGCCATACCTGCAAGCCGACCTGGAGGCTGGCCGGCTCGACGAATCAGCGGCGGAAGAGCTGTTGGCCGAGTTCTTCATTTCCCTCAACAAGGACAGCGATCTCTATCCCGGCATCCAGCAAGGCGACAACGGACAATCGTTGATGCTCGGCGGCATGCGGCGTGACGGCAGCAATGGCGTGAATCCACTCACAGCCATGGTGTTGCGCGTCGCGCGTGCGGTGGCGTTGATCGATCCCAAGATCAACCTGCGTGTGGATCGCCATACCGATCTCGACTTGCTGGCCCTCGCGGCCGAACTGACACGTATCGGGCTTGGTTTCCCGCAATACGCCAACGACGAGGTCGTCATCCCCGGTCTCGTAGCCGCCGGCTACGCAGAGGAGGACGCCCGTGATTACACTGTGGCAGCGTGCTGGGAGTTCATCATTCCCGGACGCGGCATGGAAGTAGTCAATATCGGCGCGGCTTCGCTGCCGGCCGCCGTGGATAAAGCCATCCGCGCCGGTCTGGCTGCGGGCGAGTCGTTCGAGAAAATACTGGAGCGGATTGGCGCGGACCTGAAGGCTCAGGTGAAGGTGCTGGCCGAAGCCAGCCGCAAGCTCTTCCTGCCGCCGGCGCCGTATTACTCAGTGCTGATGGATGGCTGTCTGGAACGCGGACGCGATCTGTCGCGTGGTCTCAAGTATAACAACTTCGGTATTCACGGTGCCGCCTCATCCAACGCCGCGGATGCGCTGGCGGCGGTGAAGACGCTCGTTCTTGAGAAGAAGATCATCCCCGCCGACAGGTTGATGCGCGCGCTGGACACAAATTTTGCCGAGGATGAAGCGCTGCGCCTGCAACTTCGCAATGACGGGCCGAAGGTCGGCAACCATGATGATCGTGTCGACGCGCTGCTGGTGAAACTGTTCGACCTGTTTGCCGACGCCTGCGCAGCGGCGGGCGACAATGGCCGGGGCGGGCGGTTCCGCGCCGGAAGCGGCTCGGCCATGTATTACGTCTGGCTGGCGCGTGGTCACGCCAGCATGCGCGAACCGGTGGTCGGCGCCACAGCGGATGGCCGACGGGCGGGCGAGTTCTTCAGCTCGTCGCTGGCCCCGTCGCCGGGTGTGACAGTGAGCGGCCCGTTGAGCGCGCTACAAAGCTACGGCAAGTTGAATTACCGCCGCGTCTGCAATGGCGGGCCGCTGACCATGGAGTTGTCGGACAGCATGTTCCGTGGGCAGGAGAGCACGCGGAAGGTGGGCATGTTTGTGCGGGCGTTTGTGCAGTCCGGTTGCCAGCAACTGCAACTCAATACGCTGAATGTGGACACCCTCCGCGACGCCCAGCGTCACCCTGAACGCCATAAGAACCTGGTCGTCCGCGTTTGGGGTTGGAGTGGGTATTTTTGCGAACTCGATGAGGTGTATCAGAATCACGTCATCGGCCGGCATATTTATGGCGAATAATGCCGGACGATCGGGCTATTCTTTTTCAAGCGATGCCGAAAACAAATGACTGCGAAAAACTATCATATGAAAATTAACTTCTATCTACTGGGCAGCACGCTTGTGGCCGCCTTGGCGGGATTTTTGTTCGGCTTCGATACCGTGGTGATCTCCGGCACGACCGAGATGCTGGAGAAACGGTTTGGCCTCGGTGACGTCGCCCTCGGCTTCACCGTGTCCAGTGCGCTGTTCGGAACCATCATTGGCTCGCTGATCGCGGGCAAACCGTCGGAATGGTACGGGCGCAAACCGATTCTGATGTGTCTGGCGGTGCTGTATTTCGTTTCTGCTTTGGGTTGCGGGTTGGCTTGGGACTGGGCATCGCTGCTGATCTTCCGTCTGATCGGCGGATTGGCCATCGGCGGCGCTTCGGTGGTGGCCCCGTTGTACATTGCAGAGATTTCGCCGCCGCACGCCCGCGGCCGGCTGGTGGCCATGAGCCAGTTCAACATCGTGGTCGGGCTGCTGGTGGCCTACATCTCCAATTTCTTGATCGACCGGTATACGGGGAGCGACCCCGAGTGTTGGCGGTGGATGCTGGGCATCGTCGCTGTGCCCTCCGTGCTCTTCTTCCTGTTCCTGCTGCCGATTCCCGAAAGCCCGCGCTGGCTGGTGGAGAAACACCGCCGCGATGAGGCCCTGACGGTGCTCCAAAAGCTGGGCAATGCCGACGCCGCTGCCGTGCTGCAGGAGATCGTCGAATCACTGCATGAGAAGACGGTCGCGATTAGTGAATCGTTTTTCCGCCGGAAATACCTCCTGCCGATTCTGCTGGCCTTCATGGTGGCTTCGTTCAACCAGTTGTCCGGCATCAACACCGTGAACTACTACGGCCCCAAGATTCTGAAGGCCGTCGGCGCGGGGCAGACCAGTGCCCTGGCTGGATCAGTCATCATCGGCGTGACAAACCTCGTTTTCACGATCCTCGGCATGACGCTGATTGATCGCTTTGGCCGCCGGCGGCTGCTGCTCGTTGGGACTTGCGGCATGGTGGTCTGCCAGGGCGTTGCGGCTTTCGCGTTTCACATGAACAACCAGATGTTGGTCTTGGCCAGCCTCATGGGATTCATGGCCTTCTTCGCCTCCTCCTCGGGGGTGGTCATCTGGGTATTCATCAGCGAAATTTTCCCGAATCGCGTCCGCGCCCGCGGCCAGGCACTGGGCAGCCTGACCCATTGGGCTTGGTGCACGCTGATTCAGTTCGGCTACCCTGTCGTCACGGCCAGGGTTTCCAGCAGCGCGCCCTTCATCTTCTTCTCAGTGATGATGCTCCTGCAATTGGTGCTGGTCTTGCGATACATGCCGGAGACCAAAGGCGTGTCGCTTGAGGAAATGCAGCGCCACCTCGGAATTGAATAACCTCATAGCCATTTGCTGACATTCGAAGGAATTATCCATGATCCAAACAACGGCAGTTCTCATAAGCCTGATTCTTGGAAACTGGCAGGTGGAGTTTGATGAGTCCAGTTCACGGCTGGACGTTGTCCAGAAGAGCGGGGAGGTCAGGATCAGTGGCCGCCTCGATTTCACCACCCAGGGAAAGGCTTGGAAGGTCGTCGCGCCCCGGGATGCGATTCAGAACCGCCTCGCCTTGCTGGACACCAAGGGTGATGTGCAGGGATATATCTCGTTCCAGAACAACGGTGACCGGCTGTCCCTCCTCGTCAACCACCGGACGGCGCAGTCCTATGCGGGCGAGCTGGCATTCCACGGCGAGGTCCGTTTCACACCGGACAGTTTCGCATGCAATACGCAGGCGGCCAAGGGTGGACGCGTTCTCCATCTGGCATCGGGAAATGCCGATTCCGCGTTGAACGACTCGCTGTTTGACCCCGAATGCGACCGGGCGTTGCTGGTGCGCGCCGCTTTCAACCGGCTTACGACGAAGGGCGATGGCCGTTACGGGCTGGAGCTGCGAGCGCGGATCGATGAAACGGCGGAGGCAGCCTGGACATTCACACTGGAACGGAATTATTACCGCAACCGATACGTGCCATACTACAAGCCGATCAACCGCAAGCGATGTCCCTCGCCGCCCACCGGATGGATGTCATGGAATACCTACTTCGACAGGGCGACGGCGGACGACAATCTGGCCGAGGCTCGGGTGGGCAAGGAGCATTTGCAGCCCTTCGGGATGGAGTTTTGGTCCATCGAATCATGGCAGGATAACTCCGACACGTTGCCGGTGAGCCATTTTGACAACCTCAGCCTGAAACCCAGCCCCCGCAAGTTCCCACTGGGCATGAAGAAGCTGGCCGATGACATTCGCGCGCTCGGTTTCCGCCCCGGCATCTGGACAGCGCCGTTCGGCACCGGCAGCAAGGAGTTCTATGAAGCGCACAAGGGCTGGTTCCTGCACGACAAAACGGGGAAACCTCTCTCGACCTGGAATGGCACCTACACGATCGATCCTTCCCAGCCGGAGGTGA
>JBAZIR010000389.1:0-5770 GCA_041651735.1 Verrucomicrobiia bacterium | reverse complement strand
CAGGCCGAGAAAGCGATAGACCGCGCCCATCCACTCGCTGTCGCGCCCGGCGAGATAGTCGTTCACCGTCACGAGGTGAGCGCCTTTGCCGGTGAGCGCGTTGAGATAGAGCGGCATCGTCGCCACCAGCGTTTTGCCTTCGCCGGTGGCCATTTCCGAGATGCGCCCGGAGTGGAGGGTCATGCCGCCGATGAGCTGCACGTCGAACGGCACCATGTCCCACTTGATCGGATGACCGCGGACAATGATCTCCGAATTGCACAGGCGGCGGCAGGCGTTCTTCACCGCCGCGAACGCCTCCGGCAGCAGTTCGTTGAGGATTTCCTGTTCGAGTTGGTGTGCTTTGCGCAGCACGGGCTTCGCATCGTCGCTGCGCAGGTCGGCTTGAAGCTGGCGCGCTTGCGCAAGCAGGTCGTTGATGCCGCGTTTCTGGCGGCCTTCCTCGATGCGCGCCTTGAATTCGACGGTCTTGGCGCGAAGCTGATCGTCGGTGAGCGACTGATACTGCTTCTCGATTTCGTTGATACGGTGAACAGTCGGCCAGAGCCGCTTCAGCTCCCGCTGGTTCTTGTCACCGAAAATCTTCTTCAAAATCCACTGGATCATAGTTCCCTAACGTCGTGCCATGCCCTTTGTGGACATGGCGGAACTGTCTTACTTACTCCCCGGCTTGACCAGCGGCAAGCCCCGTTTACAGAGCGGGCAGTTGGCGGGATCAAAGGTCTCCACCTCCAGCTTGCCGAGTGACTGTGTCGGCACGCCGAAATCCACCGTGCCGCCGCTGCGGTCCACGACCACCGCGATGCCGGCAACCCGGCCGCCGTGCGCGCGGACGATGTCGAGCGTCTCCTGCACGCGGCCACCCTTGGTGATGACGTCCTCGACCGCGAGGATGCGCTCGCCGCCGGCGATCTTGAAACCGCGCCGCAGCACAAGCTTGCCTTCCTCCTTCTCGACGAAGATGAACCGTTTGCGAAGCTGGCGTGCGACCTCCTGGCCGATGACCAATCCGCCCATCGCTGGCGCGATGACCGTGTCAATCGTGCTGGTGTCGAACTTCGCCGCCAGCGCCGCGCCGAGCCGCTCCACCAGCGGCATTTGCTGGAGCAGCAGCGCGCACTGGAAATACTGCCCGCTGTGCAGTCCGCTGCGCAGCAGGAAATGGCCGTCAAGCAGCGCGCCCGTTTCCCGGAACGCCTGCAGCAATTCTTGGTTTGTCATGATTCGAGATTTCGTATCTTATAGCGCGCTCAAGGTCAACTTACAGATGAAACCTTTAAAACTTTGGAAGCGATATCAGAAGTACCTCTACGATAACGACGGGCTCGGTTTGCGGCTTGACATCAGCCGCATGAAGTTCACCGAAGCGTTTCTGGAAAAAATGCAGCCGGGCGTCGGGAAGGCCTTCGAAGCCATGAACGCGCTCGAAGCCGGCGCCATCGCCAACCCCGACGAGAAACGCATGGTCGGCCACTACTGGCTCCGCGCGCCTCAACTCGCGCCGAAGCCGGAGCTGCAGAAGGGAATTGAGGACACTCTGGCCGCTATCAAGCAATTCGCTGACCGCATCCACACAGCCGGCCAGTTCAAGAACCTGCTTGTCATCGGCATCGGTGGCAGTGCGCTCGGCCCGCAGTTCGTCGCCAACGCGCTCACGACGCCCGCTGACAAGATGCGGCCGTTCTTCTTCGACAACACCGATCCCGACGGCATGGAGCGCACGCTCGCCCAGATCGAAACGGCCGGCGGTCTCGCCCGGACGCTGTGCATTGTCATTTCCAAATCCGGCAGCACGCCAGAGACGCGCAACGGCATGCTCGTGGCCATGGACGCCTACAAGCGGGCCGGTCTCGACTTCGGCCAGCACGCCGTCGCCGTCACCGGCGTCGACAGCCAGCTCGACAAAGCCGCGCAGTCTTGGCTCGCCCGTTTCCCGATGTGGGACTGGGTCGGTGGCCGCACCAGCGAAACCAGCGCCGTGGGCCTGCTTCCCGCTGCATTACAGGGTCTCGACATTGACGGCTTGCTCAAAGGCGCGCGGCTCATGGACGAAGCGACGCGCGTGAAAGACTTCCGCAAGAACCCGGCGATGCTGCTGGCGCTGATGTGGTTCTGGGCCGGCGGCGGCAAGGGCAGGAAGGACATGGTCATCCTGCCCTACAAGGACCGGCTCGATCTTTTCAGCCGCTACCTGCAGCAACTCATCATGGAGTCCATCGGCAAGGAACTGGACCTCGAGGGCCGCAAGGTCAACCAGGGCATTGCCGTCTATGGCAACAAAGGCTCCACCGATCAGCACGCCTACGTCCAGCAGCTCCGCGATGGCGTGAACAACTTCTTTGCCACCTTCATCGAGGTGCTCAAGGACGGCGGCAGCCCGCTCGAAGTCGAGTCCGACGCCACCAGCGGTGATTACCTCAGCGGTTTCTTCCAGGGCACGCGCCGCGCGCTCTACGAGAACGGACGCGAGAGCATGACCATCACCATCCGCCACGTCTGCCCCGGCTCCGTCGGCAAACTCATCGCCCTCTACGAACGCGCTGTTGGCTTCTACGCCTCGCTCGTCGGCATCAACGCCTACCACCAGCCTGGCGTCCAAGCCGGCAAGAAAGCCGCCGATACCGTTCTTGGCATCCAACGGCAGATTCTTGCCCACCTCCGTGCCCATCGTGGCAGGGCCTTCACTGCCAAAGCGATCGCGAAGGCTATCGGCAGCGCGGACGAAGTTGAAACCGTCTTCAGACTCTGTGAGCACCTCGCGGCAAACCCGGAACGGGGTGTGAAACGGCAGGACGGAAAGACTGCCTGCGAAGCGATGTACGCGGCAGACCAAGCCTGATGACAAGTCTGGAACGCGGTGGCTGAAAACAAAGCGCCACCGTCGGATGATTTTCTCAGTCAATCATCCGACGTTTCAGCAGGACACTGACGCCACGCTGCGCTCAGAGAGCTGTCACTGGACCGTCAAATGCCGCCAGCTCGCGAAGCGCGGAACGATCCGACAGCACGCGAAGCTTCAACAAGTAGCGCCGGCTCTCGCCGGGCTGGAGATACTGTTCGGCACGCGGGTCTTTGTCGCGCGCCTTTCCCAGCAGCGACCCGAAGAACGGTTCCATGCCGGAGACATAGGAGCCGCGAGGGCCGTAGTGCTGCCAATTCGCCATGCGCGGCATCGCTTTCGCCGGGTAGGAAATTTCGAGGGCAAACTTCAATCGCTCGTTGAGCAAACCGATGTGGCAAATGCCACTCTTGTCCGGCGTGACCTCCACGATCAGGCCACGCTCGCCAAAACCGGCGTGTCCGGGCAGCGGCTCGGGCACGCGCTTGAGTTGGTTCATCCGCGCGCTGTCCATCGGTTGGATGATGTCCTGGCCGGCCGGCGGCGGGATGACCCAGTATTCCGCCTTGCCGCGGTAGATGAACCGTGAGCCGCTGTCGAGCAATGGATAGCCGAGGTTGCAGTGGTAGAGCCAGTGATGCGCCGCGCGGGTGTCGGCGCGGTTTGTCACCTCGTCCTCGATGATGATCTCCGGCTGGCCGAGCGTGCAGCGGATGGTGCGCCGCACTTCCATTACCGGCCCAAACATCCGGCTGTCGCGCGTGACGAGGCTGATCTGCATATCGAGCCGGCCACGATGCGGGTCGGGGTTGATGAGTTGCTCGACCGCCGCGGGGAAGTTCGAGTAATGGCCGTGCAGGTTCGTCTTCACACCATCTTCCTCGCGCGGTCCGCCCATATACTGCGGCCCGCATGTCGTTACCAAACCGCCTGCCCACCCATAAATCCACTCGATGCCCGTCTGGTGGGCGTGGTTCGGCGGCATGAGGCCGTTCGGCGTCAGAAACGACAGCGCGTGCTGGTTGAAACGTGCGTCCACGATGTCGCCCCCGCGGTCGAGAGCGACGGTGAATCGCAGCCCTGCGCCGGTGTCCACCAGTGCGACGCGCCCGCCCGGCCCGCCGAGCGGATGGCTGTCGAGCGTGCCGGTGCGGATGCCGCCGATCTGATGGATGTTCTCAAACTTGTTGGTATCGAACGCGGTTGCGCGAGAAGATGGTTTTCTGATCATGCCGATCAGTTTACCCGGTTTGGGCCGGAGGCAAAGCGAGAAATCCAAACGTCCGTTCTTAATGCCGGGTCGGCGATGATCGCACTGGCTTGCCGGGACGCGCGCCCGTCAGGGAACCGTCGCGGATGACGGCGGTCCCGTTGACGAAGACATCGCTGAAACCAACGGCATAGGCGCGCGGTTGCTCGAAGGTGGCGCGGTCGGCGGCCTGATCGGGATCGAAGACGACGACGTTGGCCGCGCAGCCCGGCTTGATCTCGCCGTGGCCTTGCAGGCGGAATGTCCTCGCCGGCAGGGAAGTCATCTTGCGGATGGCTTCTTCGAGCGACAGGAGTTTGAGTTCACGCACGTAGCGGCAGAGCACACGGGCATTGTTGCCGCAACTGCGCGGATGTGTCAGCTCGGTCGATGGCGCCCGCGGCCCGCCGTCACTGGCCACCATTGTCAGCGGGTGGAGGAGAAAGCGGCGGACATCCGCTTCGTTCATGCCGTGAAAGATAGCCGTGGCGCCGCCGTGACGTTCGAGGTCGAGGACCAGCTCGATCTGATCGTCGAGGGAATCGGAGCCGCGCCGGAGTTTGGCAGCCTGCGGCACGGTTTTACCGCTGAGCGATTTGTCGTGGCGGCAATCCGCAATGAAGACGTAGCTATAGTCGCTGCGCAGGCTCCGTTTCAGCGTCGCCTTCATCTCCGCGATGATGAGCCTCTTCTGTTCGGGATCGCGGACGCGCTCGATGAACTTCTTGGTGCCGCCCTCACGGGCCTGGTCGGGAACCAGCCGGCTCAGGCCGGTGCTGGAGGCGGTGTAGACGTATTGGTCATGGGCAATGTCCAATCCGTCGGCCCGCGCCTTGTCGAGAACGGCCAGCACCTCACCGGCCCTGCCCCATGCCTTCGGGCCGGCGAGTTTGAGGTGTGAGATTTGCGCGCGAATCCCGGCCTCGCGCGCGACGCGGCAGAGTTCGTCGAGGGCTTCAAAGATTTGCTCCGTCTCGTGGCGGATGTGGCTGACGTAGAGGCCGCCGTGCGCGGCAGCGACCCTGGCAAGCTCAACGATTTCCTCTGTCTTGGTGAAGGTGCCGGGCAGGTAGATCAAGCCCGTGCTGAGGCCGACGGCGCCGTCTTTCATCGCTTGTTCCACCATCGCTTTCATCCGCGAGAGTTCGTCGGCGGAGGGCGGGCGGTTGAGACTGCCACCCATGGCCTTCGTGCGGACGGAATTGTGGCCGATGAGGCTGGCGACGTTGAGCGTGACGTTGGTGGCTTCGAGGTCTTTGAAGAACCGGGCGATATCGATGCGCGAGCCGCCACAGTTACCGGTCACGACGGTCGTGACACCCATGCGCAGGAAATTCTCGGCGGCGGAATATTTCAGGATGTCTTCGGAATGAGTGTGTACGTCAATGAAACCGGGCGCGACGATCTTGCCGCCCACGTTGAGTTCCGAGGCTCCAGAACCGGCGACTTTGCCGACCGCGGCGATGCGGCCATCCTTGATCGCGAGGTCGCCGGCGAAGGCCGGCTTTCCCGAGCCGTCCACAATCCGGCCATTGCGCAGCACGACGTCGAAGTCCGCCGCGGTCGCGGACAGCGTCGTTATAAGAAGGAGCATGAAGGTTTTCATTGGATGGCCTTGGTCTGTTCAGGTTCGCAGCTCCACGTATAGCTGCGCTTCGACACTTCCTGGCCGTCGCATTCCA
>JBAZIR010000388.1:0-5779 GCA_041651735.1 Verrucomicrobiia bacterium | reverse complement strand
ACATTGATTGGAAGCATGTTGGTTGCGGGATGTGCGCTGGTTGGGAACGCGGCGGAACCGGTTTCGGTCGGCTCTCCTGACGACAGGGCGGCCGTGGCGTGGGTTCGGGGCGGCGACCAGGAGTTCAACGGCACACCGTATCATTTCCTCGGTTCATCGGACATGCAGGTGACCTTCGACGTGAAGCCGCAACCCGGCGCGGCGCTGGAGTTGCTGTGGGGATCGAAGAACGACAAGCGCGTGGCCGTGGTCGTCGTCAACGGCCAGTCGTTGCCGGTCACTGGCGGCGGCGACTACAGCGGGTTTCGCTGGCTGCGCGTGCCGTTGCCCGACGGCGTGAAGGGCGAACGCTACGACATCACGCTGAAGCCCGGCGAAGGCAAGGCTGCGTTCATCGCCGAGGTGCGGTTGACCGCGCCCGGCGGCGACGCGAAGCGGCCCGACTTGAAGACGGCGAGTTACAAGGCGAAGTCCGCGCAGAAAGCCCAGGCGGCACGAAAACGGTCGCCGTGGATGGGGTTCCAAGGCGAGGGATTTCCTGAGATGCGCAAGGTGTGGGATACGCCTGCGCCTGCGCCGGCCAAGCCCGCGAGCGACGCGCGCGTCGAAGCGGCGTTCCGGCTTGCAGAGAAGCACGGGCGGCAGGCGAACGAGGCGTTCTATCGCTCGCGCCGCTTCATTGACGGCTGGCTGGCCCACGCCGATCCGGCCACCGGGCTGATCCCGCGCAATCTGAACGAGAGCCGCGATTACTGGAACGGCCGCGATTCGGCCGCGGACAACTGGCCGTTCATGGTGCTCACCGCGGCGATGACCGACCGGCCGCTGTTCGAGGGGCGGATGCTGGAGATGCTGCGCACGGAGACGAAGCTGACCTGCCGCGTGGACCGGCTGCCGGACGATTACTCGTTCAGCAAGAAAGGCTGGCGGCGCGAGAAACTGGACCTCGACGCGATCATCTTCGATGGAGCCGAATACGTGAAGGACGGCCTGTTGCCCATCACCGAGTGGCTCGGCCCCAGCCCGTGGAGTGAGCGCGCCATCGGCATCATTGACGACATCTGGAAGAACGCGCAGGTCGAGACGCTGTTCGGCAAGATTCCGACGCTGAACTTCGAGGTCAACGGCGACCTGCTCCAGGCCTGCGCGCGGCTCTACTGGTTCACCGGCGAGCGCAAGTATCTGGACTGGGCCATCCGCCTTGGCGACTACTACCTTTGCGGCACGAATCATCCGACCCGCGACATGAAGGAACTGGCGCTGGGCGATCACTCATGCGAGGTCATCAACGGCCTCTCCGAGCTTTACGTCGCGTGCGCCCACGTCGCGCCGGAAAAACGCGAGGCGTACCGCAAGCCGATCCACGAGATGTACGACCGCATTCTGGAGATTGGCAGAAACGAGCACGGCCTGCTCTATCTCCGCGTCAGCAGCCGCACTGGCGAACACACCAGCGCGCTGACCGACAACTGGGGTTACAACTACGACGGCATCTACACGGCCTTCCTGCTCGACAAGAGCGCTGCCTACCGCGACGCCGCGCGCAAGGCGCTCAGCAATCTGAAGGAGCATTACACCGGCCAGGGTGGCATGTGCCAGAGCAACACCGCGGACGGTTACGCCGACTCCATCGAGGGCGCGATCACGCTCCTCAACCGCGAGCCAGTGGCGTCGGCGATGGAGTGGGTTGACGCCGAGATCAAGACGATGTGGGGCCGGCAGCATCCCAACGGCGTCATCGAAGGCTGGCACGGTGACGGCAACTCCGCGCGCACGTCGTTGATGTATGCGCTCTGGAAGACGCAGGGCATCACCGTCCAGCCGTGGCGCGCGGACGTGCGCTTCGGCGCTGCGCGCGAGGGTGGACGCCTCTGCATCAGCGTCATCGCGGACAAACCGTGGGAGGGGCGTCTCATCTTCGACAAACAGCGCCACAAGCTGAACATGCACCTGCCGCTCGATTATCCGCGCATCAACCAGTTCCCGGAGTGGTTCACCGCGCAGGCTGATGCGCATTACGAAGTCAACAACGTCGCCGGTGACGAAGAACAGATTTGCACCGGCAAGGCATTGCTCAACGGCTTCGCCGTGTCGCTGAAGGCTGGCGAAGAATTGCGACTGATCGTCAAACCGGCGGAGAAGAAATGAAACGCGTCCTCGCGGTTCTGTTTGTCCTGGGTCTCGTCGCTTCATCCGGCACGTCCGCCGCGCCCACGTCTCCGAAGCCGAATATCCTCTGGATCACCTGCGAAGACATCTGTCCCCAGTTCGGTTGCTACGGCGACAGCTACGCGCGCACGCCGAATCTCGACGCGTTTGCCCGGCAGGCGGTGCGCTACACGCGGGCGTTTGCCGCGGCGCCGGTCTGCTCGCCCGCGCGCTCGTGCCTGATCACGGGCATGTATGCCACTTCACTCGGCACGCAGCGTTTGCGCTCGACGTTTCCTGTGCCGGCGGAGTTCCGGGGCTTCCCCGCATGGCTGCGCGAGGCAGGCTACTACTGCTCCAACAACGTCAAAACCGACTACAACTTGCGAGGCGAGGCGGCGTTCATCCGCGACGCGTGGGATGTCTCGTCGGGGAAGGCCCACTGGCGCGGACGCAAGCCGGGCCAGCCGTTCTTCGCGGTGTTCAATCTCATGACCACGCACCAGTCGCGCACGAGCGTCTTCCCGCACGAACAATTCGAGAAGATGGTAGGGAGCCGGCTCGCGCCTGAGGAACGCCACGACCCCGCGAAAGCGCCGGTGCCGCCGTACTATCCCGACACGTCCGAGTCGCGCCGGATGCTTGCGCGCTATTACGACTGCATCACGGCGATGGACAAGGAAGTGGCCGCGTTGTTGCGCGCTCTCGACGAGGACGGCCTCGCCAACGACACGATCGTGTTCTTCTATTCCGACAACGGCATGGGCATTCCTCGCGGCAAGCGATGTCTGTTCGACACGGGGCTGTGGGAGCCGTTGATCATCCGGTTTCCGGAAAAGTTCCGTCATCTCGCAACGGGCGCGCCGGGCAGCGTTACGGACCGGCTGGTGAGCTTTGTGGATTTCGGGCCGACCGTGCTGAGTCTCGCGGGCCTGCCGATGCCGAAACAAATGCAGGGCGTGCCGTTCGCCGGGCCGGCGGCGGGCAAGCCCCGCAAGTTTGTTTTCGGCGCGCGGGATCGTGTGGACGAGGCCTTCGATCTCTCGCGCTCGGTGCGCGACGGGCGTTGGCTCTACATCCGCAACTTCATGCCGCACCTTTCGTGGATGCCGCCAGAACGGTTCTCGGACGGCTCGACGATGCGCCGCGAGTTCAAGCGCCTCGCCGCCGAGGGCAGGCTGGGCACAGACCAGCTCACCTACGCCGCGCCGCGCAAGCCTATCGAGGAACTCTATGACAGCGAGACGGACCCGCATCAGGTGAAGAACCTTGCCGCATTGCCGAAGCATCGCGCGACACTGGAAAAGATGCGCCGCGCGCTGCGCGAATGGCTGCTGACGACACGCGATGCAGGTTTCTTGACCGAGCCGCAAATGCGGGAGCGCATCGGGGCGGACTCGACGCCGTTCGCGGTGGCGAAAGATCCGAAGAAGTATCCGCTCGTGCGGCTGCTCGACGCGGCTGATCTCGTCGGACGGTCCGACGCGGTGCCAAAGCTGGAGAAACTTCTCAGCGACGCGGACGATGGCGTGCGCTACTGGGCGGCGGTCGGATTGCGTGCGGCGGGCAAGGACGCCGCGCCCGCGTGCGACGCGCTGAGGGCTGCGTTAAAGGACACGAGCGCAGTGGTGCGCATTGAGGCAGCCGTGGCGCTGGTCCAGCTTGGCGAGACGGAGGCGGCGCTGCGCGCGCTCGAAGGCGACCTGCGCAGCGAGCATGGCGACGTGGCATTGCACGCGGCGCGCGCATTGGAACTGCTCGGCGAGGTGGTACGGCCGGCGATGCCGGCGATGCGCGCGGTGCTCGACGACGCGGACCGGAAAACGTTCGGTGAATACGGGCTTTTCCTCCGCTTCAGTCTTGAAGCGGCGTTGGAGCAACTTCAGCCGGACACGAAGCCGGCGAAGCGCTGACGGGATTGCGGGGGAAGTTCAAGCTTGGCTGGATGCAGCGGTGCGGCGTAAGGTGAGGGCAACGGCACGGGCGATATGAGCCCGTGTGAACGTCAGGACCGAGAAGCGACGGAGGATATTTTCATGGGCGAGGTTTATCATGCGCTGGGACTGCACCTGCATCAGCCGCTGGGGAACCTGGTGGCGTTGCACAATTCCGGCGAGAGTTGGGAGGCGAAGCAAATCCTGTGGTGCTACGACCGCATCACGCGGATGCTGGAGGGGTATCATGACGTCGCGCGGTTGCATCTGAGTGTTTCGGGGACGCTGCTGAAGCAACTCGAAGACCCCGGCGTGCGGCAGACGTTCCGGGACGTGGTGGACATCGAGGATCTTCTCAAGCGGTTCCGGCACGCTCCCATCGAGATTGTGGGCAGCGGATTGTATCACCCGGTCTACCCGCTGATTCCGGCGGCGGATTGGGACGCACAGACAGCGTGGTGGCAGGGGTTGGGGAAACATTTGCTGGGCCGCGAAAGCTTCGGCGGGTTCTGGCCGCCGGAGATGGGGTTCTGCATGGAGATGATCCCGATGCTGAAGCGGCACGGCTACAGATACGTGCTGGTGGATTCCATCTTCATCAAGCCGAAGCGGCAAATGCGTTGGGAGGAGACGCGCTACCGGCCGTATCTGGCGCGCTATGGCGGCGCGGAAATCGTAGTCGTGCCGCGCGACCGTGAGCTGTCCAATGCGCAACTCTCCGGCATGGACCCCGGCTGGTTCCAGCACGAGGTGCGCGAGCGGACGAAGTTTTGCGACTTTCCCGCGCTGGTGACGACGTGGACCGATGGCGAGAATGGCGGTTGGTTCCGCACGACGAACGTGGAGAGCGGTTTCTGGGGATTCTTTTACCGGCAAATGCTGGATCGCTGCCGCGCCGGCACGCTTGGTTTCAAGCCGATCCATATCGGCGAGTATTTGCATCGCTATCCGCCGACGGAGGAAGTGGAGGTGCATCGCGGCGCATGGAACACCGAGCATCACTGGGGCGGCGACTTCACGCAATGGACCGGCTCGCTCTTGCAGAAGAAGGGTTGGGACGAGGTGCGGCGCGCAAGCGATTATTACCATCAGGTGAAGCAGGCGTTTGACGAGCGGCAGCCCGGAGTGGGCGATCCTGAAGAGATACGTCAACTGGTTGTGCGTGCCTACGATTTCATCCTGACGGCGGAGACGAGCTGCAATTTCTACTGGGGCAGCCGCTGGGTCCACCGGTCGTTCGACGACCTGGAGCAGGCGTATAACCTGTTGGATGCGGCGATGGCGAAAATGGGCAGGAAGTAGAACGGGCCGGCAAAAAAGGCGCGTTGCTCGCACTGGTTTGGCAGTGATAGTATCTTTCGCGTCAAGGTTTGGAACTGAACACGGAGAGAAAAGAACGACCGAATGTATATCGTGATGGTATCGTCAGAGTGCGCTCCCGTCGCCAAAGTGGGCGGGCTGGGGGACGTTGTGTTTGGACTGTGCCGCGAGTTGGAGATTCGCGGCAACTCCGTCGAGATCATCCTGCCGAAATACGACTGCCTGCGCTACGACCAGATTTTCGGCCTCCAGATCACTCACAAGGACCTCTGGGTGCCGTGGTACAACCAGAGCATCCATTGCACGGTCTATTTTGGCTTCGTCCACGGGCGGAAATGTTTCTTCATCGAACCGCACTCCGACCAGAATTTCTTCCA
>JBAZIR010000387.1:0-5779 GCA_041651735.1 Verrucomicrobiia bacterium | reverse complement strand
CATCCGAGTTCAAACGCATCGCGCCTGAAGACTCCGCGCTCATTGACGAACTGGTGTGCGCGGCGCGGCGTTGCGCTTCGTTGGAACCACCGCTGGAAAAACCGTTGGAATTGATGACGCTGCTCGAAAAAATACGGCTCGGATTGAGCTGCGTTCCGATACTGCCCGTGTTCCTGAAATGGAAAGGACTGTCAGTTGCCAGGTACTTGGCGAGATACCGGAACACTTTTCTGAGCGAGACGTTGCTTGCGCTCGTCGGCTATGGGCACATGTCAGCGTTTGTGCTCGTGATGGTTCTGGCGTTTCGCTCCCGCAGAAACACCGGATTCGTCATCGGCGGTTCTCGGGCGTTTGCCGGGGCGATTGCAGATCGTTATACCCGGCTTGGAGGCGTGATTCGGTGCAACACGCGGGTGGTTTCGATCCGGGTCGAGAACGACCGCGCGACGGGAGTGAATTGCTCCGACGGGACCCTGATTCCGGCGTCTGCCGTGGTCTCCTGTGCAGATGGTCATACGACGATTTTCAAAATGCTGAACGGCCGGTACGTGAACAAGCGTCTCGTTTGCATGTACGAACAGAACGAGCCATTTCCGGGCATGGTCCTGGTTTCACTTGGGATTAACCGAGCGTTCCCTGATGCGCCCCAAGCCCTCAGCCTGCCGGGAGCGCAATCACTGATGGCGTACAGCCCGATAATGCAGCATGCACGGCTGGACGTTTCTGTGTTTGGCCCGGAAGCGGGGCTTTGTTCGGAAGGCAAGACGCTCGTGACGGTCAGGATACCGGCATTTTACGATTTTTGGAACGGGCTCAAGAAGGACAATCCGCAGGGTTACCAAGCAGAAAAAAAAGTCATCTTGCAGAAGGTCGTGGGCATTCTTGACCGGAGATTTCCCGGTCTCGCAGAGCACCTTGAACAGTCGGATGTCGCGACCCCCGCCACGTTCGCGCGCTATACCGCCAACTGGCGGGGCAGTTACGAAGGCTGGTTGCCGACGCCGCGCATGATCGGACGGCGCATTCCCTGCACGCTGCCCGGACTTGAAGGTCTCTATATGGCAGGCCACTGGGTGGTTGCGGGCGGAGGGTTGCCATTTGTCGCGCTCTCAGGACGCTATGCGGCACAGATGGTTTGCGCGCGAAACGGGAAGATGTTTGTGGCCACGAAGCCGTAAGCGTTTTTCCGGATCGGACAAGGAGGGGATTTCGAAACCGAGTGACACCGCGGTTGGCGACAAATGCGCACGGTGTCACGCGAGATGAGCGTGATTGCCAGGAACGGGGCAGTCGCGGCATCAAGATCAGTTGACCGGGGACCGTTCGCCCAACATCGGACCCTCGTGGTGGGAACCGGCCTCGATTCTCCCAGAGAATCTTCTTGCGCCGTTGCGCGGCGGTTTCTACGTTAGCCGGGCCGTTGCTGCGGAGAGGTGGCTGAGCGGTTGAAAGCGCCGGTCTCGAAAACCGGTTTGGCCGAAAGGTCAACGTGAGTTCAAATCTCACCCTCTCCGCCATTTTTTCTTCCCCTGCGAAAAACACACGTGTGAGTGCGTGAAAGGTTTGGGCACGCAGAGAAACGCGGGGTTGCGGGGAATCCAGTGGGATTCAGGTATGGGGCGGCGGCTTCACCGTGCCGGAAACCGGCCAGCCGCCATGCTCGACAAGAAAAACCGACTCGTGGTAGCGTCTCGCGCTCTTGTTTTTTAACGGATTCACGATGTTTCAGCTTCTGCAAACCGATACTGCTTCGGCCGCACGCATTGGGCGGCTGACGCTCGCGCATGGCGTCGTGGAAACGCCTTGTTTCATGGCGGTCGGCACCCAGGGAACGGTGAAGTGCATGACGCCGCACGAGATGCGGGAGTTGGGAGCCCAGATCATTTTATCGAACACCTATCACTTGAACCTGCGGCCGGGTGTCGAGATTATCCGCGCGGCGGGCGGGCTGCATCGGTTCATGGGATGGGACGGGCCGATTCTGACGGACAGCGGCGGGTTCCAGGTATTCTCGCTGGCGAAGCTGCGCAAGCTGACGGACGAGGGGGTGCATTTCCAGAGCCACATTGACGGGGCGGCGTGCTTCCTCGGACCGCGGGAGGTCATGGGGATTCAGCACGCGCTCGGTTCAGATATTGCAATGGTTCTGGACGAGTGCCCGCACTACCCATGCGACCGAGAAACCGCTTGCAAAGCCGTGGAGCGTTCACTAGCGTGGGCGGCTCGTTGCCGGCAGGAGGCTGCGACTATTGGCTTTGCCGGCAAGCTCTTTGGCATTGTGCAGGGCAGTATTTATGAGGACCTGCGGCGGCATTGTGCGGAGCAGTTGATGGCGACCGGTTTTGACGGTTACGCCATCGGCGGCCTGAGTGTCGGCGAGCCGGATGAAGAGTTGTTCCGCATCGCCGAGGTGACGGCGCCGTTGCTGCCGGCCAACCAGCCGCGCTATGTAATGGGCCTCGGCACGCCGCGGCAGATCGTGGAACTGGTGGCGCGCGGCGTGGATATGTTCGATTGCGCGCTGCCGACGCGGGTCGGGCGCAACGGAACGGCGTTCACGCGGCGCGGCACGCAGAGCGTGCGCGTGGCGGCGTGGAAGGACGATCCGCGACCGGTCGAGGAAGGTTGCGCGTGTTATTGTTGCCGGCATTATTCGCGGGCCTATGTGCGGCACCTGTTCAATGCCGGTGAGATTCTTGGTTTGCGGCTGCTGACGTGGCACAACCTGCACGTCTATCTGCAACTGATGCGCGACCTGCGAGCCGCGATTGCGGCCGGGTCGTTTGAGAGTTTCCGCCGCGAGTTGGTGGCGAATTATCGAGTGAACAAAGAGCAGGACGGGCATCCTGCCTGTCCGATGTGAGATGATGATTGGCCAGGCAGGACGCCTGGCCTGCAAAGGAAAAAAGACGTGATGACGACTTGTTTGTTTCCAGTTTTGGCGATGGGCGCGCCCATCGGCGAGAATGCGCCGGAATGGGCGAAGATGCTGAACACGATGTTGTTCCCGGTGCTGATTTTCGTGGTCTTTTACTTCATGTTGATCCGGCCGCAACAGAAGAAGCAGAAGGAAACGCAGAAGATGCTCGAATCGCTCCGGAGCGGTGACAAGGTTGTCACCACCAGTGGCATTATCGGCACGGTCACCAACGTCAAGGAGAAGACCGTCATCGTGCGCATCGCCGATAACGTCAAGGTCAAGTTGCTCCGCTCCGCCATTCAGACCGTCACGCAGCGAAGCAACGAAGGCGAACAATCCACCTCCAAGAACTGAGCCGCCATGCAACGAAGCCTCCTCAGCCGCACCATTCTCATCCTGTCCATCGTCGCCGCATCGTTCTACGCGCTGTGGCCTCCCATGGACCAGGACCTCATCGCCACCTTCGAGACGACCGCCACGCAGAAGGATGAGGCGTTCACCAAACTCATGGACGCTGTCCGCAAGGCGCAGGCCGCCCACCCGGAACGCGCCTACGCGAACCTGCGGTTTCAGGTCGAGCAGCAAAACATCGACCTGAAGAAATACTTCCCAGGTTTCATCAAGAAAGATTCCAAGACGCCGAACCTCGATATCCTGGCGCGGGTCCAGAAACGCAACGCCGGGAAATTCCGCCTCGGTCTCGACCTCAAGGGTGGCACGTCGTTCCTGGTGGAATTGGACGTCACCAAGCTCGACCAGTTCCGCCGTGAGGAGGCCGTGACCCAGGCCATCGAGACCTTCCGCAAACGCGTGGACAAATTCGGTGTCGCTGAGCCGGTCATCCAGCCCGTTGGCGAGACGCGCATACTCATCCAGTTGCCCGGCCTGACCGAGGCCGACAAGGAATCGGCGCGCAGCATCATCCAGAAAACCGCCTACCTGGAGTTCAAGCTTGTCTATCAGCCGGAGAGTTCGGGTGATCCCAGCATGGAAGACCTCGTCACCCGTGGTGAGATTCCGCCCGGCTACGAACTGAAGGAACTCAGCGAGACTCGCGACGGCAAGCTCCATACCGAGAAGTTGCTCGTCACCAAGCGTCCTGCCGGCCCGCCCGCCAAGCCGCTCACCGGCCGCTACCTCACGCGCGCCAGCGTTCACGGCGATGCTTACACCGGCGCGCCGGAGATCGGGTTCCAGTTCGACAGCGAGGGCGCAACGATTTTCGGCCAGGTCACCGGTGACAACATCGGCCGCCGGCTCGCCATCGTCCTCGACGGTGAGGTCAAGAGCGCGCCGGTCATCCAATCCAAGATCATGAGCAACGGCGTCATCACCGGCCAGTTCGACTACAAGGAAGCGATGAACCTTGCGAACATCCTGGAGAACCCGCTGGAAGCGCCCGCGAAAATCCTCGAAGAGCGTGGCGTGGATCCCTCGCTGGGCAGCAACAACATCGAGAGCGGCATCCGCGCGTCGGTTCTTGGCGCCATCTTCGTGGTCATCTTCATGGTCATGTATTATTGGCGCGCCGGTCTGGTGGCCAATATCGCCTTGTTGCTGAACATGATCATCCTGATGGGCGTCATGGCCATACTTGGCTCGACACTCACCATGCCCGGCATCGCCGGCATCGTGCTGACCATCGGCATGGCCGTGGACGCCAACGTCCTCATCTACGAGCGGTTCCGCGAGGAACAGCGCGCGGGCAAGAACATGCGCGCCGTGCTTGACGCCGGCTTCAGCAAGGCATGGAGCGCCATTCTTGACTCCAATACCACCACCATCCTTTCCGCCATCATCCTCATCATGCTCGGAGCTGGCTCGGTCAAGGGCTTTGGTTTGACGCTGACCATCGGCATCGCTGCCAACATCTTCACCGCTGTCGTCGGCACGCGGTTGGTCTTCGAGTTCATGCTGAAAAAAGGTTGGCTCAACAAGATCGGCATGATGCGCTGGGTTAGCATCACCAACATAGACTTCATGAGCATGGCCAAGTGGGCGTTCATCGGCTCATGGCTTCTCATCGCCGCCGGCACGGTCAGCTTCGTCCAGCGCGGCGGTTTGCACCTCAACGGCGAGGTCTATGGCGTGGATTTTGCCGGTGGCGATTCGTTGACCATGACCTTCGCCCAGCGTGTGGACGTGGACAAACTCGACAAGGCCATTGCCGATGCCGGCATGCGCGAGAGTCTTATCCAATTCCAAAAAGACGTCGGTTCCGGCAAGCAGTTCCTGGAAGTCAAGGTTGGCTACAACGAAGGCGAGAAGGTCGAGCAGGTCTTGCGCACGAAGTTCCCCGAGGCGCAGTTTACCCGGGTCGGCATCGAGCGCGTTGGCCCCACCGTTGGCCTCGAACTGCTCAAAGGCGCCGGCTGGGCCATCTTCTGGGGCCTGATCATGATCACGCTCTACGTGACCTTCCGGTTTGAGTTCCCGTTTGCCGTCGGCGCGTTTGTCGCCACCATCCATGACATCCTCATGACCATGGGTTGGTATTGCCTCAGCGGACGCGAGTTCTCTGCGCCTATCGTGGCGGCTGTTCTGACCATCATCGGTTACTCCATCAACGACACCATCGTCGTCTATGACCGCATTCGCGAAGACCTCAAGCTCGGCGGCCTTGGCCAGCACTCTTACAAGAGCCTGATGAACAAGGCCATCAACGAGACGCTCTCGCGCACGATGCTGACAGGCACCACGACGATCGGCGCGACGGCGATCCTCTTCATCTTCGGCACCGGCAGCATTCAAGACTTCGCGTTCTGTTTCCTCGTCGGCATCCTGACCGGCACCTACAGTTCGGTCTTCATTGCCAGCCCGATCGTCCTCTTCTGGCACCGCCGCGAGCAGGCCATTGCC